>NZ_CAESCH010000003.1 GCF_903166545.1 Metabacillus schmidteae | reverse complement strand
TTCGACACCATTACATTAGAGGGACTTGGGGTGACTGGCAAGTCTTTTTTTATGCCCTTATTAAAATAAGTGCAGGACTCTGCATTTTTCTGTTGCAAAGGTCTGCACTTCTATTTTGCAATAAACACTTGTTCTTCTTTTCAAACGTGCAAAATCTTTCTTCTCTTCTTTGTCCATCACAATGTACTCCTTCGTAATTTATTTCTATTTCCACTTCGGTTTTCTTTTGGAAAATGGTGTAACTAAATAAAAAATGTCTAAACAAATAAGAAAAAGTCCAATAATGACACATAAAAACATAAAAACCAATTCTGATTGATGAAATTTACTAACCAATACAATTCTGAGAAATCAGCGATCATAAAGTTAAATCTCCTTTTTAGCGAACTACGAGTTAAAGTTCATCATAATATTTCTTAGACATTCTCTTTCCATAAACAAGTTTGGTTGCTTCGAATGTTAAATAAAAGTTTGAAGTATCTTCTGTCCATGCATTCCCTTTAATAGCAAAACCTTTATTAACTAAATCGATCCAATCGGTATTATCAGCACTACAGTTATAGTAATTTCTATAAGGCTTTGTTTTTCTTGGAAGTCCTAACGCATGACGCATTTTCTTTAATTGTTCTTCTGAAACATCAGTTAAACTTAACTCTTTTGTGATATTCAATTACTCTTCACGCCTTCGCTTTTAGGTCAATTCTTAGTGAATTATGCCTTTTTTTATATTTCTTTTCTAACAATTTCAAGTTCTCGTACCACTTCTTCATATTTGTCAGAAACAACATCAAGAGCAGAAACTAGATATCTATATCTTTCTAGTAAAACATCATTAGGTAATTCATGAATTTCAATCAAAGCCATTTATATTTTTAAAAGATACAGTTTATCTGGTTATTCTCTTCACCTCTTAGTTGGAACTCCTTCAAAGCTAAAAGTAACTTTCTTCTGATTTGGATCCCAAACCAAAAATGCATCAAAGGTTTCTTCCTTATTTTTCTTTTTAAAACCTTTAATTAGTGGAGTGGTCCCTTTTTCGAGTAACATCGCAGCCTGAGAATTAGTTATCTTTTTACCAGCAACTTCTTTTGAAAAGGAAAAACTACATTGTGTCTTACTATAACTTTCACATCCGAAAAATTTCCCTTTATCTATAACACCAGACCCACAATACATACAAGAACCTACTATTGTAGATTGATGCATTTCATTAATTATCTCTTCGAAATTCCAATGCTCAGATTGATTTATTTGATCCTGTACAAATTGAGTTATTCTTTCATTTGTAGCCTGCAAAAAACGCTTGTATGGTTGTTTCCCTTTTCCGATATCTTCAAGAAAATTTTCCATTCTTCCTGTTGTAACTGGTGAAGCTAACCAATTGTTCTCTCCTAACATTCTCATAAGTAGATCACCCTTTGGGTTAAGGTACACCTTATTACTTTTAACTTGCGCATACCCTTTATCAAAAACTTGCTTAATAATATTGGCTTGTGTTG
Source organism: Metabacillus schmidteae (assembly GCF_903166545.1). Taxonomy (NCBI): domain Bacteria; kingdom Bacillati; phylum Bacillota; class Bacilli; order Caryophanales; family Bacillaceae; genus Metabacillus; species Metabacillus schmidteae. The sequence goes on along the minus strand of NZ_CAESCH010000003.1, from coordinate 258,630 downwards.
CTACAGTACCAAGACATAATTCTTTATTTGTAAACCCTTCTTTTTCTTCTTTTGTTAAATATGCACCTGCATTAGACATTACTTTAACAAGTTGACCTGCAGTGAATCTCTTTGGAGGTTTTGTTACCCCTTCTTTTAAGGTCATGTCTTGAGAAGAAACTAATTCATTCACTTCAACAATAGGTAATGTCTGCACTTCTTCAGCAGAATCATCTTCTACTTCGTTATATTCATTGGAATAGATTGATTTCCAACCTTCACTTACAAGTCTAGTGCCCTTGCTTTTAAATAAAAATTGTTGATCAACAAGAGTTTGAATCTCAGATTGGCTATATACTGCATGAGGGAAATGAGCTGCAATAAACGTTTTAACGACCATATCATAGATTCTTTTCTCATCTTTATTTAGAACCTCCAGTGTAGAAGGCGGGGTTTCAGTCGGTATAATTGCATGGTGATCATCAACGCCCTTATCATTAACGAACCTTTTATTTCCACTAATATCATTTAATGGAGTAGGAAAAAATTTTGAGTATTCTTCCAGATGACTTAATTTCTCTAAAACTTCAGGAAATCCCTTAGCTTCTTCCTGTGAAACGACACGAGGAGAACTTCGAGGATATGTCATAAATTCTTTATCATATAAGCTCTGTGCAATAGATAGTACCCTATTAGGTGAGTATTGATATTTTTTATTTGCCTCAAATTGCAACTCGGTTAGATTATAAAACTGTGGCGGGGGAATTTCTTTCTTTTCATTAGACACTTCTGCTACTTGGCTAGGTTTATTTTGTATATACCTTGTTAAGGCTTCAGCGCTAACTTTATCCCAAATATGCTCTTCCCCTTCTTTAAACCATCTACCTTGATAAACCTCATTATTTTTTGTCCGAAAGGATAAATACAAATCCCAATAAGGAATAGCCTTGAAATTCTCGATTTCTTTTTCACGACGATGAATTATTGAAACAAGTGGAGTCTGGCACCTACCTAAACTAAATCCAGACTTGTCTTTAATTCCTTTTTGCTGAGCTAAAATTGAAACTGCTCTAGAAGCGGACATGCCAATAATCCAATCCGATACTTGCCTTGAGTGTGCTTCGTAGTATATATTAAGATATTCTTTTTCATCTTTTAATTGCTTAAATGCTTTTTTAACCGCACTTTTAGTTAAACTAGTCGTCCATAATCGTTTTACAGGTTTTCTATTGTTTACATATTTCAACAGAGAAGCTGTTAATAAGATCCCTTCTCTCCCTGGGTCAGAACAGTTAATTATCGTTTCAATTCTTTTATCATTAATCCATTTACGAACTTCGCTAAAAGCACTGGTTTTTTTCTCATCTACTTTTAATTTTAATGAGAAATTTTCCGGAATAAGTGGCAATTGAGAAATTGACCATTCTTTCCACTCTTCCTTATACTCCCCTGGTGTATAAGCTCTTAATAAATGCCCAATACACCATACACCAATTGCTCCCTTTGAAAAGAATTCATTAGGTCTTATCTCTATGTATTTTTTCATATCTTTATGATCAAAGGCTTTACATACTGTCCTAGCTTGCTGTGGCTTTTCAAAGATTAACAGAAACATTGAAATTCCCCCCTTATCTTCATAAGGCAATATATTTTATAAAATTGCTAGATATAAATAAGATATTTAATATTAACAATATCCAGATAATCAAACGTTCATTATATGATCCTGTTCGAAAAGTAATAAAAAACTTAAAGTATTTTTTACTAAGAGGGAAAAATAGTGGTATTCCTCTTTTTGTTAAGTAGTCACCGATCAGGTGAGATACAACACCGACGATATAAGCAATTAAATATACTAAGGATACTTTTAAGTAGAAATTAATCAAATAACAATAGAAGCAGAGTAAGAGGAGAAATAAAAGGGAATGTGAAAACTTTCTATGTCCTGTAAAAATCAATAGAAAAGGAAGTAGTAGTAAACTAAAATTCTTCAAATCAACATATATTAGATTAAGTAATGAAGGAAAGTATACCGCTGTCGTTATAACGGCAGCTACTATGATTAGTAATAACGCCCAAAAGTATCTACCTAATTTTGAATTTGGTGTATCTATATCAGGAAACAATGATCCAAACAACACTAGACCAAAAAATAAGAGCATATCTATCGGATCTTTAAAATCTATTCCGAATAGATTTAGTGTGGTTAATGTTATAAGTCCCCATGTTATACCGAACACTTGATGACTATATGCCAACATCTTTCATATCACCTACTTCAGTACTACTTGCACCACTGTTACATCTATTAATGAAATCATATTCAATTCCTTTTTTCATAATTATGCAGCCTCTACTCTTATCCCTACTACCTCTAACCCTTTTTGTATAGCTCCAGTAGCACCGAAACCATTTACGAATTCAATATTTTTATCAAGTTTCTTACAGACCTCCTTTACGATATCCATGCTCACATGACCGCATGCTCCTAATAAAACAACCACTGAATCTGCTTTTTTAATAATATTGCGAAATTCTTTCTTATTTCCCCCGTTTCGAGTCTTACCAGTATGATGTAAAACTTCACAATTAAATTTAACTCCTAATTTACGAAATGTAGCTTCTTGACTTCCACCAAATACAGCAATTACAGGTTTTTTCATAAAAAACACTCCTTTAATATGTATTGAACTTAAAACAAATATACAATACACATTACACTTATTGCAAGTATTTTTATGAAAATGTTTCAATTTTTCATATTACATACTCAGATACATCTATCCATCCGTTAGCAACAGCCTTTACCGCAGCTGCGGTACGGTTCGGAACCTTTAGTTTTTTTGAAATTTTCCCCATATATTGTGATACAGTACTTTCCGATAAAAATAAAGAACTAGCAATCTCTGAATTGGATTTCCCTTGTATGAATAACTGTAAGATAGTCCATTCAGTCTTTGATAATATATCTTCTGGAAAAGCTTTTTTGTTAGGATTTTCTACTATTTGTGTCTCTACTATTTCGTTCTCATTACTTATTACCTTAGTTAAAAGGAGTGGCACAAGGTCACTATCAATATAACTTTCTCCTTTCATTACCTTGGATATTCCTATCATGAAATTGGTGGGACTTGAATGTTTTAAAAGGATTCCTTTGATACCTATAGATAGCATCTCAACTAAGAAATCTGCTGAAATAGATGCACTATAAATGACAATATTACATCCTTTACTTATTACCTCTGACATTTTTTCTTTCAGATTACTCAAATGACTAATCCTGTTCGGATCAATTAATAGGATATCTGTTTCAATAATATGGTCAAAATCAGAGATTTCACTTACATCTCGACTGTCTACTGTAAGTTCTGGAAACTCAATTTCAAGTAGTTTTTGAGTGCCTATTCTATACGGGTTTTGATGATCTAAAATTAAAATTCGCAATGACACATCCACTTCCTTTTACAAGCACAAAAAAAGGAAAAACCCTAATAACACATAATATTTAATGTGTTTTCATTAGAGGGTTTTTCCCTTTTTGTATATGTACATAGTTAATATCTTTATATATGATTATTATAAAGAAAAACTAAGATTTAAACAATATTTGCTAGGTTAAAATTACTACTTATTTAGATAACATCATAATTTCCCCGTTACCAATTAGAACATACTGGCCATATCCATCTTCATTAACATACCAACACATACGACTTGCCAGTGATTTTGATGATTTATGGTCATGCAGTGGGTAGGGAGATTTATATATTCTTGATGAAACACCTTTTTGAGCTGTGTTGTCCTGTGGGAGTGAAATAAATTTGTTCTTTGAATGATTAACAATCCAGCAACCATAAGTTTGTGAAGAATCTATGAACCAGATTGCGTCACCACGATTGGAAGGAAAATCAGGTTTAAATGGATATGTCGATCCTTCATCCGAAACTTTCTCTCCTTGAAGGTGATAGAAAACTTCTTGATCATCGAATTCGCATGAAAAATCATCTTCAATTAGCGTAAACTTAATATTTTTTAGTCCCCTTTGTTTCATAGGTTCCTGAGATAAAGGTTGTTTTTTTTGACATCTCGCGAAGATGCTCGGATTTTCCACTTCAACTTCTTTCCAAATTCCACACTCTTGAGTAATTGGATCATACATACTGCAATCATTAACGCAAGTTTTCGGAGTGCTACTTTTTTTAGTATTATCTATAACTAATTTCATATTTACCTCTCCTCTAAACAAGCAAACCTCTTCTTAAGCTCCCAAAAATACAACCGGGATGACCAATGACAATACTGCGATAATAACTGATCCAATCATTAACCTCTTACTCCATCGAAAGTAATCAGGATGATTAATAAGCTTATAGAATAATCTAAATAATAATGATACTAATATCATGCCTACTGCCACATAAATACCTACAGAGGTTGCAAAATTCAATAAGTCACTTGCAAAAAGTGTAATACCTATTGCGTCCATTGTCAACACAATTATTGGTCCGCCTCTGAAGAATAGTATTATTAACAACGATGTAACCATTACTCCTGTTGACCACTTGGTCCATTGTCCATTTTTGAAGATAAGAGATAATGCTAGAGCCACTACTGCTATAAGAAAGATAACTGTAATGAATTTCATTCCTGTGTCATAGATATAAGGCAGCATTCCATTAAAATTCTCAGTCATATTTCCAATAGTCGGGTTAATATCGTTTTCTTCAATAGGGTTTTCATTAAGGTCCCTTTTTTCAATAAAGGTAGGAATACCCTCATTTGCTACACCTAGTGAAGGATTTATCAATAATACTAGCAAACATATAGAAAAAAGTATGATGTTAGATAATACCCTCATTTCTATATGCTTTTCCTTTTGGTAGGTATTGAAAATTTAATACGAGTAGAAATAGTCTCACGCTTGATGTTGTATAACATTTTTCCATTTTGAATAGGAACATCAACTGTATTATTATATCGTTTACTTGGATTAGAATATTCAATGTTTAAAATTGTTTTCCATTGATCATAGAAAGCCATATTAGGAGATTCTAATTTACTCAATGCTGTACTAAATCCTTTTCTATCAATTTTAAACACAACTGATATATTGGTTAATTTATAACCGTGTGTATGAAACTTGAATTTTCTAATAAACTTGTGAAGTTGTACTAGCTTTCTAAATGCTGAACTTAAAAATGGCATTTTATCTTGTTCTTGTTTATTAGAGATCGTGAAATTAGTGATTACAGAAACACTACTATCTACAAGTGTGCCGTCAGGATTAATTTCAATAACAGCCTCAGTATCACAATCCAAATGTAAAATAAGAGGGCTATACCAACTTAACAATGCGTTATCTAAGGAAACCTCAAGATTCTCATAGTAACCTTCATCAAGGGCACCATCAAAAACTTCTACACCTTTACCCGTTATATTTATAAATTTTGTTTTAAGAGAGTATTTAATATTGATTTCTTCTAGCAATTTCTTCTCTCGTTTCAATTGCTCAATGTATCCAGGGACTTTGGTACTATCGTACAATTCTGTGTTAATTAACATCTTGACTTCTCCTTCCAAACTCCTAAGTAATATATCGACTAAAAGTTATATTTCTTTAATGAAATATGGTAACAAAATGGTAGGTATCCATTTGGGGATTCCTACCTAAAGCACAAGATTTTGTGAATATCTTGTGCTTTAGGTAGGAGGTGACGGATTTCGTCACGCTTCTACAAAAACAATAATAAATGTTTCTTACACATATTGCAATCAGTATTTGGATAATCTAACAATCTTTAACAATGGAATAAATAGGTTTTTATACCTAAACTAACAAACTACTCTCCTTTCTTTATCTAGGTATATTTCTTCATCCGGAATTACATACTCATCACTTACAAATGTTCCTTCTTCTAATTTTATTGTTCTAATGACTTCAATTTTACCGTCTTCTTTTTTATTTACTTCGATAGAAAGTATATCTTTTGGATTTATCGATCTAGCTTTTTCACCAAGATCAACCCATACACGACGTCCATCACTTACATGAATATGCGAACCTTCCATACCTATAACTGACACAGTCCATTGTTGGTTACCAATAATGTTATCCGCAATTTTTGCAGTAGCAAATGCTTGATAATCTGAGGAAATCATTGGTTCATTAGAGTCTATTAAATCATCTAAAGACAAACAATCTTCTTGTTGTAGAGGAGGTAGGTCAGATTGATCTAGTATGTTTAATTCATTGATTAAAAGGAAATCATCTTGAGTATTATCCTCATTAACCCTATTCATATGATCTTCATATAAGATCAAACTATCTTCATTACTTTCAGCATCTAGCTCAATATTTTCATTTGAGCCAAGCTCCTGTTGCAGGGCTGAAAATAGATCTTCCGCTTTACTACCTCTTATATCTGAAACCTCAACTACTGGTTTTACATATTCATTTGGAAGCACCATACAATCCTCTTGGTATGCTTCTGGAAAATACATGTACTCCATTGTTGCTTGATACTGCGTAACCTTAAACTGTTGAGACTTCTCGATACAATACTGTTCCAACACTACTAAAATGAAAAATTGACAATATGTTAACAACTCTATAATTGATATCATTTATTAAATTCCTCCATTTTTTAGAAAAGTTCAAATGCTAGTTGACCATCAATAGGTGTATTCTTTTTACGACGACCTGATGATGTAGCTTTCTCTACTTCAAATAATTTAGCATCGTATGTCTTTGTAGTTGCAGATGGTTGCTGTTGTTGAGCAACTAAATGCGAAAGGATTGCTCCATCTGGTACAAATTCAAAACCAAATGCTTCAATCATATCTACTTCAAACACACCATTATTGAATGTAAAGCCGGAAACTTTTCCTCGTTCTATGTCCTCTGTAATCACCTTTATTTTACGTAAAAGTACATTTTTGGTTGCTTCAACTTTAATTTGAGATGTAATCCAGCTGGTTACTTGTTCTTGAATAGATGGAGTCCTCTTCTTACCGATACCTGCCAGAATTTCTCTAGCTCGATCCGAGGTCTGACTAACCCAATCTTCAGTAGATCCTTTAAGAACCTTATTGCCCTTCTTAACACTCTGAATCAACATCGATTGAAGATCTCCCTCTTCACCCAACATAGCGGAAATTCCATCAGAACTAAGTTCGCCATTAATAGCTGCAGAAGCTCTATTTTTCTGTGCGATTAAAGTAGCCATTGTTTCTTGGAACGTATTTTTATACTGAACATAAAATATACGGCACTCTTTATCTTGACCGATACGCCACGCGCGTCTACTAGATTGATTGATTGTAAATAAAGACCAACTGAATTGATAGTATATAAGAGTCGGTGTACAGAGTAGGTCAAGACCCACTTTAACTAGTTCCTGACTAACAATACATACATCGTAGTTTTCCTTTTCAATTTTCTTTTTTAACCAATCGGAACGCTTGTTAGTAGCTGTAGTTCCTGTGTCAAGAATACAAACCTTGGCTCCTACTTGTTCGAGTACTTTCTGTAACCGTGGTCGTACGTCTCTACCTGGACTTGAAGAACCTGTATCTCGCACATATACAATGGATTTACGTCCTTCTGACATTTCAGAAGATATAATCTCTTGTAGTTTTTTCTCCTTTGGAAGCAAACGATTTTCATCTAAATGAATGGCTTTCCAAATAAGCTCACGATTACCTGCATCATCAACTTTTATTGTTGCATTAGGAAAAGTGAAAGGATTATCAATATAACTGATACCAAAATCAGTCATTGGCAGGTAAAGCTTATGCCCATCTTCACGAGTATCAATTGCATGTTCGAAAGAACGAATCATGTCTAGATAAGACTCTTCTAAATCTTCATCCATATCAACAAAAATAGTAGGCATATTCTCTAAATGAACTGGATCTGGCCAAACATCTACTAGCCTTACGTTCACCATGTTCTTTAGCATATATCTGCCGTATATAAAAGAAGATATACCTGGCAATATTTTTTCAGTTCTTCTTACGCCTCCACGAGAATTAGTATTAGAGTACTCACCATTATCTTTATATTCGTATATGGTTTCTTCTATATTCCCGTATTCTTCATTGAATCTTCTAATCTCTGAATATTTGAATCCACTAGCAACCATTTCATGAGGGAATAGACGAAATAATAGATAATAGACATCCTCTGCCTTACCACCAAAAATTGTTCCACTACCAGCCACTACTTTTTTCGATACTTTTGCTAGACTTCCTAGAGAATTTCCCTGTGCAGTCATACCGCCCTTTAGTTCATGTACTTCATCTACAATGGAAATATCGAAGAAATTTCTCATTTGACGACGGATGTATTCTATGGCAGCAATACGTCTGGGCATTCCTACGACTTTAGGAAATTCTTTTTGAGTATCTTGTATGTGCTTATATAGATTAGGGTTATCTTGCTCTATAGCATGAACAAGCTTCTTTTCATGTTTAGCCCATTCTTTGAAAGAGTTATAACGAGTTGGAACTTTCTTTGTCCATAAACTATCCCCACACTCCGAACAAAAAGCATTCTGCGGTTTCACGTTATTGGATATGCGTCTTCCAGTTCCAAATTCATCTTCAAGCATTGTACGTTTAACATGCTTCTCCTCCTCTTCCCCATCTTCATTGATCACAACATTACTTGATTCAATGACCTGGTGAGCATTACCACATGAAGAACAATAATAACCTGATCTGTATGGAATACGGTCTTCTGTTTTTTGAATAGTTGTTTTCTTATATGAGAACTCTACAGCGGGAACAATACGACTATCTCCACGCATAGTAGTAAACGAAATAACAAAGAAGACTGGTTTCTTAGGCTTTGGTCGTCCTGCTTTTTCCCAAGCTACATGGTATTCAATTAATTGACTTGTTTTTTGAATGACATGAATCTCTGCATCAGGTACTATTTCTCTTATTTCATCAGGCCACTTTGCCGTTAAGCTTGGTGGAACCATTAAACAAGCGAAATATCCCTTTTTTCCTTTTAGTTGATGGTAACCTTCTGCAATACTAGTCATAACTGACGATTTCCCTGTTGACATCTCACCCTGTATAATGACAGCCTTTTGTTCTAACAACCTTTTTGAAACAGCTGTTGCAACATGACTTTGTACAGGGAATAATGTACGAGGAAAACTCTCAAAATGTTTTAAGGTTTCATCTACCATTGGATTATGGGTTGGTTGTACCTCTTTTGAAAGTTTTTCAACCATCGCATCAGAGTATCCAAGCATATAATCAGTTAAGGAATCTACAGTTTCTAATTCAGATCCCGTTCCGCTCCTCGGAAAACAGATTGTTTTCTGTTGGACCAACTCCGAAATAAGGTTATCTGCCTCTTCTTCTGAAAGTTTAATACGTAATAATGACATACCATCTACGAATAGATCTTTGTCAAAATACATTTCAATCTCTTCTATAAAGCCTCTATTAAGCAGTTCTTGGTATACTGTATCCTTCCATTCATTCAGAATATGTAAACCGTACTTAGAACCACCTAATAAATTCGCTATATCTTCTGCTGGATTGCCATCAAACGATAAAACATACTCTTCATTAGCAAATAATTTATCGTGAACAATTGCAAGAGCCTTTCGATTTTGATTAATTGTGATAGGAAACTTTTCATAAGATCCTTTATCAGAATTCAACTGAAAATCTCGTTGGAATTCATATGTTGTAAGTGTTTTATCACCATGTCCAAAATAGATACCATTTGAACCTATGTCCATTGCAGCCTTCATTGATTGAAGGGTTGAATCACTTCCTGCAATAATGGTCATAAGAATTAGTGGTTGCTTCCAAGATTGATCTGGAGCTTCACATGCTAACGCATAACAAAAGGCATTTTGCCATGATTGTTCTAAATACACTTCCAGCATTTTAGGAGAATCTTCATTTTCTTCTAGTTTCCATTCAATGTTGTTTGACATAAATAAGTCCCTAGCTAAATGTAGAGTTGGGGAGTACCCCTAACTAAATACACTTAGCTAGGGATACACCTCCCTTATTTATATGTTTGATTAAATTATAGAACATATGTTCTTGTTTTCAAACACATTTTTTGTTAAATAGTCGGTCAAAGGACCTAAATCTCTCTCCTTTCCTTTAAATTACTCCCTCTTTCTAAAAGTTTCTTTTATCTATATAAAAAACGAGAACCATATGGAGAAAATGCTCCGTTAAAATTCTCGTTTGAACACACATCAAGTTTTTGAAAACACAAAAAGCCCTTGAAGTTTATTAGAAAAGGACACAAATATACTGTGTGCACTTCTAATCAACCTCAAAGGCTGCTAAATGTTTGTTAAGCAACAGCTGACCAAAAATGGGTCGCTAAAAAATAAAAAAGGAAAATTAATATATGGGTATTATAACCTCTATGCTTAAATTCGACAAGACTTTATGTCTATTTGACCCTTTTCATTTGAAATGATCTTGAAGATCATAGAAAATATGACATTTAATGTTCTTATATGATAATATCCTTTAGTAGTACTTAAATTGGAGGTCATTTTCATGAATAAAACTGAACTAATTAATGAAGTAGCTAGCAGATCTGAATTGTCTAAGAAAGATGCAACAAAAGCAGTAGATTCAGTGTTAGATGTACTTCTGGATACTCTTAAAGAGGGAGATAAAGTTCAATTAATAGGATTCGGTAACTTTGAAGTAAAAGAACGTGCTGCTCGTAAAGGCCGCAACCCTCAAACTGGAGAAGAAATTGAAATACAAGCATCAAAAGTGCCTTCTTTCAGTCCAGGTAAACAATTGAAAGATGCGGTAAATAATAGATAACTTATAAGATAAAGGAGAATCCATAAGAATAAATGGATTCTCCTTTTTATGATAGAACGAAATTTTCGAAACTAGCACTTCTCATTAATCCATTTTTTGATAAACATTGGTACTTCACTTTACATTTCACTAAAGGATTAAGATATATATATTCCCGATTTTCAGATTGAATTAGTTGTTTTGAAATATGATAAAATGCTTTTCTTTCATCAGGAGGTACAAACTCCAAAACACCCTTATACTTACCTTCTTCATTAGTCATTAACCATCCAAATTTATTCTTTCTAAGTGCAGAAATAGTAACTACTTCATACTGATAATTCTTTATTTTATAGAAGACGTCTTTTGGTCTGGAGTCGATATAATATGGTTTATTAAGGTTTTTTGACACAATACCTTCCATACCCAATTCAACCATTTTTTTAAAGAGTTCCTCACCATCGGAATAACTAGCACTATATGATATGAACTCATTATTCGTTATGGTGGCTTCAAGTATATCTAAACGTTGTGACAAGTTGAGTTTGGTTAGTTCTCTATCATTCAGATAGAGAATATCAAAGGCCGAAAAATGTACAGGAATTGTTTGTTGTAATTGAGCAATCTTGTCCTTTTTAGAAGCCTGAAATCGTACAATTAGATTATCAAAACAAGGAGTTGGTGGAGATGCACTTTGGTCGAAGGCTATTACTTCTCCATCTAGGATACAATTCTCAACTGGAAGAATAATATTACATAATTCAGGATACTTAAAGCTAATGTCGTTACCATGTCTAGTAAACAACTTAACTTTTCCGTTGTTATAATGTAATGTAGCCCTATGCCCATCCCATTTTACTTGATGAATATAGTTTTCACCATTTGGAATATTGATAGATGGTTGTAAGAGCATTGGCTTAATTGGCGTATCTAACATGCGTACCACCTCAAAAATAACTTTAACAAAAGTTGCCCATACAATTAAGTGAAGTTTATTAGTAAATGAGGATAAAAAAGGATTAAATACTTATCATTTTCTATACTTTGTTAGAAATGTTGAGTTAACAACTGATGTTTTAAGAACAAGAAAAGTGTAATAGTTTATAACCTATTACACTTTCTATTTACAAATCATATAATTAATTCAAGTTGACCATTTGTTGCTATAGACACAGCACTATCAACTTTTTCTTTTACTACTCTCACCGTTTGGTTAACTTTATTAAGTGCTTGTTTCATAAACACAGTAGCTATAGAATTACCAATAGCTCTTATTACTTCTCCTGAAACGGATTGTCCTAACATCTCGAAACGACGAGTTTTAGGAGTATGCTCACAAAATTCAAACCACTCAGGAACTCTTAAAATACGGCGTATTTCATTTTCCGTTAAGAATCGAAATTTCTTCTTATCTTCACTTAAAACATAGGTATTAGAGGCACATTGAGATCTGTATCTTTTTGGGATTGCATTTATCTGCTTTGCATTACCATCGACAAATGTCTTATCTAATGAACGATCCTTCCAAGCTTCTCTTGATTCAAAACTAGTCATCCAATGTTCTAATGATTTCCACTCATAGTCACCATTTTTTCCATCTAGGTAATCTTTTAGCTTTCTACGTCGTACATTTGGAGGTTTGGGAAACTGAAATGCCTGGAACATGTCAAAATCGGAGAATGCAACAGAATAAGTCCGATTCCTTGTAGCAATTGCTCCAAAATCATAGCTTTCAATATTCTTTTCCTGCCAATAAGGGTAGGTATCAAGAAGTAATTCTTTTAATGCAAACCACCCTTCACTTTTATAGAAAGCTGGGACATTCTCGAAAAATAGGACCTTACACTGAGAGCTCATTAAAATCTTTGCAGTTGCTATAAATAAGTTATTCATAACATTACCTTCAAGATGGCCCAATGAGCTATGCTCTGAGCATGGAAGGCTTACAAAAGCAACATCAGATTCAACAACCTCATGTACATCTCGAATATCACCATTGAATAGATATGAATGTGGATAATTATGTCTTAAAACCTCACAACTATCATCGTCAAATTCGATCTCCATTACGGGTGTGAAAGCATTTGTATCTTTCAAGCACCCTGTACCTATTCCAGCTCCTGCACAAACAGATAATAGCCTTAATCTCTCATCCGATTGACTTTCAACTGTAGCGGTTTCCAACAATTTGTAACGGAGAGGTCTGACAACGATCCTACTCGTACAATTGTCTTTATAAACACAAATTTCAACCTTCTGTTTAATACTTAAGATAGAGGCATATTCTTGTTTTGCGCTATCTACAAGCGGTCTTCGTTTTCCACTTGTCTTACTGATACGTGATGATACGTGTAATATATGATCATCTTGATTAATAGGCCGATTCTGTATAATGATCTCTTGATTCTCTTCATTTACTGAAATGTAAATTTCTTCTTCAGCTTTTAACCCAGCTGCCTCACAAACAAGGTGTTGCAACCACAATCTTGGATTATCCGCTTTCTTACTCACAGTATATACTTTTTTAATTACTTGTTTCAATTTTATTTCCCCCTATTTTTCAATAGAAAAAGCAAGAATCTCTAAAGATTCCTGCTTTTCATAAAACTCTTATTTAGAATGAATGGATTTAGCTATAACTCTCACTAATGCACTCATTTTTTCATTTATTTTTTCACGTTCCTCATGCATTGGATAAGCTATGGAATCGTAGGTACCACATACAAGATAATCACTGATACGATTATTTGCTTTTAATGTGTCTTGTACCCACGCTTCAAATGCACGAGCGATTAACTCTACATTTGAAGACCAATACTTACCTAAAGATCCTCTGTCGAGAAGCAACGCTTGTTGTAAGAATTGGCTTCTATCAGTAGGATAAGGAATTCCCTCTACTCTTTCGCCTGTTTCTTGCTCATGATACCAAGCAAGAGCCTGAGCATATTTTTTTAAGTCTCTTTTCTTTCTTCTTTCCAATTTTTCGATTTCCTTTTCACGGCTAAATGAAGAAACCATTGAAAGATGATATTGATAAGACTCATCAAGTTTTACCTTTTGTTTAGTCATGATAGTCTCTAAATCACCATTCTCTTGCTTATAGAGAGTCTTTAATGCGTAAGAAATTCTCCAAGATGTACCTGGTTTATTTTCATTTGGAAAATAGTCTAATGAGCTACCTTCTTTCATTTCTTTTATTAATTCTTCCATAGCTCTAATAAGTTCATTAGAGATACCAGAACCAATGTTATCTAGATTTGAAAGATAACCAATACGTCCATTCTTGTTCTCATGCGACATACAATACAACCAATGGTCAATAGCATGAAAAACCTCATGAGCGCATATTCCAAGCGAACCTCGCTCTTTAGTAAAATTAATCACCTTGTAATTTGGCTCATAATGTCCTAGTGCCTTACCTCTACCTCTAGCCCCGAATGCAAGACTAAGAGAGCAATCGAGCGATATATCAGTGTCATTGATACCAAGTATATCTACTAGATCATGGAGAGCTTCAGAACAACGAAAAATATGTTCAAGACCTTTCTCGTCATTCACATAATGCCCAAACTCTACACCTCTAAATTGAAATCCAGTTATCATATCCTCTGGTTTTCGAACAAAGGTTTCGCGTCCTCCTTTACGATCTGGACGTTCAGGTAAGGAACGCTCCCATACAGCTTGCTTTTTCTTACCTGTACCCTTACTCTTTTTTGGTGCAAGAAGTACATCCCAGGAATTAATTTTTTCTATAGCCTTTAAGGTGCTATTGATACTCTGTTGTTTGGTGAAAAAGTTTTTAAAGGAATCACCTAAAATCCGATAACAATACTTTTTAGCGGCTTCAATATTTTTCAGACGCTCTTCTGATTTGCGAATTAATCTTTCAATTTCAGAAATAGTTACCTTATCAGATTTGTTTGTTCCAACAAGCTTTGTTTTTAAGTCAGCAATACGTCTAACTGTATAGTTAACATGATCATCACTTGTACCCTCATAGATTAACTGTTTGTTCATAACGCTGATAAAGTCACTGAATTGATCCCATGTAAATAAAACACTGAACCATTTTGACAACTCTTGTACAGCAATGAAGTATTTTTTTCGAGCTTCTTCATTATCCGAGGGTTGATTGTCTATTCGCTGGATGAGTAATTGTTTAAGTCTTGCAACTTTACAATCTACTCCTTGTTCACGTTCATTTTCTAAAGAAAAATTAGAAAACAGCTCCTGCTTTGAGATTAACTCTGCTGCAAGTACAGCTGATGTTTTCTCAATTTCAGATAGAATTTCTATGTTTTTTTCCTTTGAAAACTGACTTCTTAGAATAGCTTCATCTTTACGACTTCCACCTATCTTAACCCCAACATCATAAGCAACCTTTCGATTCACTTGAACTTCGCTTCGAATATCTTCCATTAACTGATTTATTTGTTCACTTGCTCCAAAAAAGCTTAATTGTGTTTGTTCCATATAAATTCCTCTCCTTTTGTTTAACAGATAAAAAAGGAAGTTAACAATATTCTTGTTAACTTCCACTCTCACTAATTTATTTAAAATTAACTCTCATGCTTGTTTATTTTTAAGTGCAAACCTTACTCAGTACTCTGTTCATATCCAAGGATAAGAGTTTATTGCCTCACCATTTAACAAAGTTACATTCTTATATTCCTTTAAATAACTTAGGAATGAACGTAGTTTAAACTGATTTTTAAACTTGAATTGTTTGGTTTTGCATCTTTCATTGATATACCCATGGTCTAGTTTATTAGCAATAGTCACGACTTGATTAGAAACATATACATATACGTGATTTTCTAGAATGTCACATGCAGTATCAAATGCCATTTCCTTAGCAGATTTTGTATGATAAATAGAAGAAATTGTGATATCCAATTTTGAATCACTCCAAATTTACATTTAATTTAAAAACTATATTGTTAATAAAACACGATTCTCTCAATTAAACGAATTTCTTAATTGCACCTGAAGGAGTAATTACTTTTATAGAGACTTCTCGGACAGTACGGATTTTAGTCAATGTTGAAGTTCCTCCACTTTCGTGATGTTTCTCTTCTTCTGACTTTACTTTTTTAACAATCTCTAAACCCTGTACAGCATGTAAGTGATCCCCTTCACCAATAAGTCCATTACAAGCACCAGAAGCTAACAATAACGCCATCTGACCTTGTGCAATATTAATGATTGGATTTCCTCCTAAAACAAGTGACTTCGGTTTAGAACGCTCTTTAAACGCTGCGAACCCTTTACTACTTCTAATAGCATCAACAAAATTCGCTTTACTTTCCAATTTTGTATAGAAAGTACGAATTTCTGTTGGACCAGCCGGTACCTTCCATTTGTGTTTACCGACCATTAGGTTAATAGGAGTTACTTTTGTTTTTACAAACTCTTCTGATTCCATCTCAATCAGAAAATCAAAAAGTTTTTTATTGTACTCTTTGAACTTCCCAGGCTTCTTCGTACCAATGAATATACATTGTTTAAAACCATCATAATCATCATCAGAAAAACGTAGAATCCCTATATTTTCGAAGTTTACAGCTAGAAATCTCGCTATCTTAGCATCTGCGATACGGTAAGAAGGAATGACGAAAACCAATACTCCATTAGGTGCTAAATACCTTGTATTTCTCACCAATTCTAAATATTCCTTACGATCAGCTTCATCATCTTCCATACCTTTAATGCTAAAATCATACGGAGGATTTAACCACAACATACTAAATACATCATTAGAGATCACCATGGATTCGATTGGAGCATTAACAGAATGATCTAGCACCTTAGAAGCCTTTTCAGCTCGGCCTTTATCAAGCTCCACTCCATAAGTGGTAATCTTATATTCTTGTTCTTCAGCAAGTTGCGAAAGTAATTCCCCTTCTCCAGCTGTAGGATCTAAAATGCTACAATCACCTGAAAAATCTAGCAATTGTTTAACATATTCTCCTTGAAGATGTGGGGTTGCGAAAAATCCACTGCGAATTTTGTTACCTATATTAGACATAATATTTACTCCCATCGTTTATTAGTAAAACAAAAAAAGAGTGCTCATTCCTATTGGAATGAAACACTCTCTTTTTATTATTGAATTGACTCTTTAAAAGGGAAGATCATCGTCTGGAATGTCATAAGGAATGGCATTAGAAAATGGATCTCCAAAAGAGTTATTGTTATTTTGACTCTGATTACGGTTGTTATTTTGGTTTGTGTTGTTATTTTCTTGATTACCGTCCTGATTTCCATTTCCAGAACCTTTTACATCAAGAAACTGAACAGTCTCCGCAACAACTTCCGTTACATAAACACGCTTCCCTGTCTGATCTTCATATGAGCGTGATTGTAAACGACCATCAACACCAGCCAAACTACCTTTTTTCAAGAAGTTTGCAGTACTTTCGGCTTGTTTTCTCCAAACTACGCAATTCAGAAAATCTGCTTCACGTTCACCTTGTTGATTGGTAAACGTACGATTTACTGCCAAAGTAAATGTAGCAACAGCTACTCCACTTGATGTATATCTAAGATCGGGATTTTTTACTAATCTACCAACAAGCACGACTCGATTAAGCATGAAATATTTCACTCTCCTAATTTCAATAAAATAGACATTTATTGTCCATAAACTCTTTCTAAAAGTTTTTTACTATTACTCTCTTTTCTTTTTTTTGCTGCAACCACTAGTTAACTCAATTTTTAATCCTCTAATGGGAAAAAGAAATCTACTAGTGCCTTTTTCACACTAAATTTCTTTGATGGTCGGTCTGGTAATTTTGATCCGAAATAATATTGATTTTCGTCAGTAAAACGCCAAACAATATTCTGATGTAATTCCTTCTCAATACAATCCACGAAATATAAAACTTCTTGAATTGCTTCATCCTTATGAATAGACTTACATCTGAAATAACGACGAGTACCATCCTTTAATGTGATCTCTACCTTTAAACGTTTCTTAAAGAAATGAGTTTGTTTTGCAGTAGCAACCTGTAAATCAGTCACCACGTCTCTTTTCGCTCCTAATACATCTCCTAATAATTGCATACAATCTACCTCTTTCCAAAAGTTTTTTGATAACGCAAAAAAGCACTCTTGGAATGTCTGTTAGACACAAATAGATTAACTAAATGTGTACAGATCACTCCAAAGAGTGCTTATAGTTTGATAAGTAAACAGCTAACCAATAAATAGGTTGCAAAAAAAAGAATAAAGAAAAAGTAATATACAACTATCTTACTATAGCTACATTTAAATAACAAGTTACATATTCTGAAATCTCCTCTGTGGAAAAGGTTATTTTTCTCCTAATTTCACAGTATATATTATTGGATTATATGTTAATGATAAAGCTAACACATAGATAATAAAGGTGGATCCTTAGAGCCTCCCTTATTATCTTTGGTATCTTTTCTTGCTTTTTTCTTTTTCATTAATCCTATCTAATTTCTGAAACAAAATGTCTATTGATTTTTTTATCTCTTCTATTTCTTGGATTCTATCTAAATTCTCAGATATGTTATCTATCGAATTTTTTATATTCTTTATTTCTTGGTTACTAGTGTTAAATTGAATCTGTTCAATTCTATACAATCTTCTTTCCTTTACATCTGCTTCGAGTAAGGTAGCAATCGTTAAACCCAAACCAAAAACTGTAATCCCTGTTCCGAAATCACTTAGATTCCAATTTTGGAAAGTACCAATTAATATCGAGTAACCTACAATAACTGTTAGTAATCCCAAACAAAAAGCAAACCTCTGCGGATATGTGAAAAGTGCAAAATTTCCAATTTCCCCTATCACTTTAGGATCATGCATAGAATCCAAATTTAGGTCTTGAATCTTCAATTTTCTTACCTTTGCTAGAAAATATAGAGTACCAAGCGATGATAAAATCCAGGTAACAAATACACCAGTTATAACAGATGCTATTATTTCTTTAATAAGCGAATTCATTGAACCTAATATTAATAAGAAACAAAGAGATATTATCATAAACAGAAATACATAAAAACTCCAATTCTTTAATTTATCACTCATATCTTTTTTATACATTTTGAACTTCCTCCTCAAATTTATTCTATACGCTCTTTTTTAATTAGGTAATTGAATTTTCGTTTATAGAAGGTTTTAATATTTATAAGACCTTCTATAAACATGTTTCCTTACCAATAGCATATCTAAATATTTTCCTTTATTAGTTTTTCCCCTTTGTAAGTCTTTGAAAGAATGGTAATTCTAAAGGATTTATTACCCCGTCTAAGCACTCAGAATCATAATGATATTTTCCATCAAACAACCATACGTGATAACAAACCAAACTTTTCGGATCAAATTTCTCTACTTTTTTTCTATATTCTTGAAAATACTTAAAAGGGACACCGAGAGAGGTCATAGAATCCTCTTGCCAATCTTTTATACATTCACAATCTCCACTATAATCATCAATGTTTACATTAGAGCATATAAAGTCAAAAGTACAACAGTATTCATGCTGATTTAAACCTTCATGAGTATATGACCAATTAAGACATTCAGCAAAATCCTCACAACAGCCTCTGTTAATAGACTCCGGAGTTAGTGGCGAGGACTCTATATATGACTCAAGAGCTTGTTCCGCTACTACT
This sequence comes from Metabacillus schmidteae, assembly GCF_903166545.1. Classification (NCBI taxonomy): domain Bacteria; kingdom Bacillati; phylum Bacillota; class Bacilli; order Caryophanales; family Bacillaceae; genus Metabacillus; species Metabacillus schmidteae. The sequence goes on along the minus strand of NZ_CAESCH010000003.1, from coordinate 239,197 downwards.
CTATGTTTTTTGGATAACATATTCCTTACACTCCCTTAGATATTTTTCATATTAATTTTTATTAGATTTTTTATATACTCGATAAAGGTTTAACTTATTAATCATAAGAGACTATTAATTAAACAAGATTTATAAATAATACAAAAGGGAGAAAATTGTCCTCCCTTTTGTAAATTTATTCACCTATAACTCTTGGTTGTTTTATTTGTAACCCCGAATCTATTAGTGTTTGGAACTTTGCTTTTGTAATATTAATAGACGTACCTCGACACACCTCATAACCATTACAAATAGCAACATAACTAAAATGATCCTCGTATTGTACAAATAAGGTATAACCTTTATATTCATATCTATTCACCATATAGAAACTCTCCTTTTTATTAAATTGCTAAACTAAACTGTCCATTATCATGCTCAACAAGCGGAATTTCCACTTTCGGCAAATTGGACAATTCTTTCTTTTTATTCTCTTCTATTTTTGTAAGAACTCCTTCTCCAATCGCACTAAGTAGCAAGTGATCTAGAGCTGCTTTTTTAGTTTTTTCGTTAAAGGAACCATAGACCCAACCTAACCATTCATATACTAACTCATGGGCCTGGAATGAATCCTGAACACCTTTTCCGCACACAACAAAGGATACTTTATTCCATACCAACGTTTTTTCTCTGACGTCAAAAGTTTTAGGGAAAAAGAAATAACTCTTACCAGTAGCCTGTTGACGTTCTTTAAAGAACTCATAAAGCTCCCCTTCCTCCATTTTTAAGTCTATATCTACATAGAAGACGGGATTAGGATTTTGGGTTAGCTTTTTATTCACTTTCTTATCCGGAAGGAAGATTAGTTCACCATCATATAAAAACTCTTTAGATGTTAATTCATTTCGAGAAACCACTATGCCATCAGTTTCTTCCCAACAATCAAGGATTGCATCAATTTCGTACTCATGAATTAATTTGTATCCGGTCTGCTCTTGAATATATAAAAGATATTCTAACAATATTCTTCTACCTTCTACGGTCATTGCACCAGGAGCATACTCATTATATTCCGCTCGTTTAAATGTGTTATAGCGGTCAATGTGAGGATTCTCAGCTAATTCAAAAAGTTCAACTTGATTACTTTCATTTCGATCTTGAGACAATTCCTTAAGTTTTTTATTAAATTGTTGTCTCGGAAGAACTTCACGATAACGAATGTCGTTTCTCATTCGAAGCATAAGAGTTTTCCAGTCCAAAAGATATTGATATTTAGTTTTACCTTCTTGTATATGGCGTGTAAGCATGGGATCTTTGCCACTGACCATTCCGCATGTCCAGCAGCCTTGCCTACTTCCCGCACTCCCACAAGAATTACCTTGATCACTTGAGACTTTAACTCCACACTCCATAACTGATTCACCATATTGGTCTACTAATTCCTGAATGTAATTTTTCATAATTTGTCGGAATGCAGTCCTATTTATTCAATATTTACTAAAAGTGATTTTGTCATAATTAACCGGAATAAGATTAGTTAATTTAAATCAAATAGAATAATTTCCATAATTAATCGGAAAAATTTATATTATATAATACTATTAGTAGATACAAAAAATCTTTTAACTAAATTAAGAAGTGATTAGCTTGAAAGGTCTATATAATTGTAAGAGTTAATATTTATAATAAAAGTTGTTCTTTATTTGTTTATTATGAAAATCCTTTTATTTCACAATTTTAAATGTAGTAAAGAATTACTCAAAATTTTTTCTAATTTCTATCTTATATGATTTGTCATTATAATTTTTCAACAAAGGGATACGATAACACTTTTATTAATGATTTTCGTATTTCCCTTGCATTATCATATTGATTTATTACTTTTTTCATCTTATCTAAAATAGATAAGTTTTTCAGATACTCACGATCAGCCTTTTTGAAATGAATTAATTCTTCTTCATATACTTTATCAAGTATTTTCAACTTCGCTATTTCAGATAACTCTTTGAATTCAATAATATTGTCAAACCGAGAATATATTGCTGAACCAAGTTTTTCTTTTATTTCTTTTGGAGAATTATAATTAGATGTACACAATATGATTGTATTATCTAACTTTACTTTGTAATATTTATCTTCAAATTGTCCCTCGTCAAACATTTCATAAAAAGCGCTGTAGAATAAAGGATGTGCTTTATCAAACTCATCCAATAACAAAACGTTAGTTTCCCTTTCAATAAGGTCCTTCGCTAGAGAGAAAACCTTATCTCCAAAGATATATGAGTATATGTTATCATTGTGGAACATAGATAACTGTTTCCTAAATAGTTTTTTTCCGTTTAAAACCTCGTTAATTAACTTAGCTGTCTCAGTCTTCCCGACACCAGGAGGGCCATATAACATAAGAACCTTAGGTTTATTCTTCCTCTTATTCGTCAATGGATATAATGTTTGTAATATCTCTTTTTTTACATGTTCCTGTCCATAAATAATTGAATCAAACTTTTCCTTCATATTACTTAATCTCTTAACAGTTAATCTTTTGTAAACATAATTGATAACCTCTAACTCAATAGTAGATATATGGTTCTGTAGTTGTTCTACAATTTTCTTTGGGGGATTATGTAAATACACTTCTTCAAACTCTAACCTTTCAGCATAAAGACAAATATAGTTTATAAACCCATCTATAAAATGTTCTTTTACACCTGAATACTCATCTGAATATACAATAAGTGAATCAAATATACTAAGATTAATTTCGTTTCCCTTAAAAACCATATCCATTGCGCTAACAACACTTGTTAATGAATTGGTATATTCACTGGGTACTATTTTTTCAAATTCATCCAGTGGTCCATTAAACACTATAAATTTCATACTTTTTCTCCTGAAATCCCTGCTAACAACACATCGTAAATATTTAAACTAATTCTTGTGTCATCATTTTTTTGTTCATTAAATATTTCTTCTGCTGTCAATTTTTTAATTTCTTCATCCTTAGGAAATTCATTTTCTACTAATAAATCTTCTAAATTACATTCCCCCACTTTTATGCCATAGTATGTTAAATCCATTTTTGTTAAATCTGTTAGAGTATAACTATTTCTAAAAGAATTAATATTAAAACGAAGAATTGATTTTTCTTCACCTTTAACAGCTAGTAACTCATAGTATCCTTTTGCTCCTTTAAGAATGTCGTCAATTTCTATAAAGTTAAAGTCAGCTAAATCTTTTGTATATTCGGTATCTTCTTTAAGTAGCTTAATATATGGAGAATACATTTTTATAAATGTAAATGAATTTCTTATTGAATCTACATTAAAACCATTAAAAACGCTAATTTGTTTATTATTTTCTTCACTATTTGCAAATTTTACAAAGTCTGATAAAAGAGTATTGGTTATAGTAGATTTTAGGATTGAATCCTTTGACTTTTCTATATTTGCATTACCATTTAGAGAAATACTTGCTTTAATCAATGAAAAGAAACTATTTCCAGCTCCAACCTTTCCATCGACTGAACCACCAACTTTATAAGTAAACTTTCCATTATCTTCATCAACTACCTCTATATTTCCTCCATAATGGATTTGCAGAAAATCTGTTGCAGAACCTTCATCAAAATAAACAATCTTATACAAGCATTTCCACTCCCTTTAAAATATGTAGAAGTTCTATTTAATCGTCATTGAAGAATTAAAATTCATTATTTTTAAAATTAACTCTAGTAGTTAATTTAACATAAAATTACAATAATTTCTTTTATAGACATATCTAATTTTTCAAATTCACCAAATCACATTTAAATTTTCTTTAATACACCTATTAATTGGTCTTTACGGGAATACTATATAATAAATTTACCAAGAGATCCTTTTTTCTAAAAATTCATGTACTTGCTATGATATAATAAACTTGTAATTCCAAAGTTAGGAGGTTTCTATATGGAACCTGAGATCATGACAATAGCTCAAGTAGCAAAGTATTTGCAAATAAGTGAGATGACTACATATAAGCTTGTCCAAGAAGGGAAATTACCTGGTTTTAAAATAGGTAGACACTGGCGAGTAAAGAAAGAAGACCTAAACGAACATATAGAAAAGCTAAAAAGAGGAGAGCGACTTTAATAGCTAATCCTATATTCTAAAGATAAAACATAAAAGGGAAGCAACTTTAAATAGATGCTTCCCTTTTATGTTTTCTTATTTAATGACCATTACAGGACATTCTACACGCTTGACTACTTTGTGGGATACGCTTCCCAAAACCATTGTTTGTAACTTATTTAATCCCCGACTTCCCACAACAACACATTCATAATTACCTCTATTAGCAAATTCTACAATGGTTGGTCCCGGTTCACCGTGTTCTATGATTATTGAATAGTCTAGCCCTGCATGTATAATTCTGTCTTCAATCGGCTGTAATCTAGCTTTTCTTTTTCTTTCGATTTCAAATTTACTTACATTTTGCAAGACATCGCTTTTTGACGTTGCTCCATCAACAACATATAGCACATCGATTCTACCTTTAAACATCTTCGCAACTTCAATGGCCTTTTCTGCTGCACGTACTGAATGTTCTGATCCATCTGCTGGTAATAAGATTTGCATGTTTATCTCTCCATTTACTGTCATATTTAATGTCCAGAAGCCTTTGATAAGCCCCCAATTTTTTTCTTTAACCTTTGACTTTCTGTGTTTAATCCTACATAAGAAACATGTATATTATTTTGTTCAAATTTCATTTCAATTTTATCTAATGCACCAATTGCTGAATCATCCCAAAGATGCGCTAGAGATAAATCAATGACAACTTCTTTTACATCATCACTATAATTGAATTTGTTTATTAAGTCCGCTACTGAAGCAAAGAATATCTGACCTTGAACCTTGTAAACTTTTTTTCTATCATTTAGTACTGTTTCTTCAATATGCACCTTTGAAATTTTTGCTGCAAAGAAAATCATACTTAATAAAACTCCTGCTAATACACCCTTTGATAGATCATGTGTGTACAAGACAGTTAAAACGGTGATGACCATAACGACCGCGTCAGTTTTCGGAATCTTATGAAGAGATTTAATAGAACTCCAATCAAACGTACCAATGGAAACCATGATCATAACTCCAGCTAGTGCTGCCATAGGGATTTGTACTACTATACCCCCTAAAACGATAATCAAAAACATAAGGACAATGCCTGCTACTAAAGAAGATAAACGACCATTTCCTCCTGATTTTACATTAATAACGGATTGACCAAGCATAGCACAGCCAGCCATTCCACCGAAGAATCCTGTTATGACATTGGCATATCCTTGTCCACGTATTTCCTTATTTTTATTACTCTCAGTATCAGTCATATCATCCACGATATTTGCAGTCAGTAATGATTCAAGCATTCCAACTATTGCTAGGGCTAATGAGTATGGAAATATGATTGCTAATGTTTCAAATGTAAGAGGGATCGAGGGAATTAAAAACACTGGTAAACTCTGAGTTAATACCCCTAAATCTCCAACAGCCCTCACACCAATATCTCCAAAAATCACAATGGCTGTTACAACAATAATGGCTACTAATGTAGAAGGAACTGCTTTTGTGACCTTAGGAAACAAATAAATGATGGCCAATGTTAAGGCGACGAGACCGTACATCACCCAAGATTCTCCTTCAAAATGTTGTAACTGTGAGGTAAAGATCATAATCGCTAATGCATTTACAAAGCCTACCATGACCGATCTAGGTACAAACTTCATAATGCTAGCTAATTTAAATGTTCCAAATAAAAACTGAATAATACCTGTTAAAATGGTTGCTGCTAATAAATACTGAAGACCATAATCAGCAACTAATGTAATCATTAATAAAGCCATCGCTCCAGTTGCACCTGATATCATACCTGGTCGTCCACCTACAAAAGCTATGACCACAGCAATACAGAAGGAAGCATACAAACCTACCATAGGATCAACACCTGCAATGATTGAAAAGGCAATGGCTTCTGGTATAAGAGCTAAAGCAACAACAATACCAGATAGTACATCTCCTTTAACATTACCGAACCATTGTTGTTTTAAGTTATAAGTTTTCACTTTCTCACCTCTATTTAGTATTTTTCGACCTTCGACTCTCACGAAAGTCAGACGTTGTTTGTACCTGAATAATAACACCTTTAATTAAATAATTAAAATTCGATGTAAGCGTAAATCATATTATTTTTACTCTTATTTACTTTAAATATCTATAAATTACTACCCCTAATATAAATTACATAATTTAATTATAATTAAATACAACCATTTATATTTTAGTATTAATTAATATAATTATTTTTTGGTATCCATAAACATCAAAGAGGCTATCTTAGTGACAGCCTCTTTCCTCATTCTCTATTCTTATTTAACAACCATAACTGGACATTGAGAATACTTTGTCACTCTGTGGCTTACACTTCCCAGCAGCATTTCTTGAAAAGAATTAAGCCCTCTGCTTCCCATTACGATTAGGTCAATTTGTTTTTCTTTAGCATAAGTTAAAATAATCTTGGCAGGGTCTCCTCTTAATATCTTAATGGCATACTTAACACCTGCTTTATTTGCAAGATTAACTGTTGCATGAAGTCTTTTCTCTCTACTATATCTAATTCCTGCTGAATCCCAACTTCGCAAAACATCTTGTTTCGATGTGTTACCATCTACTACGTAAATGACTTCAATCTCGCTGTTCGTGCTTAACTTTGCAATTTGAATTGCCTTCTCTGCAGCTTTAATTGAATGGATTGACCCATCAGTTGGAAGTAAGATATGACGAAACACGGTATCCCCCTCTTTCATCCAGCATTTATATAATTATTATATAACTGTAGGCTTAATATTTGAAGCGCTTACATAATGATTTTTCTGACATCCTTTTTTTGTGGAAAAATCATCTTTGACAAAAAGAAAAGAAGATCCAAATAGATCTTCTTAAGAAATATTAATAAGTTTAATCACAACAATTGGACTTCTTTTTAATCGGTTATATATAAAATCAGAAATGAGATTCATCATTTGTCTCTCAACATCAGTTCCATCAATTAATTGATGGAATAATGAAGTGGCTAAGTTCTGTAATTCCCCCATTAAAGGTCCTGCATCTCTCATATAAACAAATCCTCTAGATATAACCTGAGGCTTATCTATCATGTTAACACCATCTTTGAGAATAAAAATGGTAATGATACCATTTTCAGCAAGTCTTTTTCGATCACTTGCTACTTTCTTCCCTATACTAACTACGTTGTTTCCTTGTACATAATCTGTACCGGAAGGTACACTCCCTACAACACTAGCTTTTGAAGAACTGATTTCAATAACTTCCCCATTATCTAAAACAAAGATATTTTCTTCCGGTACTTTACAATTAAGAGCAAGAGATTGATGCATTTTTTGCATTCGATATTCTCCATGAATTGGAACAAGATATTTAGGCTTCATTAAGTTAATCATCAGTTTTAATTCTTCTTGTCCACCATGACCGGATGTATGAATATCATACAATTGATTATCGATAACTTCGGCTCCGGCTTTTAATAGTTTATTGATCACTTTATTTACATCAAGAATATTGCCTGGTATTGGCGAAGATGAGAAAATAATGGTATCTCCACGTTCAACACTTATGAATCTATGCTTACCTTCCGCTATTCTTGATAACGCAGCAAAAGGCTCTCCTTGACTTCCAGTACAGAGTATCGTCACCTGACTTTTTTTGAAATTGTTAACATCATCCGCTCCAATAAATGTTCCATACGGTGCCTTTATATATCCTAATTCTTTCCCAATCGAAATTGCTCTTTCCATACTTCTACCAAAAACAGCTACTTTACGACCTGTCGCAATTGAGGCTTTAATAACCTGTTGAAGTCGATAAACATTCGATGCAAATAAAGCAACAATGATTCGGCCTTTCTGGCTTTTGATGACCTCAAAGATATTGTCACTAATATATTGCTCAGAAGCTGAAAATCCGGGAACTTCACTATTTGTACTATCGGATAATAGGCACAATACACCCGAGTTCCCTATTTCACTCATACGCGACACATCCGATGGTTTCCCGGTGGGAGTCAAATCGAATTTGAAGTCACCTGTATGTACTATATTCCCTAAAGGTGTATGGATGACAATCCCAAAAGAGTCAGGAATACTATGTGTTGTTCTAAAAAAAGTAACAAAAGAATGATGATATTCCACTCTACTGTTCTCTGATATTTCATGGAGTTTTGCCATATGGAGGAGTTGATGTTCTTCTAATTTACTTTTAATAAACCCCAAAGCTAAATCTCCCGCGTAAATCGGAATGTTTATCTTTTTGAGCAAATACGGTATACCTCCAATATGATCCTCATGGCCATGTGTGATAAAGAGACCTTTTATTTTTTCCGTATTTTTCTCTAAGTATGAGAAATCAGGAATAAGTAGGTCTACTCCAAGTAAATCATTGGTTGCAAACTTCACACCCGCATCAACAATTATGATTTCATCCATGCATTCAATGACGTACATATTTTTCCCTATCTCACCCATTCCACCTAGTGGAATAACTTTTACTGCTTCATTTTCACTCATTGAATCCTCCTTTATCTTTTTATTCATTTCTTTTTATGCTTTTTATAAAAATTTTTATATTTTAGAAAAAGGCTGTTTTCGCATTCTTGTTTCTTTTTAAGCCATTGCTCGTACAAACAGGTTCGTTCCATTGCGATCCAGGCACTCGTCTGGGGAGGAAGCCGATCCTCCCTCGGATTCGCCTGTGAGACCGCGCAATTTCCTCTTCTCCTGCAGGAATCGAGCGACTTCTGCTCTATTCCACTATTTTTAAATATTGCATTCTGAAAAATATAATATTTACGAAAACAGCCTAGAAAAAATATAAAAATAATTGGCTTGTTTCACACGATCAACTAGATACTCTTATTTTCACAAATGAATTGAACAAACGCAAACATTAAGTACAGGTTTTTTTCGACATGATCTTATGGCTAGACAAATTCTTTAGAGTTATTAGAAAGTACCTGCACATACTAACAAAAGGATAAAGGAGGTAGTAATAATTGGAACAGGTAACATATAAGGAGTCTTGGTTCGGCAATATAAAAGGAGATGTTCTATCAGGATTAGTTGTTGCACTTGCGCTAATCCCTGAGGCTATAGCCTTCTCTATTATTGCCGGTGTTGATCCAATGGTTGGACTTTATGCTTCTTTTACAATCGCAGTAACGATTGCCTTTGTAGGTGGAAGGCCTGGAATGATATCAGCTGCAACTGGGGCAATGGCATTATTATTTCTTGATCTAGTTAGAGATCACGGACTTGAATATCTGCTAGCTGCAACTATATTAACAGGGGTACTTCAAATTATATTCGGTTTTTTAAAACTAGCGAGATATATGAAGTTTATACCTCGTTCCGTTATGGTCGGTTTTGTAAATGCCCTTGCCATACTCATTTTCACATCACAATTACAGCATTTTGAAGGCGAAACATCAATAATGTATTTGCTAGTTGCAATTACATTATTGATCATCTATTTATTACCCTATTTAACGAAGGTAATCCCTTCTACTCTTGTTGCTATTATCGCCGTAACAACTATTGCTCTTATTATGGATATCAATGTTAGAGCTGTAGGAGATATGGGAGAATTAACGCGTACATTACCTGTCTTTTTGATACCAGACATCCCCCTTTCAATTGAAACTTTTATGATTATCTTACCTTACTCACTTGCTTTAACTATTGTCGGGCTATTAGAGTCCCTTCTTACAGCATCTATTGTTGATGATATGACAGACACTCCTAGTAATAAGAATGCTGAGGGGAAAGGTCAAGGAATCGCTAATATTATTACAGGGTTCTTTGGAGGTATGGCAGGCTGCGCCATGATTGGACAATCAGTCATAAACATTAAATCAGGTGGGCGTGGACGCCTCTCATCACTAGTTGCAGGCGCATTTCTCATGTTTCTAATTATTGTTTTAGGTGATATTGTTGTACAAATTCCAATGGCTGCTTTAGTAGGTGTCATGATCATGGTTTCGATTAGTACATTTGATTGGAATTCCATTCGTACCCTTCATTTGATTCCAAGAAGTGATGCGCTTGTGATGATCATCACGGTTGTCACCGTTATTTATACTCATAATTTAGCTATAGGTGTCTTTTCTGGAATCTTATTAAGTGCGATTTTCTTTGTGTCTAAAATTTCCAAAATACGTGTAGAAAGTCACTTAAAAGGAGATACAAGAATATATAATATCAATGGTGAACTATTCTTTGCATCGGTAACGGAATTGCTCACAAAATTTGATTATAAAGAAGAAATTACATCTGTTGAAGTAAATCTTACTCGGTCTCATATTTGGGATGATTCTGCAGTTGCTGCTATTGACAAAATTGTTTCAAAGTTTGAGGAAACTGGTAAGAATGTAAACGTGACCGGCTTAAACGAGGAAAGCTCAGAACTAGTTGGTAAACTCGCGAACAAACTAAGCTCTCATTAGGATGAGTAGGAGGTGAAAAGATGTACAAGAAGATCTTATTAGCAACAGACGGCTCAGAGCACTCTAAGCGCGCTGCTGAAAACGCTATTCATATTGCTACATGTAGTAAAGGTTCAACCATAGATGTTGTTTATGTTATTGATGCGGATAGAGCTAAATCTGATGTCCTAAGCAACTGGAATTCTATTGATATCAATGATAAGCGTAAAGAACGAATGAAGGAAGTTGAAAAACAAGCAATGGAAGCCGGAGTCTCCTATGAAATAAAGATCTTACATGGCGAACCAGGTCCATGCATTGTCAATTATGTAAGCGATAACAATATTGACATTGTAGTAATTGGCAGTCGAGGTTTAAACGGAATCCAGGAATTTGTGTTGGGCAGTGTTAGTCATAAAGTAGCAAAGAGAGCGAATTGTCCTGTACTTATTGTAAAATAGAAAGGTGTGGAAGATTAATCCTCCACATTTTTCTTTTCTTTATTATTATAATAATTCCTTTTAAATCCAACTGGATATTATTCTTCATACCCTATTTCTTTTCTCAGTTGTTCAATTTGAACTTTTAGTTGTTCAGCTTGCATTTTTAATTGTTCTTCCTGCCTTTGAGCCTTCAATTCGAATTCTTGCTGTTGAATAACTTGATTGTATTCTGCTTTTTCACGTTGAAATTGAAATTCTTCTGCTTTTGCTAATTCCGCTTTTTCTTTTTCTTCTTTTCGCATTTTTAACTGTTCTTCCTGCATCCTTAACAGTTCTTCTTGCCTTTGAGCCTTTAATTCCATTTCTTGCTGTTCAATACCTCTATTATGCTCTTCTTTTTCACGTTGAAACTGAATTTTTTCTGCTTTTAGCTCTTCCTTTTTTTCTTTTTCTTCTTGAGCCCTTTGAGCTATTATCTCTTGGTTTTCCTCACGTTTTTTTTGTGCTTCTTCGTAACTGTAACCATCTTGTTGTTGTTTATCGTTTTTCTTAATAACGTATGATCCGTCAGACATTTCAATTAAAGTAAAATAATTACTTTGATGGGTTTGAAAAGCTTCCTTTTGGTTTTCAGCGATTAAATAAGTACCGTTCACTTTAAAATACACATCATCGCCTTCTACGTGAGCAGTCGTTACATGAGATAATATACTATTTCCAGTTGGTGTAATATCTTGATTACACGCTGTTAATAATAATATGGAAAAAATCGACAATACGAATAACTTTTTCAAAATATACCTCCCATAGCAAATTAACTCCTTTAAATGCTTTAGTACTATCAAATACAAATCCAACAGATTAGCTTTAGTCAAAAACAGATCCAATCAATAAAAAGTAATTCTATTATTATATAGATATAAGCAAATAGGGATATCCTAATATTCAAAATTCATCTCTGCATTCCTAACATTTAGTATTCAGATCCTAACAGCGTAAACATCACATTAAATAATAATCTTTGGTCTCACCTCTCATTCTGTAAGATATACTTCTGTCATGTTTTATATCGGTATACATAAGTAAACTTTTAGAAAAAAATGATATATTTAATCAAAAAGTAAGACATACATTTGATAGAAATATTTTTTTCCCCTAAATTAACTACGTGTATGTTGAATCCATAATCTGAATGTATTCAGGTCCTTAACTGTCTTAACGTTTCTATATTTATTTAAATTATTATGGTGTAACAGTAAAATAAACTTTTTTTAATTTTTTTCTATTCACAAAAAAAGAACCCTATTAAAAGACCTTTCTAAGATGTCTATAGGGTTCTTTCTTTTTTGTATTTTTATTATGTTGTTTATATTAGTTTAACCTTAGATTTTTTAATCCATATAATAATTTAAAGTTATTCTTCATTATAAAACCTCAATAAGTCTCCATAGATAATCTTATCCGAAAAACTTAACTCATTGTGAGCCTTTTCTGCATAAAGATCACATGTTTCCTCACCGTCAACAATATCACCTGTTTCTCGGTCATAACAGACATCAGATACAGAGATATAATCTTCGGTTATAAAGCTTCCATTTCGCAATACTGCAAAAGGATTTCTCTCAGGTGAGAATAAATCATTTCCAAAGTGAATCATGTCACTTGTATCAATACCCAACAAATGTAATAAAGTAGGTTTCACATCAATTTGTCCTGAAATATCTGAGATTAATTTAGGATTCTGATCTGTTATACCTGGCATATGAATTAAGAATGGTACTCGTTGCAATTGTACAGAATCATACGGTGTAATTTCGTCTTTTTCTAAAAACTTAGCCATCGCTTTATTGTGGTTTTCAGAGATGCCATAATGGTCCCCCATTAACACAATAATCGAATTCTCATAAAGACCTGACTCTTTTAATTTCTCAATAAATCTCTTTAATGCTTCATCTTGATAACGTACTGTTGGAAAAAATCTGTTTAGAGTTCCACTATTTGAATCAAATTCATCTATGAATCTATCTTCTTCCCCTAACTCAAAAGGAAAATGATTTGTTAACGTGATAAAGTAGCTGTAAAACGGTTGTGGTAGTTCTTTCATTAGATCAACTGATTGTTCAAAATACTCTTTATCCTTTAAACCCCAACCAACTGAATTTTTAGCTGTTACTTCATAGCTATCTATATCATAAAAATGGTCAACACCAAATGAATTATACATAATATCCCGATTCCAAAAGCTTGCATTATTCGCATGAAAAGTAGCTGAGTAATAGTTATGCTCCTTTAGGATTTCAGGAGTAGCATTATACTCATTGTTACTATTTGTGAAAAATACTGCACCTCTTCCAAGTGGATACAGTGAATTTGCTGTCAGAAATTCTGAATCAGACGTCTTCCCCTGTTCCGTTTGATGATAGAAATTGTCAAAGTAATAGCTTTCTTGAATAAAGTCATTTAAAAACGGTGTAATTTCCTCACCATTCAATGTTTCATTCACCACAAAGCTCTGGGTCGATTCCATCGAAACAAAAATCACATTACGCCCTTCTGCAATTCCAAACAGTTCTTCATTTGGTGCTTTTTTATTTGCTTTAATATAGTTTTGAATATTTGTTAGCTCGTCACTATCCGCAAGTGCCCTTTGGGCAGTTGTTCTTGACTGTAAAATAGCATCATAAATGTGAAAATTAAATATACCTATATTTTTCACCAGCATCTCTCTATCAAAGGAACGAGTTAAAAGTTGAGGACGCTGTACTTCAGCTAGTCCCAAATTAAACATAAATACCGCACAAACTAGTAAGAAATAAGCAACTCTTTCTTTTATAGTCACTGCATTAATCACTTTGTTTTTATATTTTCTAGCTAACCAAATCAAAAAGATGATATCTACAAACAATAGAAAGTAACTTGGCTTTACCAACTCTTCAATACTACTTCCCAAATCTCCCATATTACTAGATTGAAAGAGTACAGGAATCGTTAAAAAATCATTAAAAAAGTTGTAAAACATCATGTTGGCAATCAACATAATCGTACCTATTGTACTCACGACAATAATATAAATATTTCTTGCTCTCTGTTTCATAAAAAGACCTAATCCAAAAATAAGTAAAAAGAAACTTAGTGGATTTAGAAATAATATAAAAGCCTGCATAGGATTTTCTATTTTGATATCAAAGCTTGTTTGATAAACAACATACGTTTTCACCCACATAATCATTGCGGCAATAAATAAGAAAGAATATTTATTTACTAATTTCTTGAACATAGTTTCCTCCTCTAGTAGCAATAATGCATAAATAAAAGATACCCTCCCTCTATAAATATTGATATATCAACGGTTTGACCCGTTGGTGGGATGTCAAAAAAATATTTTTCGACAAACACCCTAACAGAATTTAATAAATATGTGATTCTCTTACAATTAGTGGGTACGCTACGCGGTCACTACTGGGTAATGATGGTAAAGTAGTGATCACAAAGTATACGATGCACAATGGATCTCTGCGTAGCTTATGATGACGTACCCTCCCATGTCTCTGGGCATCCAAGTGCCTACATTCCTTCGTTCGGTCTAGTCATAAGGCAGAGGCTAGCGAAGCTCCTTTAGGGACTCAAGGTCGAATGGATGATATAGTGCCAGCTTCTCCGTGTCATCCTGTTGTCTAGGTCGTTTAAGGGGATGCAGGACTTTACATAGCCTCTGCGAGGCCAGGAATATCCTTCATCATTCGCTTTGCGTCAAACGCTTTGTGCTTCGTGCTGATCCCATGAAGAACTTTTAAGAGTTTCCCGCATAGTACCACGATGGATTGCTTCTTGCGTAACGGATTATCCTTACGGTTTGTGTAATATTCATGCAGCCTTCTAAAGGCATCGTTATGGCGAACCATCGGCATCATGACTCGGAATAGGAGGGCGCGTAGCTTTCTCCTGCCCCGTTTAGAGATTCTCTTTTGTCCTTTGTGCTGACCGGAGGAGTTTTCCCGTAATGTCAATCCCGCGAGTTTGATGAGTTGGCGTGGATCTTCGTAGTGTGAGAAGCTTCCGATTTCAGCTAGTAAATCAACAATGGTCGTATCTCCAAGTCCAGGTACCGTTGAGAGCCATTCATATTCTACTGATGTTTTAACAAGCTCGACCAGGTGCTGCGTAATGCTTTCAATCTCCTGTTCCAACTGGTGGTAACGGCGAACGAGAGTGGCAATTTCTATACGGGCCATCTCCCGTCCCTCTGTAACTCCGATGGAGTTAGAAGCAACTTCAATGAGTCGTACTGCTTTTGGCCGTTGGGGGGATTTGAGCCCCTCCACCTGACGGTAAATTGCCAATACCTCATCCGGCTGTTTTTGGTGAAGATCAGCCGGAAATGGAGTGCATTCCAGGACAGCCATTGCCATCTTCCCGAATGACGGAAAGACCTGGGTGAACTCAGGGAAATAACGGTCCAGCCAGCGAATGATCATGTTTTTAACGGCTCCCAGCTCCTCTGTCAACTTGCTTCTAAATGTTGAACCCACACGGAGTTCAGCCTCCATGTCCTTTAGGATGCGAGGATAGCTGAAGCGCCCATCTTTGATCAAGCGAGCGATGACTAGTGCATCCTTACGGTCATGTTTGGTTGGCAGGTTGTCATCCAGCTCCTTTGATCGCTTGACGTGCATAGGATTGGTCATGACTAGGGGGATGCCTCGTTCCTCAAGGAAATAGGCCAGGTTAAGCCAGTAATGCCCTGTTGGTTCAATCCCAACTATGACTTCCGTTTTTCCGAAGTCTTTCATGGCATCCAAAATACGCTGATAAAATCTCTGAAAACCGTCGCCAGACTGTAATACCGAGAAAGATTTTTGGAGCACACGCCCACGGTCATCGACAAAGCAGGCGAAGTGTTTCCGCTTGGCAATATCGATTCCTACTACGAGTGTTTGTTCGGTGACTTGATTTATTTTCTGGTTTTGTTTAAAATCCATGTTGGAGTCCTCCTTGGTTACCTAAGTTAGGGGTCAATTCGGTGCACGATTTGACACCCCGTATCATACCAAGAGGGCTCTTTTTTGTTCAAGTGCCCGAAAATCCTTCTAACAGGAATGCTCCTTAAAGAAATATTTCAAGGTTCTATGAACCTGAAATTCAACAACAATCTACTTAGAACCCCACAAAAGCACGAAGGATATAAAATAAGACTTTTTAGTGAATGTTTATAAAAATATTGAATATATAGAAAAAACCACCAAATTGTATTTTGGTGGTTTTTCAATGAGTTGATTAGCATCTACAATTGGACAGATTAAATATATCAAAGTATATCTTTATAATCAAGCATAATCATTTATAAATTATTAATAATTAGTTTACTTTACTATAATTAAATATAATTTAATATAACTAATCCACTTAAATCCTAACAAATAATGTTACGCACTAGTAAGATTTTTTTCATTATGCTCTTTAGAAGGTTTTGTTGCTTTCCAAGCCAGCAAACAACCAACTAAAGGAAAGATCATAGTTGCATAAAGAATTTCATTGTAGCCATTAAAAAGATCAAATGCGATTCCGAACGGTAATGGGCCAAATGCAGAACCTATGACAGTGATTGACATAGCAAGCCCTTTGATACTTCCAATATGTTCTCTACCAAAAAAATTAGGCCAAATAACATTCAAAGCAATTCTTTCAATTCCGGCAAAAAAGCCCCACAACACCCCGAACAATAGAGCTAGAAAAAAGGAATCTGCTGTTATTGCAAGGATTAAAACAAGAATTTCTCCAATGAACGTAAGAAATAACATATAATTTGCTTCGATTCTTTCTAAAATGAAACCTGAAAGAAAAGTTATTGGAAATCCAACTAAAGCCATTGCACTAAGAACAGTAGCTGCAAGCTGTGGAGAAAGGTCATTTTCACCAAATATTGAAACCAAATGAAAAGTCAATCCTGTGTTCACCATAGAAGGAATTCCTACACAGCATAATAAAAACCAAAATGTTCTCGTTTTCTTTGCTTCAGCTAACGTCCAACTACTTTCATAAACGACTTTATTTTTATCAGATCCACCCTCTGGTTCCTTCAAGGCTACCTTATTATCAGGTGTTAACCCTACATCCTCTGGTTTATTTTTCACAAAGACAACAACAATAGGTAAAAAGATAATGAGTAAAAGAACTCCCCAGAATCTCCATGTTATTTCCCAGCCCCACAGGTCAATGGCCCATAGATTAATAATTGGAAACAGTGCCGAGCTTAAGAATCCTCCTATTGCCATAAAGCTAAATGCCCTACCGCGTTTTTCGATAAACCATTGAGGAATTAGGGTATTAGGTAAGAGTGTCATTGATCCCTGACCAAACAATCGAATCATAAAAAAGCCTATTGCTAACATCACAATATTTGTAACAAAGCTATTCCAAAAGCAAGCTAACGCAAGTAAAATTGTGACAAAAATCATAAAAAATCTTTGACCATATTTGTCAATATACTTACCTACTACCATCATTAACAATCCTGCTGCTAAGGTTGCGATCGAGTAAATTGTAGAAACCAAAGACCGACTCCAACCAAAGTCATTTATATAGTAATCAATAAATATAGCATTGGAATATGTTTGACCTGGTCCGGAAAAAAATACTCCTAACGCTCCTACTGCAACTATCATCCATCCATAAAAAAATGGTGTCTTTATTCCGTTTCCTTTCCTTCCATTCAATTAAAATGTCCCCCATCAATTTAAATTTATCCCACTACAAGAAAACGCTTTTAAATCGAATAATCTTTACCGATGCTAATTTATACTTTCTTAACGTATAAAATAAGAACATCAAATCATCCAAGATTTGATGTTCCTCTCATAACAAAATATAATTAATGATTCGCTACTTTATTAAGACCGCCTGGTTTATTATGAACAGCAATTTTTTCTAATAGCTTATCGCTTTCAGTATTTAAACCAATCAAGTTAACTCTCACACCATTTTGATGGTATTTTATAACAATTTTATCAATGGCTCCTACTGCCGAATCATCCCATAAATGAGCATTTGTTAAATCTAAATCAACCTCTTTTACATCCTCTTTATAATCAAAGCTTTCAACAAAATCGGTAACGGAGGCAAAAAACAGCTGACCAGACACCCGGTAGATCTTTTTCCCAGATTGACCTGAAGACAAAGTCGTAATCTTCACTTTAGATATCTTAGCCGCAAAGAAAATAGCACTCAGGATAATTCCAACAAGCACTCCTTTGGATAAATCATGCGTCATAATAACAGTGATAACTGTTACAATCATAACTAATGTATCAGTTAAAGGTACCTTATGCAGTGTTTTTAATGATGACCAATCAAATGTTCCGATTGATACCATTATCATGACCCCTACAAGAGCAGCCATTGGAATTTGCACAAGGAAATCATTTAATAACAGGATCAGAACCATTAGGAAGACACCTGCGACCAACGCTGATAATCTACCTCTACCACCTGACTTGACGTTAATAACCGATTGGCCAATCATGGCGCAACCTGCCATACCACCAAAGAAACCTGAGACGATGTTAGCAATCCCTTGACCACGTGCTTCTTTGTTCTTATCACTACCGGTATCTGTCATATCATCGACAATTTGAGCAGTTAGTAAAGACTCTACTAAACCAACAATCGCAATAGATAAAGAGTAAGGGAAAATGATTTGTAACGTTTCAAAGTTTAAAGGAATATCAGGTAATAAGAAGATTGGTAATGCCTGGGTTAACTCACCCATATCCCCTACAGTCCTCACACCGCTTCCCGTCATAACTGCGATAAGAGTAATCACAATGATAGCAACTAATGGAGACGGAATAACCTTTGTGAAGCGCGGTAATAAGTAAATAATAGCAAGTGCTCCTGCTACCATTGCAAACATCTGCCATGATTCCCCTACAAAATGAGGTAATTGTGACGTAAAGATAAGAATAGCTAGTGCATTTACAAAACCTGTCATCACTGAACGAGGCACAAATTTCATTAGCCTTCCCAATTTTAAAACACCCATGATAATTTGAAGAATTCCGGTTAAAATAGTTGCTGCTAATAAGTATTGAAGTCCATAATCAGCAACCAAGGTTACCATCAAGAGGGCAGTTGCCCCTGTTGCAGCGGAAATCATGCCGGGACGCCCTCCAACGAATGCTATCGTTACAGCAATACAAAACGATGCATATAAACCAACCATAGGATCTACACCCGCTATAATTGAAAAAGCAATTGCTTCAGGAATTAAAGCAAGTGCCACAACAATACCGGCTAATACATCACCTCTGATATTTCCAAACCACGAATATTTAATTGTATTTGAATCCAAAAAAGATCCTCTCCCTTTTTCGTTTTTATTAATTTAATGACTTTCAACTCTCATGAAAGTCAGGCGATAATCAATAAGGAGAGTTTACCATTTCCGTTCCCAAAAGTGAACCCTTTTGGGAATAAAATAAAAAATGAAATATGTGGTATTATAGAAAGGTTATATTAATTATTAAGGAGAAGCTATAATGTTAGTTGGTTATGTGAGACCTTATCAAGAGGACTTAGATTGTTCAGTACAAATAGCAAAACTTAAAGAAATAAACTGTAACAAGATATATAAAGAAGAACATAATTCCCCAAAACGAAGAACTCAACTTGAAACAATGATAAATAACCTAAAAAAAGGTGATACCGTTTTAGTAACTAAGTTATTCTTATTAGCTGATACAACAAGACATTTGGCAGATCTACTGGATACATTTACTGAAAAAGAAAGCTACCTACATTCCCTTTTTGAAGGAATAAATACAAATAACTCATCCCTATATCATTTTACTGACATCATGCAGCATATCGTCCAATTTCAAAGCGACATTATCAGTGAAAATACAAAAAAAGGATTATATGAAGCCAAGCAAAAAGGAATACCGACAGGAAGACCAAGAAAACCTGATGAAAATGTAAAAAGGGCAATTGCTATGTATCAAAGTAAAAGATATACTCTTGCAGAAATTAAAGATGCAACAGGAATTAGTAAATCAACTTTATATCGATATTTAGAATCTTAGACTAATTAAAAAGCCTTATAAATTTCAAATTGATGTTACACCAACCTGCACCATGTTATATGTAATACCAAAAGTTGAATAAAACTTGTTTGGGTAATATAGCAACTTTTAAAGATTTGTATTCCTGTAAGTATGTAATATATTACAAAAGGGTACTTAGAAGGTTTAATCATAACTTTCCAAGTACCTTTATATATTATGCTAAGTTCTTTCTATCCTCTACATCAAAAGCTTCAATTATATTAAATCTTTCATCACCAAATGGATTAATAATGTATGGACGGTTTGATATATTTATCCTTTTAAACGCTTCATATAGATGATTTTCATCAATAAAGTCATTCCCATTTTTAGCTGCCAATGTTGTTGCTTCTACAAGAAGTTTATTAACATAGTGTGGAATACCCCTACTTACATAATATATTTTATCTGCTAGATTTTTATTTGCTAAATCAGATTTATGAATAAATGGCAACTGTTCATCAATACTCTTTAAAAAAATTCTAAAATCTATTTGATCTTCTTTTCTCATGTAATCAAAACCAACCATTTTAACTTTCTCAGTAAACCTTCTATCTAATTGATCATTGTGAGCAAAGATTTTTTCTGATTCTGGCATACCACAAAGAATTATTGGTACTCCCGCATCATCACAGAACGACTTTACCCAATCTGATGCTTTATTTAATACATGTTTCGTATCTCTATCAATCAAATGCTGGAATTCATCTATGATTATCAGCTCAACTTGGCACATTTTTATAAAATGAAGTAGCCTTGCCGTTTGGCTATTTTCTGTTCCTTTGTCATATGCTGGATCACCTAATGACCTTAACAAACTGGCAGCTACAGATTTTGGCGTTGCCCCAACAGGAACCTTATTATAAAGAACCGGTACTATTGTATAACCTTCATCATTAATAAATCTTTTATATTGTTCTTTATATTCTTCTAATAGAGTTGTTTTACCTACGCCCGTTCTACCAGAAAGAAACAAAGAGTCAGCTTTAACAGATCCTTTTGAAAAGAAGTGCATTTCTTGAATCTTCTCATATATCTCTCTATACCTTGGGTGTTCTACTATAATCGATTTTACATGTTCCCTTCTATTCCTTACTTCTTCTAAACTTGCCGGAAATCCATTTAGCCTCTTAAAAGATATATATTTAGGCACATGAATCACTATCCTCTTTATTATTTTTTAGAGTTATACCCCAACTTGGAAGTTCATCAATTTCCGTGTCTTCATATTCCATAAAATCATTTTGTTTGTAATTATCTTCCTCTTCTTTAGACTTTTTAAGTTTCAGCTTACTTTTTCTTATTTCCTTTTGCTTAGACTCATTAATTTCCTCTTCTAAGATAACAATATCTTCATTGCCCACTTGTATTTCTACCTCGGTATTAGTTGGTAATACTTCATCAATAAGAAAGGAAGAATCAATAGTTTCATCAGGCTCTTGTCCTTTTTTCCACTTTTTCACTATCTTCTTATCTCTATTTTGAATTAATCTAATTTTTCGTTTTGCTAAGGCCCTGGTCTTTGGATCAAAGGAATTCTTTATTTCTAGTCTCCTTTTTGAATCTATTTCAAGTGCAATATATGGAACAGGTAAGCCCATATTTATTTTCTTTCTTTGTAAACTAGTTGCTTTTGCAATAATATAATTATTGTTAATAGGATCATGCACAAATACTTTTCTCATATCACTAAGGTCATATCTAACCCTAACTTTTTCGTCTTCCCTATTTAGTTTTCTAAACTTATTCTTTAAATCAATCAATTCTTTGCAATAGTAATATTCATTTTCTATTACTACGCCTTGGTGTTGTATTTTCCTTAGTTCAGAGCCTGCTACAAGCATTATCTTAAGTTCATCAATACTTCTTGGAATCTGTAATGTTAAATGAGGCTCGTTTTCAATACCTCTATGCCATATGTTATGAGGGGAATCCCCTCTTCTTGTTTCATAGGAATGTGAAATCATATCCACCATAGCAATATGCATCATATAGATTAATCCTTGCATTGTAATACATGCTTTTTCCGATGAATTATATCTACCCTTTTCAATAAAGTTAGAAAATGTAGTACCTCTCAAACCGTGAACAAAATGTGTATTTAGATTTCTAAATGCTCTTTCAATGGTTCCTTTTTGATATCCTGCATCAATTTTGCAGAATTGAACTTCTTTTACACCAACTTGATAACAAGCTTCCTCAAATTCATAAGAATCGTTTACACTTGCATTATCAACAACAATTGTATGGGGAATTCCCAAAGCTGCCCATTGCTTATCAACAAGTGGATACATTTTCTTTATATATGTTTTTGGCCTAATTATATGAATCAAACACTGTTTTAAAGCTTTACTATCAACAGGCTTGAACGTAATAAAAAATCCTAAAGGCATTCCACTAAATTTATCAACTCCATAAATCAATGTTGGCCTTTTTGGCTTTAAATCAGAGGGGTCTATTAACATAACATCTACAGGAGTCCAATCAATCTCTACCCTTTGCAAAGGCTTATTCGCAAATACTTCTTGCTGAGATCCATCTTTCATTAATTTAGCTAGAACTGCCCCATATTTTTCTTTATCTTTTTTATAAATATCAATAATTTGTTCTTTTCTCCTCCTAATTGTTGATCGAGAAGAGTAAGATATCTTTTCCTTTTTGTCTAGATTAATATTAACTTCATCTATTCGTACAATAAATTCCGAATATATATCCTCTATTGTGTGCTTCCCATCACTGTATAAAAAATATTCTATTGTTTCATCCAGTATCTTAAGTTTTAATTTATTACTTCGGCTACCTTTAGGTCCTCTCTTTAAAGGTACAAGTGATCTTATATCTTCTGTTCTTTCCCATCGTTTTTTCCATTCATAAAATGCAGACTTCTTAACTGTGCCATCTAGTGTTTTAATATACTCATCAATTTCACTAGGTAAAATTTCACCTTTAATTATAGGCTTTAATATGTTATACCTTTCTATTGCTTGTCTTTTTAGATTGTCATCGAGATCATCTAAATTATGTGTTTTAAGTAGTTTATTCTCTTCTTCACTTATTCTAAATAACAATTGACCTTCATGCCATAATTGGAGTAATTCTTCCTTTCTTCTTAATTCAATTATTTTATAGTGTATATTTTCTATTTCATAGTCCAATTCAAGTTCTCGGCGAACAAGATATTCATTATCTTTTATCATAAATCTTGATCCAGATTTAAAATAGTATCCGGCCATTAGCAATCACATCCTAGAATAATTGAATGTTCGTTTAGTAGCACAGAAATTAGATCAGTTTTTATTTGATGTGTATAGATTAAATAATAGAGATTACAATCAAATTCTCTTTTACTAATGTGACTCAAATTACCTCTTAAATTAGCTTTTGTAGTTCTTCCTTCAAGATCATCTAGTTTATTAACTATTTCTGTCATAACTCTCTTACTTGTAGTTTCATATCTAACTTCAGTTAACAAATCAATGTTTTCAATTAAAAATCCTTTACGAATATCCTTTTCAGTTATTACTATATAGTCCATTCCTTTATTCCTACTGTACATTTTTCCTACTTGAAACTTTATCTTATTTATCTCTTCCTTTGTCTGCTCAAACGCCTTCACTTCATAGATATATCTCTTTGAATTACTTTTTTGCACCAAGAAGTCAGGGTAATATTTCTTTTGTTTTCCCTTATATAAATAATCTATCCTGAGAGGTTGGAACTCAAAATATACAACCGTTGGATCGAAATCTAATAATTTTATAAAATCCCTTTCTAAAGTACTTTCCCAAGGAATCATCCTATACATTTTAGTACTATTATGCTTTCCTCTTATACTGAGCTTACTGCTAGCTTTTATTTTCCTAGATCCATTCATAAAGTAAACCTCCATACATAAAAAGTTTATTCAAGGGAAAATTAGGAAAAAACAAGGTGATTATAATATGCTAAAATATCCGAAACCTTATTCAAATGAAACATTATTAAGTTTTATCTATAGAGTTGCAGAAGAAAATAAAATGGAGAGTTCTAGTTGGATTTTACATTGCTTCAAAAAATCCCTATCTGTAGAAGTTATAGAAAATTTAGTGAATTGGTTATGTGGAAGTGACTTAGATGAAATAGCAAATTACCTGAAGATACCATTAAAGCAGGCTCAATCTCTTACTGTCATTAATGATCTTAAGAAGTTAAATCTTGAGGTGAACAATATAACAAAAAATCAGTGGTTTTTATACTCAAAAACGAGATATTGTCCCCTATGTTTAAAAGATGGAGCATATCAAAGGAAAGATTGGATTAATAGCCATTCTATTATTTGTTTAAGACATAATTCCTTTTTATTAGATACTTGCACAACGTGTCAAAAGCAGATAAATGTTACCAATATTATACAAGATAATTGTTCAAGTTGTAACAAAAAACTATCATTTTCTCATATATATGAAAATGATATGACAATATTATTTTTATATCAACAAACAATAAATCAAATTTTTAATGAAGATAAATTCACATATGAGCATAGTTGGATAAATACCCCTATTCAATTTTTAAAATCCTTGGACTTTTTCGCATTATGGATTTCAAAGCTTGTTGATTCCTCTAATATCTCTATACCTAATAAAAAGATATATTTTGATGGGAATGTCATAGAAAGACATACTTTGAAAAATTTCAAAACTATTGAACAAACGATTTGTTTATTCAATTTTTCGTTTAAGATTCTGAGCAATTGGCCAGTAAACTTCTATGCATTTTTAGAGTCTATTGAATCCACCAGCAACTTACCTTATAAAAGTTTTTTGAAATATGGTGTTCCAAAATTAATTAACACAGATCTATGGCATATATCAAAAGCCGTTACTTCATATATTACTTCTAATAAGTTAAATCTTTGTGAAAATGAATATATAAGATCTGATGAAATTAAGTACTTTAATACAAAGTTTCAAGGAAACATATTACACTCTAACCTGCTAGAGAGTCATAAAATAAATTATTATGGAATTAGTTATACATTTGTTAGAAGAAAAGATGTAAATAACATTTTCAAAAAATTTGGGTTGAGTTATTCAAAAGAAGAATTGAGAGTTCATTGGGGAACAAGTTCTAGGGCAACTACCTCAATTTTAAAAAGTGGTCTATTAAAAAATGTTATTTCATATCAATCCGGTTCTGCAAATACATGGTTAATACCAACTTCATCGGTGGTTGCACTAGAACAAAGAATTTATGAAAAATGTACATCTATTATAAAGGAAGAAGCTATTTCGTTATCAAAAGCATTTGAATGGGTAGGACCTGATAACGCTAATCTGATTATAAAAGGAATATTAACAGGTAAAATAAAAGTACAGTTTACAGACAAATTTTCAGAAACTATAATTGCTAAACGTGATTGTTATTACTTTTCAAGAGAAGATTTAATAGCTAAGAGTAAAAAATTGGGATACTTTATATGGAGAGATTTAGTCTTTATCTTAGGGGTGAAAAAATCAGACCTTGACTATTGGTTTGATACCGGTCGTTTTGGTAAGTCGATTTCTATTCATCAGTTAACTGAATCCAGTGTAATTAAATTTCTAAATGATTATATAACTACGTACGAATTATCAATGTATTTAGAAATACCTGTTAAAAAATTATTAAAAAGGCATCAATCTGGTTATTTCAACTCATATTCTGGGCCAAGCTATAATGATGGAAAGAGATTATTATTTAAGAGAGATGATTTTATAAAGATTTCAAATTCGATATAAATACCACATTTTTGTTTAAAATATTAGAACCATACACTATAGCAAGCCCTTTATTAAATAACAATTTTCACTTAAACAGAACAGAAAACATACACTATGAATTTATTTCTGCTAAAATTAGCTTTCTATTTATTTCATCACGGTAAAAAAGATATCCACCACTGTTCGCAGTCGATGCTACAACGATTTCGATATCCATTCTTTTGATTCTGTTTATCAATTGGGTACTATTTTGGTTAAGAACCTTTGCAATTTCAGGAAGGGTTATATATTTCCCTCTAAAAATCTCCAATTCTTCCCTATCAATTAATACCTTCTTACTGTTTATTTTATTAAATTTAATAATACCTTCTTTTATCCAATGATCCATGACCTTGTTATTTGTTTTTAAAATCAGCATAGCTTCCTTAATAGAATAAGTATCTTTTGGAGTTAAGATTAGATCTTCTTCAATTATTTTCTCTAAATCTTTCTTATAGAACAAATAGCATTGTAATCCAATACCTTTGCCCTTTCCAATTGGTCGAAGTTTTCCTGAAAGTATTTTTTCTACCAGTTCATTAGAACTTTTTTGCATACATCCCCATGAATGAATGCAACCATTAAAATTAATTATTTTATTTTTCTGATTTGTCATCTCAACATCGCTATTTTTCAAAACGTGATCGAATTTTTGCAATAAGTCCAAAACTGATTTTTTATCAAAGAGGATTTGCATTGTTGTTTTAGTCTTCTTTTTTTCAAAACCACTTATTACTCCCATATCGTATAACTTGAGTACCAAAAATCTATTTACTCCTAAGATAGATACTACTTCTGGTAAAGCAATATGAGACTCTCTAATTTTTTTATAGTCCTGTAAACTATCATAATCGACATTTAAAAACTCTTGTTTACCTACAATTTCTCTTATTCCTTTTATTAATCCGTCATCTATCAACTTTGCTATAGTATCATGATTAACCTTGAGTATCTTACTTGCATTATTTCCAGAGACATATTTGGTCTCCCCCTCAGCAGCTTCAAAGTTATTATATCTATTAAAGTAGCCTTTATTAAAATTACTTTTTATATAGTTTTCGAATTCATTTTTTATAAAATCAAAACACGGATCATTAAATTGAGAATAGAGCTTCATATAAAATTTTCCGAAGTATGTAGTAATTCCTGTTTTTCTATCTTTCCTCTTTACCGATTTTCCGTAATTATCTAAGAATTCATAAAAAGAAGTTGGCCAAGATGTGAATATTCTAATTGAATCAACAATTACTTCAATGAATCCATTTGAATGAATAAATGAACTTGAGACTTTAGCTTGCTCACCGTATCTTTCAAAATATAATTGATTGACAATGAAGAGTAATATATATGTAAATTCTTCAGCTGTTAAATTAATTAAACAACCTTTGGTATGTTTTTCTTTAGTGAAAATACCTTCTAAAAAACTTCCCATTCTTGAATATTCTATTGGTATATGTAAATGAGGCAGTTCATGTATTGGAAATCCACATAGACATGTATTCATATTTTTTAAATTACTTGAAATAAACTTTTTGCATTTTGGACACATATCAATCAAAAGCAAGTTGTGTTTACTACAGAAGATATTAAAACTTATATCCCAGAACTTATTATGATAACCATTCTCTTTAAAACATTTAGGACAGTATTTTGAATGTCGATTAATTCCTTGCCTTATTAAAACTGGAAGCCAATCATTATTTTTTGAAAATATGTGAAAGTAAGTTAAAGCATATAATTTTAAGTAATCTTTATTAAGGAGTTCGGATAACTTTAGAATATCATTTTCTATTCCCACTCTTGTCTTTAGATTTAAGCTAATTTTCTTTAACGAATATATCCAATTAGCATTTTCATATCGATTTTCTAAAGCAACTCTTTGAATAAAACCATTAATGCTTTCATTATCATAGGGATTAGGAACACATAATAGATGATCTACTTGCATACAAAAACCCTCCTTAAAAAATAAGAGACCATAATAAGGTCTCTCATAGAAAATTAACGAAGTTTTATTCCGCACAATTATGAAAACTCATTCCGGAGAATTTTGAACAAATTCCGGTTAATTATGAAAATTTACACTGAAGTTTTACACCGAATGGAAATTTTGTATACTCCATAAGCTTGAACCATAACTCATCTGAAGTTACAAACTTCAATGGGGAATAACATTGTATTTCCTTGAAATCACTATGTCTGCTAAAAAAAGAATCCGCACTTAACTCAAAGCGCTTAATAGATGCTTTCCTTGCAGCTGACTCAGATAATCGGGTTCCTAACATTAAAGTCAGTCGAAACCTCTCTTGACTATCAATAAGAACGGGAGCAGTTGATAATAAATTCTTCAATTTTCCCTGAGTAACACCTATCTTAAGTGAATGGGTACACCATCTATGGCGAGTATTCGGAGTAGAAATTAACGTACCGCGTCCAAGAACTTTCCACCAAAAGGAATTTTTAAGATTTGGTTTTACAAGGTTCGCTTCAATAGGTATCTGCTGTTCAATAGCACATCTCTGAATGCTTTCTATAGCCTTGTAAACGTAATCTGTCATATCTGGTGTTTCAACTCCAGTATCGGATGAAATTAAATGAACGGTCTTTTTTCGTTGTTCTAAAGGTAAGGAAGAAAGCATTTCCCATAACAGTAAGAGCATTAGGGAGCTATCTTTACCTGCACTAAATCCCAAAGCTATGGGCAAATCGTCTCTTAAATATACCTCTTTCATATGATCCTTTATTTCTTGAAATATATCTTTCATCTTTGTTTGTCCACTACTAAACCATAAGAAAGGGAATGAAAGTCCCCTTTGCTAATGATTTAGCAAGAGGACTTCCCCCCTTATTTGATTTTTAATATCTTACTTGATCTTTAGTAATATTCGAACACCTTGAAAGAATTTTTCGAAAAAAATTACTCTAAATTTTTCTAAAAGCGAATTTCGTAATAATTTCTATCTTGAAATTACTTCATATTGTTCTAATCCGCATAATTTAGCTTCTAAATTTGCTCTGTATTCACTCGAAAAGAAAGTCTCAGGTTTTTCAGAAAATCCTTCAAAATAAGCATTTTCATTATAGTCACCCAATTTGCAATTAAATTTAATATATCCTCTCTCACATTTCACAACATAAACTTTATTCATATAGATTCTTTCTTCCTACTTTGATTTGAAGACTTTGACATTCTATGAATTTAGTATCCCGTAGCTTTTCATCAATCTTGTGAAAGCTTCATAGATACCGTCTGAATCATTAGAATTAATCTCTTCTGTTGCTCGAAACGTAGAAGGTTCATCTATACCTACTTCTCTTGGATCAATGTCCATTTTCATTGCTACAGATTTTCTATCTTTCGTAACATTAAAATGATAGTCACTGCCCCAACCCGTCTCACATGTGATCGAGAAGGATAAAGTACTACTAGAAAGATGAACCGACATTAAATCTAAAATAGCATCCTCATTATTATATAAAGAAGTTAAAAAATTAACTGTCTCTTGAAAATGCTTCTCTACTCGTTTTTTTGGTGTTATATCAAGAATCTCCTGCGCTTTACTTATTGCATTACTCAGGAAAACAGTTAGATCTTCAAAAGAAATGCATTCCAGATATATAGATTGCATAGATGGCTCAGGTGAATCTGAATTATGAATCCATCGTTCCCCCATAGTAACGTGACCTTTATAAGGATGGCTTTTTATAAATGCAAAAGCTTTAAGCTCATTACTATTACCCTTTAAAAAGATATGAAGAGCTTGTGTGACAGGTTTATTCCCGCTTGTACGAAGTGTTCTATAATACGTCAAGACTTCCACTGGCATATCCGAAGGTGATTTAGCAAATTCCTTCTTAATATCAACATCTCTAACTGCCACTTTGTTGAAAATACCTAACTCTAAACATTTTGCTGCTACTGGAATTAAGTTCGCTACCATTTCTACTGACATAAGTCTTCCTCCTATTGTTAAGTAGATTACTTACACAATCTCTTAACTTATTTAATTTTTTTATTTATATATAAAAAGGACAAACCCAAACTAATTAGGTATTGTCCTCTCATATGCTTTATTAACCAAGATTCCGTAATGATAAATTCACTCGACGTTGTCCGTTCATAGACATTATTTCACGTTCAACATCTAGGGGCATTACGATAAAATCTAGGCGGATATCATTTATTGTTTTAAAAGCATCAATATCTGATTTCGCAAGTAACCCTGAATCGATATACCATTGAACCTTACTACTATCCGGTAAACAATTCTTTATTAAAAAATCTTCTCCGTAATCCTCAAACAGTTTAAAAATTTTATATTCAGGCTGATTTGCTATAAGTGAGACAGAACCATAGGAATGGCTTAATTTCTTTCTTTCCTGTAATTCCGAACACTCTAACATCTCAATTTTTGCCCTGTCATACAATTCTTCATACTGCTTTAGACTTGGATTAAGATTTTTAAATGTCTCAGCCAAGTAATTTAGTTTATAGCCTTCATAGTCAAAATCAGAAGATCTAACTAGCTCTTTACCCACTTTATTAAAAGAAGGTTTCACGTAATATGAAGGATTTCTTTTGTAGTTTTCAAGTTCTTCCCTTAGTTCTTGATTTTCTTTTAAAGATTTAACATCTATTTTGATTGCCTTACATACAAGTTCAGGAGTTAAATAATAAAATAGATATTGAACAATTCCTTTATAATCTACATCGAAAATCTTCTTTGGGACAAACTTGGCCACTACATTAAACTTTTCAAATTCATGACGCTTTGCTTCACTTTCTCTTAAATGCATATACATTGAATTTTTAATTGCTTTCAATTTACTTTCCGTTTCCTTTAAAAGACCATAGGTACCTTCTTGAATGAGGTTCTCCATAATCTCCGCAGCATTAGGTTTAGGTTCAAAAAATGCTCGATTTGTCCTGGAACACTTCTTACAAACCTTAATATCAAAATGTATACTCTCATTATTTAATCTACAATTTCCACAATCTTTCATAACAATTTCCTCCTTAGAATAGATTCAAATTAATCAAGAACAACCTAGACTAAAAGCTGAATATCACTTATAGAAGCATTGAGAATAGTTATTTCTCTTCTCGACTTCATAGCAACTTCAACTCTAATTGCTTTACTTTCGGAATTACCTAAAGTGATAGCGTATAAGAAGCCTAAATTTGAATCAGTTCTAATAAACTCTCCATTGTTCTTCAGCATAGTAAAAAGTCTTTCTTTCATATAAGCTGGTTTAAACAATTCTTCGATTTTATTAACTAGCATGATATTCTCTCCTCGGATCTCTTAATCGTTAGATTTGTTGAGTCTTGATAATTCGCTTTGACAAACTCTTGAACATGCGCTTCATCTACAGCATTCACCGTAATTTTCTTCTGCTTTTCCCCTTCAAAAAAACTAACGCAATACATAAACTTTTCTGGTCTTTGAACACCATCAAAGAATTCATAATCGGGTAAAACAGAGATAACTTTGTCCGTTTTAATAATTTGAGGAAGGATAAATTCATTAGCTGGATTGACGATAATCCATGCAGGATATCCCAATAACAATTGGAAAACAAAAATATCTCCCTCTCCTATAACTTCTCCACCATTTTTAACTAGAAAATTTGATCCTATAGTAAACTGACAATCTTCCGTATAAAAATTAAATTGTTTACTCATATAGCAACTCCTTCAACAGAAAAGAGATCGTAGTCTGACGGCATTATTTCCTGTCTAAGACATTCGATCTCTTTTATCAACTCTATAAGTCTAAAAGACTTTACTTTTTTTCGAATTTGAAGATTTACAGTTGAGTCAGGTAGACAAATAACGCCTACATTTCCCTTCTGAAAAATTCCTCTAGTCTTTGATTTCTCAAAGGAAGATCTTCTAAATAAATCTTTAATCCAACTCTCTTGGTTTTTTGACTGATGATGCAAGGTATATTCGACTGCGTTAATTTGTGGTTGAAAACAACCCATTGACATGTCAAAAAGATATAACGCTCCATCAATTGATCCATTAAAATAGACTCTGTACCCATAAGAAGATTGATGATCCCCATATTTCTTAAATGGTTCAATAACAAATTGAGTTCCATCCATCTCCCATATAAAGTCACCTTTTACTTCTTTGAAATGTACTGATTGTAGGGCAGGACCTAACTTTGAAGGATGAACTGGCGCAAAACAGGTAAGTTTAAACACCTTCTTCAACTCCTTCCTCTTCGATAAGACAATCTTCAGAACAGAAGTTTTTTCCTCTTACTCGAAACAAAGTCTCATCACAACAACTACTACATACACAACAACTTGGTAGACATTCACCTTTCATAAAATAATCACTCTTTCTAAAAGTTTTTTTTATTCAAACTCGCTCTTTCCCAAAAACTAACAAAAAAGCCCCTGGGCAAAGGTTTAATAAGGACACAAAAGTGTCTAAAACCTAAGCCCAGAGGCTACTATGTTTGATCATTAACAGCTGACCTTATGTAATAAATGGTCGCATAAAAATAACAAAAGAAAAAGTTTGAACATATTTATTATAGACTAAATAAATGCACTATTCAACGTTAAGTATTAGCTGATCACTTATAAGGCTAACACTAGTTCTCTTAGCTTTTAGTTTTTATGCCCACTCTAGATTTTCTGCAGATACAATCCTATCTAAAATGCCTGTTCTCCCAAAGTTAATAATCTCTAGTTTAGTTCTACCATAATACCAATGATAGTTTGTTGTATTTTCTAAAGGTTGATATGTTGTTATGAGTAAAGCTTCGACGACATCATTAAATTTTCGTACTGTGAATCTTTCACTCTTTCACCTTCTGGAAATGAATGAACTCCAAACCTAACTTTCAATTCTCCTCTTACAGTTGATAGCCATTGTTTTTCATGTTCTGATAGCCTTTGTAAAAAACTCCTTTAAGTTTTACCAACATAAAGTAATGTTTCGTACCCTATGTATTGACGGTAGATTGCATAAATACCACTGTTATTTAATGCAATCTGATTATGAATTATGTTATTTAATAAATAAGGACCATGCCATTTTATGTATACTGTCGTCATATTTTTCCTCATGGTTATTAGTTAACCTATAGTCTAAAATCGTGCTAATCTATAATTCTATAAATATATTTAACTACAACTACATACCAATAGCATGTATATTAGTGAAAAGTTTAAACAAAAAAGTAGTCTGATATATAATCACGACTACTTTATACTCTACTTGAAAGGTATTCTCTAGCATCATCTCTAGATAGCTTAAAAGTATTAATTATATACTTTTCAGATACTATTTCATCTCTTTTAAGACCTCTAAAATTAGATAAAGGTATATCTCTAGATTTTGCGTATAAAACTTCTATTTTTTCATTTAAAGAATGCGAAAAAACTGTTTTAATTTCTCTAGTAAGTGAAATATGTTCTTCTACAGTATTTTCATCTATTAAAGTTAAACTTTCTCTCACTACAAATTCTCTTGCAGCTACTAATATATTATCTATGCTCTCTCGTTCTTGGATTAAACTCATTAAAAAAACCTCACTTCTCTTCTTCTATTTTTATTATAGAAAAAATCATAGATAAAACTTTTAGATTCCACAATTTTAATAGAAATAAGAATTTTTTATATTATTATAAATTGTTCTTAATATAATTACGGTATTCCATATAATTATTGGGGGTAATCTTAAAAGTGAATTTACGAAATTGTAACACACCTCAAAAACGCACGAATAAATCTGAATACAATAAATTCTTTAGTTGGCAATAAAAAAAGCCATCTATATAATGGCCGGTTGCACTACTAGCTCCAGATTGTTCAAGTGCCCAAATAAGAACAGCCTATCATTGCTTCCAAGTATTTGTTTAATGATAATTACTTCAAAATTATTAGTCAAAATTCAACAAATCACACATTCTAACATCTAATGCATGTGCAATTTCATAAATATTTTCAAGAGAAATGTTACGTAAACCTCTTTCCACATCGCTAATATAAGTTTGATGTAGATCAGTTAAATCTCCTAATTCCTCTTGAGAAAAACCTTTTTTTCTCCTGTGATACCTAACTTTCTGACCAAACTTTATCTTAACATCAATTTTCATCGAAATTTCCTTTCTTATGATTAAGTTTACTAATATTGAAAGGAAAACTCTATAGATTATAAGTTATATTTCCTATTAATTGAATGAATTTCATAATTATGAGCCCTACGGGCTCAAGGCTTCTGAGAACTAAAAAAAGGAGTACCTCCCCAAAATGTCGAATTTAGTAAGCACCACACAAACTAATAAGACTGGAGGAAGACTCCCTATGACTATTATACGACAAGGAAGCCTGTTTGACCTACAAGAATTATATGATTTAGAACCTACCCAACGGTTTGAAGCTATTTTTTCTACTATTGACATTGAACAAATCTTCGCTGTGGTAACGAAGAAATCCCGTTTTGGTAGACCAGTTGAACTTAACTATGCTGCTATGATTTACTCCTTGGTTGCTAGAATTTCAGAAAGAATCCCATTTATTAAAGATTTAGTTAAACGATTGAAGAATGATATGATTTTCCGTCTTGACTGTGGGTTTTTAGTATCTGATTCCGTACCATCAGATGCTGCTTATTCACGAATGATTACTATCATTAGTGAATCGAAGGTTTTGGAAGAGGTTCAAGAAACTCTTCTTCTTCAAGCGATATCCGAAGGATTTATTACGGATGATACCATTGCCATTGATGCCACACACTTTGAAGCACGCGATCAGGCACCTCCAAAAGATGAAAAACCTAAAAATGAACCCAAGAAACGTGGTCGCAAGTCCAATGAGAAAAGGGAACAATGGTTAATTGAAAAAGCAGAACGTGAAGCCAATCTTCCTCTTTTTGAAAAGAAAATTGAAGAACAACTGGACGTTCCTTTAGCCGAACTTCGCCATGAAATTCCTCAAGACCCTCAATGGGGTGTAAAGAAGAATAGCGAAGGGAAAAACGTCTTTTGGTTTGGCTATAAGGCCCACTTAGCAGTTGGCTCAACGAGCCAATACATTTTGCAATCCCTTTTTTCCTCTGGCAACCTTAATGATGGAAAGGCAGCTATTCCTTTATTAACATGTATTCATGAACGTGTGCCTCTTCCAAATCTGCGCTATGAAACAATGGATGCTGGATATGATTTCGAACCTATCTATACGCAGATTCATCGAATGGGACATCAATCTGTTATTGCTTATAACAAACGCAATGAGCCTGAACCTATTGGCTTTGATAAACATTTCGCACCAACATGTGTCAGAGAGCATTCCTACCGTTATGACAGTTTTGATCCGAAATATGAGACACTAAAATATACTCGACCAAAGGAATGTAAAGACTGTTCTTTAGCGAATGATGGTCTTTGTCAAAAGGTATACAAAGTGAGAATCACTACTGATTTGAGAAAATATACAGCACCAGCTCGCGGATCAATAGCTTGGAAGACGATATTTAAACGCCGTACCGCTGTGGAGCGTGTGAATGCTTATCTAAAGGGATATTTCCAGCTGGACAACGTTCGTTATCGTACTGGAAAACGTGCCAAAGTTCATTTTGACTTAGTAACTTTAGTTTATAATGCTTCAAAATTAGCTGCCGATCGTATCAATGCCGTGTTAATTCAACAACAAGCAGCTTAAACATTAAAAAATTTAATAGAAAACAAATTCTGAAGGTCTGTGTTTCTTTAAAATAAGTAATTATGAAATTGATTCAATTACCAAGAATTAATATATTTTTTTAAATTCATATTATCAAACAAGGAAATTATAATAAAAGTATAATACAGGTCTTTGGACACAGGAATAGGTTTATTAGAAAAAACACGAATTTTTTAGAAAGAATTTCCTTTACCTCTCCTCCCCCATTTCTCAAATATAGTGTTTTTTGAAATGCAAACGCTTTTACAAAATTCTTTCAAGCAAATGTCCACTATAAAAGAATTAAACCCGCTTGCTGAGTTTAGTTTAAATTCTTTAATTAATATCACTAAGTATGATCAAAGTTTATACCTTACAAAAGAAAAATCTCATTGGTGTATATTAGCCCATATAGGTGAAATTCCGAAAAATCATACCTATAAAGTACCTAAACAATATCTAGAAAAAATCATGTATAGAAATGATGTAAATCAACATCAGAATTTATTAGGTGTTATGGATGTTCGTTCGTTTTTGTCTATACCTATTAACAGCAGAGATCATAAAGGACTTCTCATTGTGTATAGTAAAGGAAAAAATGAGTATATAGATAATTATCAAAAAGAGGACATTTTGCCGTATTTTCGTGAACAACTGACTCATTTAATAGATAATCTTATTCATTATCAATCTTTACAACTATCAGCCACGTATGATTATCTTACGAATGTATTAAATCGAAGATATTTCTCAGAAGAAGCTCGGGATATGTTAAATACCACTTTAAAACATAACAGGAATGTTTCAATTTTACTAATAGACATTGATCATTTTAAACGAGTAAATGATACATAGTAAGCCCGTATTCAAACGACGCATATAAATAGAACTGCACCTCCGGTAATATGATCATATCAATATTAAAGGAGGTGCTTTTCATATGCCTGATCAAAAACTGACTATTGTCCCCGTTACGCTTCTTCCCGAAAATAAAAGTAAATCCGTGTCACCACCAACTAGCTCTTCCTCTAGCATCTGTACAATCAAAACGGCAAATGCGGAAATCCTCTTTTATAATGGTGTAGACGAGCACATCATCCTAACAATCATGAGGGAGTTGAAGCATTGGTGAAACATGATTATACGGATGTGAAAAATATCTATATTGTTTGCGGAAAAACTGATATGCCAAAAGGGATTGACGGATTAGCTACTCTGATCCAGGATTCTCTTGAATTAGATCCCTACGGGGATTCTATATTTCTGTTTTCCGGATGGAAGAAAGATAGATATAAATGTTTGTACTTTGATGGAGATGGCTTCGCCCTTCTCTATAAACGTTTAGATAATGGGAAGCTTCAATGGCCTAAAGATGAACAAGCAGTACGTAATCTATCCCAAAAGCAGCTCAGGTGGTTACTCGAGGGCTTAGCTATTCAGCAGCCAAAGGCCATTCAACCATCGGATAAAGGAACTTTTTAAACACTGTTATTTTTTCTTTATCTCCCCCGTTCGAACTGGTTATAATAATAAGAACGAAACCGAACGGAAAGTGGTGAATGATATGGTGAAAGCTTCTTCTACGAATGAAAATCAGAACGAGAAAATAATTCGGCTGCTTGAAGAGCAGTTGGCTCATTCAAATCAACAAAACAAAGAATTATCGAAACAGATTGAAGCATTAACCGATCAAGTACGCCATTTAACTAAGCTTTTATATGGATCAAAAACTGAAAAAACGAAATATAACGCACCAGACGGGCAAGGTACGTTATTTGATGATGACCCGGTTTTTAG
The DNA here is from genome assembly GCF_903166545.1 of Metabacillus schmidteae. Lineage (NCBI taxonomy): Bacteria > Bacillati > Bacillota > Bacilli > Caryophanales > Bacillaceae > Metabacillus > Metabacillus schmidteae. Next base: position 201,885 of record NZ_CAESCH010000003.1, on the reverse strand, counting down.
CGAACCTGAGCACACAGAAGAACAAAGCCAACAGACTATTTCTTACACTGTTGTACGAAAAGTTCAAAAGAAAACAAGAAATGATTCATTGCATGATGGCATTGAAGTAGAAGCTATCCATCATCATCCGGAAAATACGACCTGTGACTGTTGCCAAGACCAAATGATTGAAATAGGCAGTTCAATCGTACGTGAAGAGGCTGAATTTATTCCTGCCAGAATGAAGAAAATACAACATATTGAGCATGCATATGAATGTAAGAATTGTAAAAGTGATCTATCTCAAAAAGCGCAAATTAAACGTGGAAAAGCACCGCAACCTCCCATTCAACGTAGCATCGCAGGTCCAAGCGTTCTTGCCAAAGTAATACATGATAAGTTTTCACTATACTTACCACTTTACCGACAGGTAAAGGAATGGGATCGTTCTGGTCTGAGTACTAATGATAAGAACCTTTCAAATTGGGTTATTCGTGCATCGCATGATTGGCTATTGCCTATTTACGAGCATATGAAGCATTTAATGATGTCTAAATCGCTCATGCATGTCGATGAAACGTATGCACAAATTATCAATCGATCCGATGGGAAATCTGGACAAACCAATGCTTATAATTGGGTATTTCGAAGCGTGCCGAGCCAAGGGCCAATAATAACTCTTTTTCAAAGTTCATTATCACGTGGTCGATCTGTTCTTGAAAATTTCATTAAAGGCTTTTCTGGAACGATTATTTGTGATGGTTATTCCGCCTATGACAAAATTGAAGGTGTCACTTTCGCCAATTGCCTTGCGCACGTTCGTCGCTATTGGTTAAAAGTGGAGAGCAAAAACGGACAAATCGGTGTAAAATATTGTGATGATTTATATCGATTGGAAAGGCAATTCAAACACCTGTCTCCAAGTAAGCGCAGAAAAAAACGGCAAAAATACTCAAGGCCAATCGTTGAAGAATTTCTAGACTGGGTTGAAAAATCCCCATTCTACGGCAAAAATGCGCTTGCAAAGGCAGCAGAATATACTTTAAACAGAGCGAATGGTTTAAAAGCATTTTTGATGGATGGTCGTATCGAAATTGATAATAATCCAGCAGAAAATGCAATTCGACCGAGTGTTGTGGGTCGCAAGAACTGGATCCACTCAGTTAGTGAAGCTGGTGCCAAAGCCAACGCTATCTGTTTAAGTATTGCAGAAACTGCAAAAGCAAACGGTGTGGATTTTTATCGATATCTATTGAAATTATTGACGGATTTACCTAATCTAGATATCTATCAACAACCGGAAATTTCAAATCAATATATGCCATGGTCAAAAATGATCCAAGCTGAATGTGGAATTAAAATGAAATAACCGTACATCTGACAAAAAAAGTCATGATATATGGTTATTTGTCATGCATACCGGAAAGGTGCGCTTATTTTTATAATTCGGGCTTACGATACATATGGTCATATTATTGGAGACAAAGCAATTACCTTTGTAGCGGAAAACAAAAGAGATATGCGGGCACAATGGTTCTGTAGGTAGATACGGTGGAGAAGAGTTCATTGTAATTTTAGAAAATGCAAATGATCAAAAAGCGACAGAAATATCTAACCTTTTATTGGAAGCATTACGTCTTACTCCACTCCAATTGGACAGTGATAGACGTTTATTCTTAACTGTAAGCATTGGGATCTGCAGCAACCAAGGTAATAGAGATCTTTCAATAAATGAAATGATACAGAAAGCGGACGAATGCTTATATAGGGCTAAAAACATGGGTAGAGATCAAGTTGTTATATATAATACCTCTAATAAATCACTAAATGTTAAATTGTGATATTCAAGTATTCAACTTATATGCTGATAAAAAGAAAGACCAGCAAAGGTAATCCTTTAACTGGTTTTTCTTATTTTGCATATTAACTTCGAGCATTACTCAATTAGCTTTATGTGACAACACATGTTCCAAATCACATCAACATTATAATTTAATATGATTTGTGGAAGTTTAATCGGTCGTATATGTTGCCGATAATTGAAATTGTCACTGTGTCATTTCTTACTTGACCATTAGTGTATACTACCTCAAAAGTGAAAGTAACTGGACCTAATTTCAGTTTAGTATTAGGTTCACTAAAACTCTCATCAAGATAAGTCTCTGTAAATACAACAGGGTCAGATGTTCCTAATAGAGTAATATTTTTTGTAACAGATTGACCATTATCCCTTGTACCATTAAAAGTAACCGTTACTTTATCTACAGGCGAATTAGATGTTACACCTTTTAAGACAAACGGCTCTCCAGAATAAAATTCATCAGGCTGATTGCCTTCTTCACTATGAATTGTATTCCATTTGTCAGTATGATCGACAAAACCTTCTAACGTTAAAGGGTTTACGGGTATGGTAGCTGAAATTGTGTCAGTTCCACCATACGCATCTGAAACAGTTTGTTCAATTTTGTAATTCCCTATCTCATTAGGGACAAATTCAAAATCTTTCGTTGTATACTGGCTCGTTATACCAGTAGGACTAGTAACTTTATAAAGATGTGTGAGTGTATCACCATCAGGATCACTTGCAAGGCTTGTCACCTTCACTGTATCCCATTCTAAGTATTCATTCTTATCTGTTTTAAAGTTAGCTATTGGTGCTCTATTAATGACTTTAACTGTTTTTATTACCTCACTTGTATCGCCATAAGGATCAGTAACCATTAATTTAATTTCCCAATCTCCTCGCACTGGCAAAATTCTACTTGGATTTTTGTCAGTAGAGAATACAGTGAAATCCAACTCAGTAGGAGATTTATAAGACCATTCATAAGTCAAAGGATCATTATCCGGATCTGATGATTGATCTGTGAATGAAACATTGGTATCGATATATACAGTTGTTGGACTATAAGTAAAGTCTGCAACTGGCGTTCTATTTAAAACCTCTATTTCATCCTCATATGTCTCAACGTTCCCATATTGGTCACTAACAGTTTGTTTTACATGATAGTAACCTACTTGGTCTGGTGTAAATTGAGGATCTTTACTTGAACTACTAAAGGTTGTTTCATCAGGTCTAGTAATATCATATTGATAAGTTAATATTGAACCTGTTTCCCCAAAAGCAGTTGACGTGATCTTAACCAAGTCACCTCGATAATAAGGTGATTCATGAATGAATCCTGCGGTTAATTCTCTTTCAACAACATCAATATAGTCAACATACGTAGCTTTTTTACCAATTGAGTTTGTGACAGTTTGAATTACCTTATATTCCCCTACTTGATCTCCAACAAATTGAGGATCAACGGTATTAGATGTAAAGCTTGTACCATCTGGTCTTGTTATATTATAAGAATGACTAATAGCTAAACCATCTTCATCATAAGCAGTAGATGTTAAAGATATTGTCTCATCTTTATAATAAGGAGAATCATGAATAAACCCAGGAACAATTTTACTATCGAGAATTTGCAGATTTTCAACATGGCTGGATTCACCATCTAAGTCGACAGCTACAAGTTTAATGTCGTAATTCCCGGGTATTTCAAATATTTCTCTTGGATGTTCATCGTTAGACATAAAACTATATGAACTGTCTGGCTCATTTGATAGTTTTGAATACCAAGTGTACTGTATCTCATCATCATCAATTTCAGTAGTCTTATTTGTGAAAGTTACAACTTCACCTTCATACTTAGGAGTTGTAGCATCAAAATCTGCAGCTGGTGGTGTACCCACAACATTAACTGTAATTTCCACCGAATTTGTAGTGTATTCCCCTAATTTAGTAGATATTACTGATTCACCATATAAGGAAACAGATTTTAGTGTGTACGTATAAGAATTACCTTTAGTAACATCTATATCGACATAGGAATTATTGGTACCGTTGTAGATTAATGTACCGTTTCTATAAAGTTGATAGGATGTTTTTGATTCAGGTTTCCACATAACTTCCAAGCCATCTTCGGATGTTTGATAATAGATTGGATTTGGTGAAAATCCGCTTAAAGTCGCATCATTATTTAATGGTGTAGAATGAGTTGTCTGGTCTAATAACTTTCCAGTTGTTGACTTGCTCGTATTCCAGAATCCTACTAAACCAGTTTCATGACCCCTAATATCCATACCCATGTACCTTTGGATTTGACTTTCAGACCTTTCATGATTCCATACACGTATACCTGTTAGCTCTCCACCAAATATATGGCCAGTACTTGAAAAGTCACCACCCACTCTAAAGTTAGAGGATGCATATCGCTTCTTAGTGTAATCATCATCTTTTGTAACTGCTGACAACGTCTGCTTAACTCCATTGAAGTATAGTGCACTATTGCTTGGTGTTGGAATGTCATTTGGGAAAACTGCAGTCACGTACACCCATTTATTCTCTAATGCAGTATAGTCGGATCCCGTAACACCAACACAATCACCATTAGTATTAAATCCAAAACAACTCAGTGAGTCACTAAAGTATAAATGATAGGTTGTTGAAAAGCCAAATGGTACTACATTTCCAACCCCATCCCATTTCATCCAAAACTCAACTGTGTTCTTACCTAAGTTAGTTGTGTTTACACCAACACCTTCCATTTCTGCGAATGTGCCTGTTCGATCAAACGTTTGAGATTCAACCGGTGGTGAAGCGATGCCAACTAAACCATCCTCAAACCCACTTAATGATTTGTGCATATCTGCATTAATGTCTTCTACTGATCTTTCATGATTCCAAACTCGTATCTCTGAAAGTTCGCCATCCATTTTATATTTATCATCAAATAACCACCCGGATACTTTCATTTTAGACGAAACTTGTGAATAGTCGTCATGAGCGGATTGATCTGTAGTAAAGTTGGTTATTAATTCTTGCTCAGTTCCATTTATATAGAGCTTAAGTTGATCTTTAATAGAAGTATTGTTTACATTACCATTAACAAAAACTGCAGCTACATGTACCCATTTGTTTTTTAGTGGCTCTGAAGAAATCCCTATGACATCACCTTTCCCTGTATTAAACCCAAAAAATCCTGATTTATAGTATAGAGCATAACTATCAAATCCGATCGGCATGAATTGACGATCTTCACCGTCCCATTTCATCCAAAACTCTACTGTTGTTTTACCACCAGTTACTGAGGATAGACTTGATGTATTCATGGTGAATGAAGACGCGATATCCTCATTGAATTCATATGAGTTTTTGTAAGGTTTAGGAAATTCGTCTTCGAGAGTAGGTACTGCATGTAATACGAGTCCTTCCTCGTTTCCTTCAACAACTGAATTGATATTATCCACTACTTGTTGCTTTGATCTTTCATGGTCCCATACTCTTACTTCAGCTAATTTACCGGAGAATTTATACAAATCGTTATCTGTATAACCTGAAAGTGTCACATTGCTGTATACAATAGAACTTCTGTGATCTGTAGCAGAACTGAAGAATCGACTAGATAGGTTTTGTTCTTCTCCATTAATGTAAATTTTAAATTGACTCTTAACAGCAGGGTCATTCGGATCACCGTTAACAAATACAGCAGATACATGTACCCATTTATGTTTAAGTTTTGCTGAAGGAAAGCCTATAACATCGCCAGCTCCAGTATTAAAACCGAAGTACCCATTTATAAAGTAAAGATTCAATCTATTAAATCCCATAGGCATTGAGCCATTGTTTCCGTCCCAATACATCCAAAACTCTACCGTATTTTTCTTTCCTGGCCCCGAATCAGTATCAACGTTTGTAAAGCTCATAGAAGTATTTTCAGTTCCATCAAATGTAAAATACCTTTCATTAGGAACAGTTGCTTTTGGATTCTTAAATACGTCAAAACTTGGTGAAACTGTTTCTTCTGGATCAGCTACCATTTCAATTGTATGTGTTCCTCTAGGTAAGGTTCCTAAATTGGAAGAAATATATTTAGTGTTGGTTGTAGATGTAATTCCATAATCTTGAACTATCCTTGGTTTTACTTCTACCCCATCTAATTTAATAGCATGTTGAACATCATTTGCAGTCGCTAACCCAATATTTTTAAAAGTTCCTCTTACTTTAACCTCTTGATTTGGTCTAAAGGTTGTTTGAGGAGATCCTACAGATGAATTAAACGTAAGGATATCCCTTCCTCTTATATCAGGTGCATTTACGGTAATTGTGATAATTTCACCTTTATTATTCTGTTTACTACTTTCCGTGGATTTGTTATTAGGATCAGCGACAGCATAGACCTTATAAACACCCGGTAACAATGTTTCTGCGTAAGCGTTATTAGTAGGATCAAGATAACTACCAAAATACCTTGTAATCCATCTGCTTTGACCTAGGTCATAACTAGCAGTAGTTATATTAGGTGTTGCTTTACCATTTACATAAACTTGATGTTCATAACCATCCTCCATTGGAGCTTCTCCAATATTTCGGAAAATAGAGCGAAACTCTATTCTTTCACCATACTCAAAAACATACCTTTCATTTCCATTTTCATCATAAGCCTTTGTGGTTTGTGCAGCAATATCAGGTAAAGGTTTTGGCTTAACTTTAAATGTAACAACTGGAGTATCATTATTACCTTCATTTGTCTCATCAACTTCATGATAAGGGTCAGCAGTTGCGTATACTTTATAAGTCCCAGCAGGTAAAGATTGATATGTTTTGACTATCCATCGTGTTTGACCAGCCGAATAAGTTCTAGCATCTAAATCTTCCTGAATAACACCATTTAAATATTGAGCATGTTCGACTTCATAATCAACCTCAACATCACTCTCGTTCTTTATATAACCTCTAACAGTAATAGCTTCACCTTCAAAAAATTCATATTTTTCCACAGCATCTTTATCTAGAACTTTTGTTGCAGTACCCTTAAAATCTGGCTTAGGAGGCTCTTTTACTTTAATTGTTATAGTTGGTGTATGGTTATTAGATTCATTTTTTTCACTTATCTTATTTTGATAGTCTGCAATTGCATAGACCTTATACTCACCTGGTTTTAAGTTTTTGTAAGTTTTTGATATCCAACGAGTTTGATTGGTGCTATAACTTGTTTCTGTAACATTACCTTGTAAAATACCATCAAAGGAATGAGTATGAGTTACATTATTAACTTCTGCATCACCAATATTTTTCACATAACCTCGAACCGTAACTGGTTCCCCGTATTCAAATGTATACATTTCATTACCATCTGAATCAAACGCTTTAGTATCTTGTCCTTCCAAGTCAGGCTTAGTGGCCACTACTGTAATAGTTATAGACTCTGTGTTATTATCACCTTCGTTACTTTCCTTTACCTTATTATTCGGGTCACCTTTAAAGGTAAATGTGTAAGTTCCAGGTGCGAGACTTCCATAAACTTTATCAACAGTTGCAGTCTCATTAACAGAATAAGATTCTTTAACATAACCTTGCCAACTACCATCTCTTGTAGCAGTATGCTCTACATTACTAATACTTTTAGGCCCGTCATTTTTAAATGTTCCTCGGATAATAATCTTTTCATTATCCTTAAATGTAGTTTTTGAATTTCCTGAAGCGTCAAGAGCTTGTATTTTTTTCGCTCGGATATTTGGATAGTCTGGCTCAAAGATATGAATTCCATCTGTACCATTTGTCATGATGACATTCTTATCTCCACCACCTACGGTAATACGACCGAAATTAGAACTCTTTGGCATTTTGTACGACGATTTCCCACCGCTATACCAACCATATGCAGTACCACTTCGATTTCTACTTATGATGTATCCATCAGCACGGACAAAGAGAAACGTACCATTTGAAAGAACTGTTGGAGCGGATGCTATTCCTTTACTTGATCCGTATATCTTCCAATAAGCACCTGTACTAGGATTTACTCTATAGACATAACCATAACCATTTTTCCTGTTATTAATAGTAATAACAACTTGACCATTGCTTTCGTCTAGAGCTGGCATACGTGCGACAATTCCATTTGTACCAAAGGCATTGTGAACACCATTTACGACACTCACAGAATCGTTACTACCGTTATAGGTTATTACCCTACCAAACACATCGACAAAGTAAGCTTTGTAACCATCTGGAGATACAGCAGCAGTTGGAACTGAATAAGTAACCTTTTTAACAGAGTTAATTCCTCTTGAATGAGGATTTACTACGACGATCTTACCAGGTGTCGTATTAACCCCGATTACAATTCTGTCACCAGAACTACCACGAGATAATAACGTAGGAGAGCTTGTGATCGTTCCTCCTGTTTCGTAAGACATAAAAGGAAAGATAGAACCATCAGAAACATTAAAACCGTAGATCTTTTGGTTCTTAGATCCGATGTACACATCACCATCACGCCAATGTAATGGCCCACCTGCAAAAGCATTAGACCTTCCTGATGCTTGAGTAAACACTTCTTTGATTTTAGCTCCGGTGTTTTTATTAATTATTATGGTCTTAGTACCTGCAGGAACTACTAAACGATCTCCAACTACTACGCTATTGGAGGCATGCCCTTTTACATTTCCAATACTATCTGAAATCCACAGTGTTTTCTCATTTCCTAAGTCGTATGCAATAACCCTACCTGTTTGAGTAGAAATTATATATGCAATATCTCCAACAACAATAGGTGTACTATCACTATTTTTAAGATGTCCGCTAGGAGCGATTAAGTCAGTTTTCACATAAGGAAACATATGATCAGTGATATAGTTTGTCCTTCGCTCATTCAAGTTTTTCATTGGAAAGTCCGCTGCTTCAATGATGGGTGACACATAAGAAGTGAGCAGTATGAATATGATAAAGCTAATAAAAAACTTTCGTGTTATAAATATCACCTAACTTTCATGTTTACAGTAGATACATGTTTAGAAATTATGTATCCCTATTACAAACAAGAACATCTTATTTCTTATTTGTAATAGATATACATATTGGATAAGAGGGGGATTCCCCTCTTATCCAAAAATAGAAAATACTGAAGCAAAGAATGATTTGATTGAATCTCCTACTTTCTCAAAAAAACCTTTATCTTCTTTACTATCATCTTTCTCTTCTTTTACATCCTCTTTGTCATTAACCTTATTTACATCTTCTTCATTCACATCATTTTGTTTCTTTTCGAGTTCTTCTAATTGTTCTGTTAAATAAATGAAATCTTCATCTTTTTCTAATGGCTTGAAACTTTCACTTGATAAAAACTCATTTAATTCAGCAATCTGTTTTTTCGAAAGATTTGGCAGGGGTTCTTTATTATTAGCAAGTTCTCCTAATGATAAATAAACTTCTTCTTCAACAACTTGTTCTTCTTTATCTTTTTTAAGCTTTTCGTATTCCGCATTAATAGATTTAGATAGAGCAGTTTGGTTTTCTTTATTGTCTTCTCCAACTAACTCAGCAATTTCTTCCGATGAATCAGTCTGAGCTATCTCTTCTTGATTATCACTAGTAGTTGCAGAAGCTACTGCTTTGCTATTCGATGTTGAACTTGACTTTGTATTCTCTTTTACTTCACTTTTATTTGTAGTTGTACTAGTCTGTTTTTCCGTTGTTTCTACTTTAGAAGATGAAGACTTACTTGTAGAAGTATTACTCTTGTTATTTGACGTCTCTTTATTAGTTGTAGTTGTTTCCTTTGGAGTAGTCGTTGTCTTATTTGTTTCTTCTTTTGGTTTCGTTGTTGGTTTTGGTGTTGGTTTTGGTGTTGGTTTTGGTTCTGGCTTTGGAGCAGGTTTAGGTTCCGGTTTTGGTTCTGGCTTTGGAGCAGGTTTGTTTTGTACATCAGTTTTTGGAAGTAACCCCGCATTACCGAATGCCATAATTATAGGATTATCACTAAATGCTTTATAACTAGCTTCATTATAGTAATTGTGTAAATATCCTCCACCTATATACCAGTCACCTGTTTTTCCACCTTCTATATCTCTTGCCTTGTATTCAACTCCTAAGTCATCTCCCATTCGTGTTGCTTTTACAAAGGTAACTTCTTGATAGCATCCCGAACACCCATTTGGAATCTTAAAAGATGCTGCATGAGCATCAGGGGTAACTATTAACGCCGCAACAAGTACTCCTAAAATTAATCCGAAAAACTTTTTCATCATATTACTCACTCCTTATTTTTTATCTTTTTCAATCTGCCCCGTTAAACTAAAAAAAGTGGTCTTGGTTCTGTGATAGAAAAAGACAGACTCTAAGCGTCTGGTCATTCCCCACAGGTCCAAAGACCACTCGTGTTTATTAGTAAACAGCTAACTCCATAGAGTTGCATAAAAAAGACAGGAAGATTATGTATCTATTATATATATAATTCCATTAACTTGCTAGTCTTTTTCATGGGGGATTCTATATAACAATTATACAATACAAATTACACTTTTTGCAATTATTTTATTGTAAATATTCGTAAACAACCGCTTTTCTTATGATAATGCCTTCACCTGCAAAATAACGAGGACTCTTGGTTGCTAACACTGCTACAATGCTCGGTCCATTTAATGTATCCACAATATCGTATGTTGGATTTGAATACGTTCTTGGAAACGTACTGTTGCTATCATCAATAAACTCTATATGATCCAAATAGATATCTTCTTGATAAAAGGAGTTTGCTTCTGGAATATAATAGTAACCTCCAGCAGAACTAAGCTTTAGATTGGAATTCAAACTTAACTTTAAATTCTCTAATGCTCGCGCTTGATCAAAGACAATTTCCCCTTGACTAAATTGTGTTTGATCAAGGGCAAGCGAAGCATCGTGCACAGCTAATTCTAATGCGTTTTTTATTTGTCTAGTGGCTGTTCTATCAGCATCCATGTTGTATTGCAAAGTCATTAACCCTGAAAATATTAAAACTAAAAACATTGTTTTTAACGCCTCAGACATTTGTACACACCCTTGCTAATTTAAATATATTCACTGAGAATTTTGGTACTCTTTTTAATTGTACTTGGCCCATTGTTGAAGATCTCAAAGATGAAAATAGGTCCTCTTGGTACTTCAATAGTTGCTTCTATAAAATTCTCTCGATAGGTTAAATTTTTTGTAGCGGTTATTGTAATCTTATCTGCATCAAAGTTGTAATTATCTACAAGCTCCTGTTTCATTTCATTAATGAGTGTATCGGTGAACCTTCCTTCAATAGCAGCCTTCTTAGCACCCTCTTGAAGCACTACCTCTACAGCTTCTCGATGTAAGCTATCTAAATAGGCTAAAATTGGCGCAAACATTATATTTGCAGTAATAATTAAAGTCATCCATTTCGCTAATGTAGTTGACATTTTAATCTCCTTTTAATATAGAGGGGAGGATTTCCCCTCTATATAAATCCTTTTTAAGGTAATAAAGCTTGATTTCCTTCAACTTCTGTTTCATAATTCGTTGCTTCATCTGTTACCATTGCGTAACCTACTCCAAATAGAAGTAAGCCTATGCACACTGCTGTAATTCCAAATTTCAAAAACGTACTTAATGTTTGATTCATTGATTAATAACCTCCTAGATTGTACTGTGATATTCTTTAATTTTTAAGGCAATAAAACTCGGTTGCCTTCAACTTCCGTTTCATAATTCGTCGCTTCATCTGTTACCATTGTGTATCCTACTCCGAATAGAAGTAAGCCTATGCACACTGCTGTAATTCCAAATTTCAGAAAAGTACTTAATGTTTGATTCATTAATTAATAGCCTCCTAGATTACTTAGTTTGTAATTGATATTTATCCTTAAGATGATCTTGGTGTTCTATATTCTTATCAAATAAAGATTGATACACAATCCCTATTAATAAACTGCAAACAATAATAGCGCTTATGGCTACAGACATATAAGTTGCTAATGTCTTATTCAACCTAACAACCTCGCTTATCTAATTATTTGAGATATACGCCGCAATATCATCAGAAGTAACTTTCATTTCATCTGCTAAACCTACAAATAACAGAGTCCCAATAACAACAGCTGTAATACCTAGCTTCATAAATGTACTCAATGAAACGTTTATCTTAATCACCCCCCCTAAAAATTATTGTCTGGTTGATTCAAGGATGTGCGAAACCATCACCACTACTAGCACCAAGAAGTTAAGAATAATAACAAAGTGTGTCGTATTTATAGGAATTGATGATAGCTCTTTCGTAATCTTCATTCGCCTTCTGTAATTTTCAATTTGAGAATTGACGAACATTGTACGCATACCTTTTAAAGATTTCAAAGCAGCCTTTCGATCAACATCATCAAGTGTTTTTATAACAGTAATAAGTGCCTGCGCTTCCTTCGTTCCTATTTCTTTTGCAAATTGACTAAGAGCTTCATGTGGCCCCTGGTTGCTGCTCCACGAAGTTAATAGTCTAGTAAGAGATGTGTCTATAATAGAGAAATACGGTCTTAGATCTTTTAGAATGTTATAAGTATTAATTCTACTTACATTCATCATCTCAAGCTCATTGATAATTAAGTCATATAACATAAAAACTTCTGCACTTTTCTTTGCTTGCCTATAATCAATTACACGTCTGATCACATAATGAAATAGTGTTTTAAAATTAGGGTTAAATGCTATAAAAAAACCTAATACCCCTAACAGTCCCCATAAACTTAGTTTTCCTGTTATAAAAAACGGGATGAAAAAGTAGTTAGCTAGCAACAAAACAATTAAAGAAAAGAAAATAATGTTATAGGTTAAACCATTTAGTCCTAAAGGATAATCAGCTTGTTTGAGCCATTCCTCCGTTTTTGATTTAGATGCTGACTCAATCATTTTCACTCTACCCTGTTGAACAGACTGTCTAATTCTTAATCGATCCTGAATTCGATCAGTATGCGATGTCAGTCCCATATAAACAAGAATTCCTGATAATATAGACAATATTCCTATAAGCGAATATCTAATATATGGAGCTAGTTTAAACAGTAAAGCTGATTCTTGCATTTGACGCCTCCCTCCTATATGTCATTTTTCGGTCTTTTTAGGATCATAGCAATAAAGATTGAAAATACTACTCCAATCAAAGAAATCGTAATAAGCAATAGTGGCCAAAAATTATGGAATTGTAATTGCACCCAATCCTGGGCGCCTGATACAAAGTATCCTAAGAATAACGAAGCAACAAAAATAGGAGCAGTAATATAACCGTTGTATACAGAATCTAACGTTTGAGATTTTTCCTGTTCAAGCATCGTTTCTGTCTCTTCCATTTGCTTTGTAAGGACTAACAATGTGTTCAAGACGTTTTCATTGTGTAAATAGGCTTTTAACATAATATTACCTAGTCGTTTAGCCGAAGATCCTCCTGCTGTATATACGAAAACAGAAATACTTAAGCGTAGCTCTTGTTCATTTCTAGACACCTGTAAATCAGAAATTAACCTTACAAACACTTTTCTTAATGTTGCATTTTGTACAGTTTTTTGTGTTTCCACTAAGGCATAATACATATCATATCCATGAGCATTGTATTGTTGTGTTAATGTTTGGACAATCATTAAAAACTCTTCACCCATTAAAAAACGTAATTTTCTTAGTTTCACTTGTAGCACCATATAAGGTATAGCTCCGACAAGTACTCCCATAATTAAACCTAGAAAGATATCATGGAAGTTGAAAACTAAAAAGCAAAATGTAAAGAGAAACAATCCAATCGTTATGACAAAAAAGGCTAAGACGTCACCTTCACTTTTATCCTTACTCGTTGTCTTAATGACTAAATAAATATGCTTCATGAATGGATGCTTAAACTCAACTGATTTTGTATTCGTTAGAGAGGCTCTTACCTTTCTAAGCCGATTCTTATATTGAATCTGGTTAATTTTCTCTTTAAGCGGAGCTTCAATAATGACCTTTGTTGCATATAAACCACTAAGGATAACAATGATGTACATAATGTAGAAAAATCCGTCCGCCCAAAACCAGTGTTTAAGAGACTCAAGCTGTTCCATATAATTCTTCTCCCAGCAGTTCCTCTAACAAATTATCAGCAATTTTTTCATAATCGCTCATGGAAGATTTTTTAGAGCGTTCGGCCAATAAACGGATAAGTGTCTTAGTGGCTTCTAAATCTTCTTCTGCCATTAACGTTAACAGCCCTCGTGAAATCTTGTGAGAATAATAGTATTTTCCTGTTATTTTACTGTAGCGGATTAAATCGTTAGTGAAATGTTCTCTTTTATCCTCATCCCATATGACCTCAGTTACGCCAATTACTCTCTTTTTTCTTCTATCTCTATCGGTGCTCATGGTCAAAATAAAGTCGATGTTACGTGCAACACGCTCTAATTCGTTATTAAATTGACGATTTGGAAATTCATCTAGTATATGTCTTGTCACCTGAGGAACAACACTTTTTACATCAGTTAAGTGATAGGTAGAATATGCTCCACGCTCTCCTCTCTCGGTGGACATAAGATAGGCTTCTGTTTCCAAACTACGAATCTCACCAACTACTATATAGTCATGCTCCATTCGTAATAATCTAGGAACCGCTTTATGGAGATCCCCTTCCTTTGCTTGGACTTCAAAAGTAAGTCGGTCAGGAAGTTGTTCAGATAAAGCAAGCTCAAAGTGTTTTTCCATAACAGCTGCAACATATTTTGGATCACGTTCACGAAGCATTGATTTCATAAAGGTTGACTTTGCAGAACGAACACGTCCCGCAAAAACAATGTTACTCATTGTTTGGGATAACGCTTTATAGATATCAATATCATCTTTCGGTATGGTTCCAAGTCTTGCCTGTTCTTCCAGACTTATATCCTTAACGATAAAACGTCTAAACATTATGTAGTTCTCACGAGAACGAGGCTTTTGAATCATCGTTACACGATCTCCATTTTCCTTTTCTACTTCAAGTTCAGGAGTTTGCTCATTAATAATTGCATCTTTATTTCTCATAGTGAACGTTCTTTTAATACGCTCTACTTCTTCATCTGTTGCAAATCTTTCATCTTGTCTAACAAACTGTCCATCAATATCTATCCAGAGTTCTCTCCCTCTGATTACAGCTGCCTCAGACTTCGGGTATTTTTCCCATTTATGCAATAAGCTAATTCCCCACACTTCATGAAAAACCGCTTCGGATAAGGTTGCATAAAAAGAAGGATAATCGTTAGACGTTATGTTATGGCGCATTAATATTTCATTTATTTTGGAAATAAAGTACGCCATTTCTTTTTCGTCACCAATAACTGCTTTATGTTGACGTTCTAAAAATTGGCTTTCTTTGTCTTTTCTTTGCTGATCATTTACTGAAGTACTTTCGTTTTCGCTAATTAGGTTATTAAATTCTTCCCTTACAACCTTACATATTTGACTAAAAGCTTTCTTTCTCTCGAACGTTATAAGTTCTTCGTTCTTTAGTCCTTTCTTTTCTAGCTCACCATTTAACCATAAAGAAGGATTATAAGGTTCTTGATCCGTACCAAGTTGAGTTTCAATATTATCAACAGCATCTTCAAGCATTTGTTCTGTAGATGTCGTCAATGAGATACCCCCTCTTTTTTCTTGGATAAGAAGCCAAAAATTCCTTTGCTGGTTCGATCACTTTCGTATTGTAATTTTTTCTCCTGAAGCTTAGCTTCTGAGATAATTAGGTTTGATATAGTCTCTAGTGATTTTTTATAAACTGTTTTTCCTTCTGTTAAATCGTAAAGCAGTTTTTTCTGACGGATTGCTATTGGCCCTAATACTTCTAAATCGGGGATTAAAGCGATCTTCTGCATTTCCAATTCTTCTTCTAAGTCATTCTCACTAATTAATGACATATTAGGTTGATATTTATTTATCACAAGCATAAAGTCATTCTTTGAAGTTCCTGTAGGTTCCAGTAGCTGTTGAAATACGTGAGGGAAATATCCTCTATATCCTTTATCTTCTTGGTTAGTAACAATAAATTTTAATTCACTTGATATAAAAGCTTGTGATGCACATGCAGTATCAAAATGGGTACCACCATCTATTAGAATCACTTCAAATATCTCTTTTGCAACTTCAATCAAATGGGAAATTTCTTCATTTGTATAATAACGTTGCAACTTGATATCACGATTTCCCGCCAAATGGTAGAATCCTTTGTATTCAAATAAGGCTTCTTTTAACTTGGTTTCTGTTAATGACCTTGTTTTTAAATCTACTTTTAAATCATTTAAGTACTGCCCTCTATAATCTAAAAAGTAATCAGATGGATCCCAGGCATTCAAACTCAACACCAATACTTTTCCCTGTATCCTTTCAGAAAGGTTTCTCGCTAAATTAAGAACAGTCGTAGATACACCAGCCCCACTGTGAGTACCAAAGAAACTTACAATTCTATTACTTGCATAACCCTTATGATCACTGACAATCCTTACAACTTCACTCGTTACTTGTTCAGGGGTTAAATGCTCATTAATTGCTAAGATTTTATGAGATGCACATACACGCTCAATATTCTTTACAGAAATAGCACTAGTTACGTTATGAAGTTTATAAAAGATTTCAATATCTGGAAAAACCTCTCGTACTTTTTGTAAATCAGTATATTGAACGAGTTCCCCATCAACCAATAGAGCAGATAAAGAAACACTAGTATTATAATCATCTTTAATTTTTTCAAAGATTGGAGCGGTTTCTATTTGCTCATATGATTCAAACAATTTTTTATAGCCATGATTTCGACTTACTACACCTATATACATGAACGAACCTCCTTTTCTTAGTTATACGTAATGTAAAGTTTCTTATCGTTTTCAATAACTTCTTTCATTAACTTTTGAAAATCTTCTTCATTAAGTATTACTTCTAGGTCAGATATTGTCCCCGTTGCATTTAATCTCTCTGAGGTTTTAGTAGTTGTTTTTTCTTCCCCTATATCATTTGTAACTTCTCTATTACTAGAGTCCTTTACATATACTACTTTTACATCTTTCAGTACTGGTTCTTTTAATAGATTCTTTACTGTTTCCGCTCGTACTCCATCGGTTATGTCTTCCGCATCTTGTTCTATTAATGCATTGTCGACTAAGTAAATATCGATTGTATCTTTTCTTCGTAATGATCCGGGTTGAGCAAAAATCATATCACTCATGAGTGGACGAATGGCTTCACCTTCTGCCGAGTCTGGAATGAGATTGTCATAATCAATCATCTTTTTAGAGACAATCGAATTGCCAACCATTAGTTGAGAAGAATCGTATCCGATAATGGTGGGTAAGTCTTCTGGATAGATAACATCTTTTACTATATCCTTCTTATCTCGACGTTCAATGACAAACATACTTTCCAATAGCTGTTCATTCTTTTGAATATCTTTCCCAGGCTTTACAACAACAACCTCTACGCTATCAATTTTGTCTTTAATAAAAAGATCATAAACGGGTGTAAAAGCGGCAGCTGTTACAAAAGTTAAGATACCTAACGTTACCTTTGTTTTTGGCTTCATTTGTTAACCTCCTATTTTTTCGACTTTCACTTTCTTATTAAACAAACCCTTGAACAATCCACTATTCTTTCCACGCTTTTTCAATAAGTTATTTGGTAGCAACTCTTCCATAATCGGAAGAAGTACTTCATTTATTTCTTTTTGATTCTTAGATGAATCATTGAAAAACGTTCCATTATAATGACACCCAAAAATATCACTAGGAGAGAAGCATGGTAAGTATGTTTGTAATTTATCTGCATATAAGTCATGTATCATTTCATTTGACAAGACTTTACTATCAAATCGATTGCCGATTAATCTTGTCTTGTCATCCTCTAACATTTTTCTAAAACTAGAGGTAAGTTCATTATCTGGATCTTCTAAGAACTGTATATTTGAAATATCAGGTTCAATTACAAAATACGTATTAGTCGCGATATCATAAAGATCTCGATATATCTCTTGGTGCCAATCTGTACCTACATCTAGAATAGTCACCGTTGATTGAGAAGCTAATAGAATTTTTACATACACATCAAAAGGGATTTCTTTCATACCATATACAGGTTCATTATTAGGGTGACGTACAATCATGTTCACTCCTTCTAACTCCCAATCAAATACACTAGGTACTTTCGGGTCAATCTCTTTTGTAAATTGATAGAATTTGCTACGGTATTCAGGAATTCGATTATGTCCATTGAAGCGATCATATGAGTATGACGAAGAATATGGACTTTCTATATATGTCACGCTAACATCTAGCTTCGATAATTCCCTAGCAAGTAAGTGAGAAAAAAATGTACTACCGGAGCGGGAAAATGGACTTCCAACCAATATCGTCTTTGCTTGAATTGGAATACCGACAACCTTTTCCACTTGATTAAGTATTTGAATGTTATAATCCCGTTTTACTACTTGCTTGTTAACGACCTTATTAACAATTGTCTTTTCTATCTTCTTTTCAACAACCTGCTTCACAACGACCTTCTGAGGTTTTTCTTTCTTTTGCTTCTCATTAGGAGCAGCAACCACATCTTCCTCTTCGTAATCGTCATCTTCTGCTTGATTTCGTTGATTTGCAAGTTCAAACAACTCTTCTGCAGGTGTTACTTCATTTGGATTTGGTTGATCTTGTTTATTATCTTTTCTATTAGGCAAGAACTTAGACACTCTCGAAAATCGAGGCTTATCTCTTAATTGATCCACTAACTCTTGTGTATTTATTGATTTGTTATGAAAGATGTCTAACACATTTCGACTGACTAGTTCAGCTAAGAATGCATCCTCTCTTTCGCGTTCACATAGAAATACAATTCGTATGCGATCATCATGTTCCATTCTGATTTTTTGAAAGAAGTCTAATAGTTCCTTTTCTTTTCCTTCACTACTCTCTCTAGAGCTGGCTAGATAGTAGTCATGGATAATTAAAATATCAGGTATTTCATTTGAAACAATTTCTTCTAGGTAATCCCTATGAAGGACCTCGTTTTCTATTACGTTAAAACCAGCTTCACTTAATCTGTTACGCAATATTTGACTAAAACCGCTATCTCCGATAGCTAATAAGATTTTGTTCATATTTCTTCACTCCAAATAAATAAACATTAAAGGGTAAGGATATTAAGTTAAGTTATTAAATTTTTGGGTTTGGGTTCAGTTTTTAATTATGAAATTTTAGAATTATTTGGAATAAAAAAATACCCGAAACGGACATGATGAATCTAGGTATGCTAGTAGCATTCTAGTATCATGTTCATTTCGGGTATTTCCCGTTTAAAAGTATATTTGGTTGTGGTTGTAAATGTTGTTACGAAAGTACCCAGCGTTTCCGGCACTGGATACCAAAAAACTTTTAGAAAGAGTGTTAACAATCGAGATTGCTAACATCAATAATATTAGCACTTCACGCTTTTGGAGTCAATCCTAATTATTTCCTATACATAGTTTCATCTGACTATAGCCGTATCCCTAACCAACCTCTACATTCACCATACATACAAAACTTAGGTTACAATAATTGAAAGTTATAGATAAGGTCAAGCTAGTAATATTCCACAACCTCATTTGATTCATTTAAGACATAACCTTCTATTTGCCACTTTTCATCATAAAAGTCATTATTATTATACATTGTAGGAGGATAAAAAAGAAAACCTTGCCCGTTTAGATCTTTTTTAATACTAAATTGTTGTTCTCCTTTTTTTACATTAATCACAATCTTATCTGCTTCATTACTATCAATATAACCCCAGAACACATTACCGACACCCTCTATCTTACTGACACGAATAGTAAACGGTACTCTCCCATCTTTAGCATCAGCAACTATTGCTTCTTCACCTTCTTTTGAATACCAAAAATATCCCATAAGGCTTTTGTACTCATTCAAGATAACATGGTTAGAATTTTTTTCTTTAAAAAGGACAACAGTATTCTCTGGATCAGATGTTAATAATTGAATATCTGTAGAATGAACGGTATTAATTGAATTTACTAAAGTATTGTTGGTAAAAGTGAAGACCACGACCACGGTAGTAATTGTGACTAAAGCAAAAATAGTTATCATTATAAATTTCCTCAAACTTCCACCTACCTTAGATAAGCTATGCTTTCATTATACAAAGAAGACCCTAAACCTAAAGAGTATTTAGACTTAGAGTCAAAAAAAAATTTAATATGAGAATCCTGTGTCCCAAGCAATTTGATTACTTGATTTATTACCTGAAATACTTACAGACATTGGCCCCCAACCAATTGACCATGATGTTGATCCACCACTATCTTCAATATACTTACTTAAGACCCTTAATTGAGCACTAGTTTTTGTTCTCTTCATATCAAGGCTTGACCAACCTTTATGCCAAACGTTATCTGTACGTGTAAGACTCCAAACCGCTCCGTAGAAATCCAAGTCATAAGTACCACCGCCGCAATTTGCTTTATAGCTATACCCATTTGCTGGCCAACCACTTTGGAATTCCTTACATTCATAACTTCCTGCCTTAATTGCCCATCCAGAAGGAACTGCAATGGCTAATTTATCACCTTTTGTACCGCTATTAGGATTTACCCATTCATAGTTAGCATAAACTGATTTGTACTTAACACCACCGGAATACATACTCCAGATATCATGTGAGACTTTTAACTTATCTTTTGAAATAGTACCCATTGTTGTAAATTCACCACTAGGCTGTTCTACAGAATCCGATTCAACAAGTTCACCTGTATTCGCAACTCTAACAAACTCTTCTTCTTTGGTAGTATCAAATTCTATAAGATTATCTTTCCCCTTATTATAAAGATCTAGCTTTTGATCATATTCCCATCTCTCTAAAAGTTCATCAGGTGCACCAGCTTTCTTAAGAAACTTATCAACCTTATCTTCCGAAATTGTTTTTTCAGCTGCTGATACAGAAGCCCCACCTATCGAAAGAGCCATAATGAGCCCTAATAATACTACAAGCTTTTTCATAAATTCCCATCTCCTTTAATGTTGGTTTGGCAAATCTAGTGTTTCAAATTCCGAAGAGGATATAGTTTTACTAGATTCCATTGGATTAAAAGTATCAGTGCAGTTGTAAGTTGTAAATAAGATTCCAAGAACGAATAGTAAACTATATAACTTTTTCATTTACCGTATCCTCCTTTCTTTATCTAGTGAAATCATAACAACTATTGGAAATTCATGTAATTACAGTCTCATCTAAATAGATAGAAGGAAAAGCACCTATCATTTAATTAACTAATTAATTGTAATAAAATATAAATATTGGAATATTTATGGAGGTGATTATTTGGAGAACATACCTATTGGCGACTTAATAAGAGAATTAAGAAAGCAAATTGGATTTACTCAAAAACAACTGGCAAAAGATATTTGTACACAAGCTTTAATAAGTAAAATTGAAAATAATACCGAAATTCCTTCCAGCCTAA
The DNA here is from genome assembly GCF_903166545.1 of Metabacillus schmidteae. NCBI lineage: Bacteria > Bacillati > Bacillota > Bacilli > Caryophanales > Bacillaceae > Metabacillus > Metabacillus schmidteae. Next base: position 180,595 of record NZ_CAESCH010000003.1, on the reverse strand, counting down.
TTCTCTTTAAGTTAGCAAACAAATTAAATGTAGACATGAATTATTTCTTTGAGCAAAATGATAAAGATTATTACACGTCAGATCTTATTAAGATTATTCGAAAACACATTAGAAACAGAGAATATATAGAAGTTTATGAAATTGTCCAAAAAGAAATGAGTTCTCCTTTATATACTTACGATATACGAATTAAACAATTTTTGTTGTGGCACAAGGGAATTACCTTGTTTTATATAAATGGAGACTTTCATAAATCTGTTGAAGTATTAATGGCTGCTATAAATATAACTGGCTCTATAGATAAACAAATGACAGAAAGAGAGATTGAAATTCTAAACAGCATAGGGATACTCTATAACGAATGCAATTTGTATAAACAATCCATTGAATACTATAATCTTGCTCTTGTTAACAAAAGCAATATGCCTAACTTAAAGGACTTTCGTATCCATATTAGGGTCCTATACGGCCTTTCTAAGTCTTATAAGAGTCTAAAGGAATATGATAAATCTATTGAAATAGCAAAAAAGGTGTAAGGTTATGTAGAGAAAACGAAACATTTTATTTATACGGGGAATTGGAGTATCAGATAGGAAATAATTACTTTCAAAACAACAACACTTTATCGATAAAACATTTCCAAAAGGCTATTCAGCTATTCGAAATAGAAGAAAGAAAAGACTTTGTTATTCATACAACTGAAAAATTAAACCAAATTCGTTTACTATCATGATAATAATTCTGTATTAGGACTGTGAAAATTCATCAAAAAAGAAAATCACTCGGAATAGCCTGTATCACCACCTCCTTCTATAATGAACTGGAATACAAAAAAGGGAGCGTTATTTTTGAAGAATTTAAAGAAGTTATTCAAAAGTATGAGTATGGTGAGAAGAAATTACTGGATGGTAGTTTGGGATAAAAAAACAGGTTTCTTTCTAAATGCTAGAGGAAAAGGATTTAACGAAAAACAGGTGCAAAAAAAGTTTATGAAATCGAATCCTCATCTGAAAGTCATTCATATAGGTAAAGGTACTGAATCACCTAAAACATATAGATCCTTACCATTCGCATAAGTTGTAAACAAAACGCCCGCCATGACCTTCTTAACGGGCGTTTTGTATTCTAATATCCCCTACAAAATATATTGAAAGCACCATCTTCCCTTTAAAAAATTATCCTTATTTAGTTGCACTTTATTTTATATAAGCTGTCCTTCATCCTCATTAGGTTGCACATACTATGAAGATTCCTCATCCTCAATTGGTTACACTTATTTAAATCCGTTTAAATGATCCTCATTTAGTTGCAGTTTGAAAAATAGTTATAATTCTATCCCTCTTTGGTTGCATATACAGTAATCAAAAAGCATTCTTTAACGAATGCACTATACGATTAAGCTAATTCCTTTAGATCCTATCTGTATAGATTTGAGCATCTCCTCTTTCCTAAATACAGTATTCAACAATATATGATCCCTATATGGTTACACTTTGACAAAAAATACACGATCCTCATTTGGTTGCACCATATCCCTATTTAGTTGCAGTTAATCCCCATCTAGTTACATTAAGCAGCCACATTTGGTTGCGTTTAATCCTTATTCGGCTACGCAACATCCTCATTTAGTTGCGGTTTATCCCTGTTTAGTTGCACATAAGTAGCTCTAACCCTTGATATATCTTACTTTATGAGACTATAAAACTTAATAACTTTAAAACAATTAAAATATATTATATGTTAAAACATTAAACATTATGACTTGTTATGAATATAAATTATCTTTAAATATACTCGTTTATTAAATGCAACCAAATGAGGATTATGTAAGATCTACAAAAGAAGCGGAAACTCTCTTTCTCTCAGCTTTAAAACATGAGATAATTCACATTAGAAACAATCGAAAGGTGAAAGATTATGTCTAAAAAGAAGAATGATCTCATCGTACAATCAAATGATCTGGTTGAAGCATATTATGATACTGACCTTACAGTTAACGAACATAAACTAATAAGATATGTAGCTAGTAAAATAAAAATACAAGATAACGACTTTCCCGATTATTCATTCAGCGTTCAAGAATTTGCAGATGCTATAGGATTAAAGGGTAATGGTCTACATGCAAGGATTGAAAAAATAGCAGATGAAATAACGAAAAAGCGGATCAAGATTAAATCTAAAGATAGTGATAAAATCGGTTGGTTCCCTTGGTTTTCAGCTGTTGTTTATGAAAAAGGAATAGTTGATGTATCGTTTAATCCATTAATTAAAAATTTCTTACTTAGCTTAGAAGATAACTTTACTAAATATTCTTTTGCATACATTTCTCCCCTTCGTAGCGGTTTCTCTATAAGACTCTTTGAATTATTAAAGCAATACGAAAAAATTGGAACCAGGACAATAGAGTTAGAAGAACTAAAACAAATGCTTGGTGTACAAGGAAAGTACCCTTCCTTTAACAATTTCAAGCAGAAAGTACTTAAGAAGGCACAAGAAGAATTGAAGGAAAAAACCCTGTTAAGCTTTGAAATAGAGGAAATTAGAAGGTCTAGAAAAGTAGTGTCGGTGAAGTTTATTATTGATAGTAAATATAAAACGAAACAAATATCTTTCTTTGATGAAGAACCTGTTGATAATGATGTCACAAGTATTCAATCTTTATTTAAAGAAGAAGCTCTTTCTTTAAAGAATCAAGCTATTGAAAAGTGGCTTACTGATTACGGAAAGGAGTTAATTCTTCTTGCTTATGATGAAGTCAAAAACCGTAAGACTAAAACTAAAATCAACAATCCAGAAAAGTACATAGAAGCTATACTAATTTCATTAAACAATAAGCCCGCATTAGAAAAAACAGACGCTAACTCACCTAAGCTGCAACAAGTGATAGACAGCATTATCCTTTCATTTAAAAACAGCTCTGAACTTATACCGGATTTCATTATACAGGAAAGAGCATTAGAGGAATTTATGGAAAGATTAGATGTTACTGATACTGAAGCAAGGCAGATTTGGAACGAACATAGAGAACACATCTGTAAAAGCACCAAAAAATTGATTAAAGAAAAGAAAAGGATAACAAGAACATGATTTTAAAATCTCAAGATGTCCTTTCTATAAAGTAAATTATTAAAATGGTTGAGAGTGATCTCTTCCATTTTTTATTCATAACTTAATTTATAAGAAAACTCACTTGTACTCACTATTTATCATAATTAATGTTTTAGTGTCATATTATGTGGTTGAAGTGTTAGCGAAAACTGGAGGGAAATGTGTTGGGGTTTTTTTCAGAACTAAAAAACTATTTGTTTAATAAGCAAGAAAGTGCAATAGATGTAATCAGTCTAACAGTAATAGGTGGTATAATCCTGATTTTACTCCCAAAACTATTTAAACTAATATTTAAATTAGTTAAAAAAATAGTTATAATTTTAAAAGAAACCTTTCGGAAATACATTAAACAACAAATGAATGTAAGTGAGTATATCGACATACAAGAGAGATTAGATAAAGGCGGTAAATTGAAATGGTTTGAACATAAGGGATATGCTAAATATAAGCTAGAAGAAGAAAGCCTTCAGAAAAAGAGTAAACCTATGATAGCTTCAGTTGATATTGACAAAAAATTAAAAAAGATGTATCGAAGAAAAACATTTTGAGTAATAATAAAAAGCTCCTTATAAGCATAAGGGGCTTTTTATTATCTTGCTGTTGCATACTATAGATCTATAGTCTAACGACTCAATCTTCCTGTAAAAAAGAAACATTCATTCTTCTTAACTTTTCCTTGTCTGGAGCAAAAAGAGATTTTGACAAACCATCTGTATCAATTAATTCATCTACACAAAGCCATACAGTAAAAGGAAATGTATCGAGCATTAATTCTTTATGAATAAACTCCGCCATTGATACCGTTGAGCAATACAGAATGAAAATTGGTACATTTGTTGGAAAAGCCGTAATAGGAAAGGATTGTTGCTTTTCAAAGAGATTCCTCCATTGATGTAATTTATCTCTTAAAAAGCCAACAAAATTCTGTGACATTTGAGCTCTTTCGATAATAAAATTAACTCTTCCCTGTCCGGTTTCTAATTCCGCAACTCCAAACGGCTTCTTATACCTACGATTGTGTGCTACGATCCCATTCCATGTCCAACCTTTAATTGCTCTACTTTCAACTAATCGGCAGCGTAATTCATTCATAGCAACATATCTTTGTAATGTTTTTGCATTTTGACTATCCCACGTATTTGGATTCATAAAAGGCTGATCATTATAAAAATGCCTCAATAATTTAAAACCGCCAACACCAAGAGTAAAGGGAGCGGGTGGCTTAAACTCTTCATCTTCATCATTATCCAAACGACAAAACCATCGATCAACCATGGCATTCTTTCTTAAACGTTCCAAGCGTTCAGAAACTTCCGATCTAGACATTTGGGAGCTTAAGTATCTTCTTAACTGATCCTCATTGGCAGCTACTGCATCTCCTACTACTTTAAGAATCATAATATCGGTATCATCTATTTGCCCTTGCTTATATGCTCTTAAAACTTGTTCTACACTATAAAAAGGAAAGTAGTTCTTAGGTAATTTTTTATAACCGTACATAGAAGGGTGATCCCAAAATGGAATGTCCCCTTCTTTGGACAAAAAATATTGTAATTCTGTTAATTGTGTATCCATTACCCGAATAAGAAGCTTCCTATATCATTTCTCTTTTTCTTACCTTGTGGATAGTCTACAATGACTACCTTCCCTTTTCTATTCTTAGCATCGATTTCACGTATACGGCATGATACGATTTCACCCACAAGAGGCTCAGGTAAATGGCGAGGTTTAATTGCTTTGAGTCTAACACCTTCTTCAAGGTTAACAAAGATACCATGTATAGGATGAACATTATGTACACGTCCTACAACTACTTCCATTTCTTTCATTTGCTCTAACTTCTTAAACGGATCTTCCATTGTATCCTTACGAGAAACTTGAATGATGTTTACTTCTTCATCGTAGCGGAGTACTTTAACCGGAATTTTAGTTCCTCTCTCTACTACACTACTAATATCAATATTATTGTTCCAATCCCAATCATACTTAAGCATGAAGCAATCAGTACCATTTACACGAACATGTATGCGTTCATTCTTCTCGTTAATCCCCCACACTACACCATCGAAAACTTCATTTTTTAGTTCACCTTTTTTATCAAGGTATTTAATTGTATTCCAGAAGTTTTCACGACTAATTTTATCAGCCTTTTTAACAGAAACAATGGCCAATTGATGTTCTAAATCTAATCGAGTGATAACGATATTCTGATATGTCCCAACAAAACCATTAAGCGTTTTGAAAGAATGCTCACTGAACTCACTAGATGGACAAAAAGCTTTTACTCCTCCTTCTAAACGAAAGATAGCTACTTCTGTTTCTTGTGATACCATACGTCCATTTTCTTGAGGAACTGGCATGGTTATAAATCCTACTGATTGCACCATTCCTTGTACTACTTCTTGATTACGGCTTATTCTTGCTAACGTCTCTAATTCCTCATGAGACCACGCTTGATTTGTTATTGTCTCCAAAATAATACCTCCAGTTTTTTATTTAAGTTTCACTCTTTTTTGTTATTGACTCTTATCATTTTTTAAATTAATACTTTATCTTTATGCAACGCTTGTTCTTTAATAAATTTTACCTTGATTTGTTCTATGGGCATGGATTGTCCATTGCTCATTAGACTAACACTGCAAGTTGGAGAACTAGCCTTTGTAAAGGTATGATGCGAAATCCAATTTTCACCACCTATAACGTAGCTATTAAAATACTTAGAATCACGTTCATTAACCTCTCCGTAAACTATTCGATTCCTTAACGATCCAATTAGCATAGCAGTGTAATGTTCACCATAAATATTAATTAGTTGCGTAATGCTTCTTAATGTAACGGTTACGATAGCTTTAACTTTACGAGACTGGAATGTCAATTCAGAAAAAGTATCTCCTAATATCTCAGGCATTTCATTCACAATAATGTGATGAAAAGAAGTAGCACTCCTTGGATCTCTTCTGAAAATTGCATGTTGTAAATTCATTAAAATTACATTACCTAGTGCATTAGAGAAACCCATGAGTTCTTCTTTATTCGTATTAAGGAGTAATATTCCTCCCGCTTCAAGGTGTTCATCAAAATCAAAGGAACTGTTACCGAATAAAACTCGACGCATATGTTTATTTGATCCGATAGTATTTAGAGAATTACGGATCCCTATAACATATTCTGCTTTTAGGTCATAATACTCAATTTCATCAGTAGTTGAACCTTCTTGAGAAATTCCGGTTTTTAATACAAGATTTTCATCAAACCATTGGTCTAATTGTTTAATAATAAGCCAATGTTGTCGCTGCTCTTCGTTATCTAAAAATTCATAATCAGCAGGTACAGCAATTTCTTTTAAATCCTCATGCATTTTCCGCACTGATTTAGGGTGATTATACATATCTAGTAACATATCAAACGTTACTTCTTTCTCAGGATTATGAAGTTTCAGCAAATATATGTAATACTTCAAATGCATTTTTTGAATTTCTAATGCAAAATCTTCACCTTTTTCTATACATCCCTCAATTAGTTTTGAGATACTCTCGTATACATGTTCAGCTGGTCCCTTCATAGGATTAATAGAAGCCGTTTTTGGGTCTAGCGGATTAATATACGTAATTTTTTCTTCCGGTATACCATGAGCATGTACCAACTTAAGAGCAGTTCCACATATCTCATTTGAAGACTCAATGATACTAACACCATTAAGACAGTTTTTTAAATCCTGTTCATTAGTATTGTTATTATCATTCTCATCAATTGTAGAGAGATCATTGACATACCTTTTTATCCATTGAAAATCCTGATTAATTATAGGTAAAGTTAAAGCGGCAGCTTTTCCGGTTCCAATACTACCTAAAATAATCGAATTTAAAGCACGGTCTCTGCCTGGTATCTTTATAGAATCACCTGTTTTAGTACTTAATCCTAATTCCACATCAGGCCATAACAACATCATAAAACCTCCTATTGCTTTAGTATCTAATATTTACTCTCACACTCAGTTTGTTTGTTATATCTACCAGTTCATCATTTACAACAACCAAAAAACCCCACAACATAGCCTAAAGATTTACACGCGAAATAAATCTTTAAAACTAGTTGTGGGGTTCTCCCATTATATATATCTATTCATTTGTCGTTGATTGTAAGATGAACTAGGTAAATATAATCAAATTGTAACTTATTCACTTCTTCCAATCAAGTAAATTTAAACTTTATCCTCCTCATCATTTAAAAATGTATATAACTCACCTATTAAATCATCACCTTTTTTGTCCATTTGACTTTTTTCAGCTGCTACTTTCTTAGTATTTTTTTCAAATTCATCTACGCTAGGTTGCTCCCTATAAGATATCTGACTCATAGGTGTTTTTAGTTGCGCTTGCCAATCATCTAAATCCTCTTGCTTGTTGTTTTCTTTAATCGGTTCTGGTTGTGACTCATCCTTAACTATACTTTGTTTATCAAGTAATAAATCTTCCTCAAATGACTCTTTCAATTCAGTTTGATTTTCTTCTGGATTTTTTTTAGATTCAGATATCATAGGTGTTTCTTTTACCACCTCTATTTCTGCCTCTACGGCTACCGCTTCTTCTACTGAAACAGCAACTTCTTCTGCAACGTTTGCATTAGACTTAGCGGTTCTTAATCTGGAAGGTTTAGGTGGTGAAAAAATGATATCATCTTTAGGCAAATCTACATGACGTTGTGAAACTACTTCTTCAACTTGCTTCTCATCAATTGTTTCCTCCCTTGCCTTACTAGCGGATGAAAGCTTATCATCATTTTCAGAAATAAGAATTTCATCCTCATCTATTTCTATTCCTTCACTAACCATTTCCTCTATTGGTTTTCCTTCTAAGAACAATCGACGATCTTCTAGCCATATCTCAGCTGCTTCAGCATCAACTTTCACATTTGCATTCTTAAATTCTTCATCAGGTACGAAATTAGCTTTTATTTGTTGAACTGGCATCGGCTTGTTATTTACTACAATCTTAACACTACATTGGAATGCATCTTGATAAATAACATCACTTGTAGTCATCATTACATCTTTTTTCTTGCTATACGATGACCCACTCCGCGTCATAGGATTATCTTGAAGCGGTGAAACAGATTGTTCTGTGGTGCTTTCTTCATATACAAACTTCTCACCAAATACTTTACTAAAATACTCACTATCAAATGCAGGTAAATCACCATATACCATACGATTTCTTAGCGTACCAATCAATGTATCCATGTAATATTCACCATAACGATCAGCAAGTTGAGTAATCGTTTGTAAGATAATTGTAACGATAACCTTATATTTACGAGATTGTGCCGGAAACTCACGAAATGGTTGATATAAGTAGTCTGGAGCTTCATCGACCATAATATGATGAAAAGTTGAAACGTTAGGTGGTCTCCGGAATACTGCGTTTTGTAAACTTAGCAAAACAATTTTCCCTAGTACATTCGCTAAACCAGATAACTCCCCCTTACTTGAATTACAAAGAAGGATTCCACCGGATTCTAAATGCTGATCAAAATCAAAATCACTCTTACCGAACAAAACACGACGTATTAACTTATTGGCACCAATGTCATTTAAAACGTTACGAAGACCTTGGACAAACTCAGCTTTAGCATCATAGTATTCAGTCTCTCCTCGATACGGGCCTGTAACAACCTTTATAGGTATCTCTCCCTGTGGTGTACGCATCGTTTTAGGAACAAGGTTTAGATCAAACCACTCATCAATTTGTTTTACAATTTGCCAATGATTTCTTTCATCCCTATCCGCTATAAGGTCATAATCTGCAGGGAAAGTTTTTTTTAACTTCTCATGCATTTTACGAACCAGCTGTGAATTGTTGTACATATCTAACAACATATCAAAAGTTACTTCTTTTTCTGGATCATGCAATTTCAACAGATAGATATAATGCTTTAAATGCGTTCTTTGCGATTGCTGGAAGAATTCATTTGTTTCTCCGCTCTCATTTAAACCTTCAATGACTAAGGTGAAGGTTTCTGCAACTTTGTCTACAGGTCCCTTCATTGGATTAATGGAAGGTGTGTTAGGATCGAGCGGGTTTATATAAGTGATACTTCTTTCCGGAATCCCATGTGCTTTTACTAGTTTCAAAGCCTTTTGACATAAATCATTAGAGGGTTCAATAATACTTATTCCATTCAAGTACATCCCTTTTACATCTTCCGTATTATAATTTTCCTTTTGTGAGATAGAAGGATAATCATTTATAAATTTAGTCATCCAATGTAAGTCTTGATTGATCATAGGTAATCCAAGCGCAGCAGTTTTACCAGTACCAATACTTCCGATAATAATAGAATTCAAGGTTCTGTCTCGTCCTGGAATAGTCACCATTTCCCCTGATTCTGAACTTGGACCTAACTCAACGTCTGGCCATATATCAGTCTTTTCAAATTTCGAGAATCTCTGTATCCATTTTCCTTTAACTTCAAAGTTCCTAAAGGCTTCAACCAAGTCCTCTTGGTTTTTAGTAAAAAGACCTCCTAAATAAAGAAACAACATAAACATTGCTAATAGCGGTAACGCCATCAACAATAAGAAAAACTGATCTGTATTATGAATTAATACATCTTGGAAGGCCTTGTTCTCCAAGTTAATCATATCTGCCCTGATTGAGAAATATGGGACTAACTTATTGTAAGTAACTGCTGTTATTATCCATGCATAGTGAAAAATGATACCACAGAGCATAATCAAGAACTGAATTACTCTCCACTTCATTGTTTTATACAATTTAATTCTTGTAGAAAGTAACCAGGTAGCAATAAAAGTGATGACTAGAAAAGCAAACCCAATCAATGAAGGATGGAGCGGGTCACCAAAAATTATATAGCTAACTATCTCCCCGGAACTTTGAGCTTTAAATAGTAAAATTTCATTAAACAACGCCCGTATCATTTGATACAACGAATGGATGAAAAGGAAAGTTGCTACAATAACAGGGAGTTTTGCCTTCCAATTAACGTCCTTTATCATAAGTAGTTCCCTCCATTCGATAAGGTGATATTGTTTTATGAAATTGTGGCTCATCTTCTAAAGAAGATCCTAAAGTCTGACTATCGATAAACAAAGTTTCTGCAAACTCTGCACCTAAAATGTCAGACTCAAAAGATGTCAGACTGTCATACAAGACAATAATACGATTCACTTTCTCGTTAAAAGAATTAAAGTGAAAGGCTGACTTATGTAGAAAGTCTAATCTGTCTAATGATTGAACATTCCCCTCTTCTAACACAACGAACATAACGTAATCAGTAAATGTCCCCTTTTGATTACTTAATTTATATATCCCATCTGCATAATATTGAAAAGGTATAGATTGATTATAAAAATCAGCTTGATTGACTTCAGATAAATTATATTCAAATTTTTCGTTGTACTCACTTAAAAGTGATACACATGCTTCGACTTCCAAGGAGCGTCTATCTAATAACAATGGCGCTTCGTTTATTACTAACTTTTGAGCAGTTTCATAAGCTCTAGATAACGGAACAACAAAGACATCTAAATTAACAGATTGAATACCTTTTGTATTAACTAAGTTTTGCTTCATATTACCTACCCTCCTTAATCGATCTGTATAAGAAAAGCGGGAAGGAAAGGAATCGTCTAACACAACGAACAATACAATTATTCTTTCTGTCGGACGTAATTCAGCTAGATGAATATACCTTTTTACCTTGTCTTGTATAACATCTAGATTTTCAGAACCGGTATCCAATTCAATGTTTAGTAACATATCGTCCTTTTTTAGAATCCAATCAGGCACTACTACTTTAGTATCCTCATTATCATCATCTGCATCTACATATAAATACTCATATGGAGCTAGCGAATCTACCCTCTCCTTTCCTCTCTCCTTTAGAGAAACCAATGTATTGATTACTACTTCTTGGGTAGCTAAATAATGATCTATATTTTTAACACCAGAAATTTTATAAGGCTCATACACCTTTTCGCCAGATTTGATAAATCCAGTATCTTTGAGTATTTCTATTGCTTTGCTGCCAATTCGAAAGTAGTAATAATAAAACCCATTCTGACCTAGACTATATTCATGAGAGACTAATAAGTCATACTTTGCAAATTTCCTAAGTCTTCTGCTAAAACTGTTGTAGTGAATTACTTTATCTCCACCAATCAGCCTGTACATTTGAACAGTAGTTAACAGCCGATGTTTATAAACTTGATACAATAAATCCAGTTCATATTCCTTGAAGATAATCCCCTGCCTGTTTACACCTGTTGCAATACCTTTCATAAACAACCTCCTATCTGTAAAGTTACAAAATCAACAAAAAACCCCACATCAAGAGAAAGGATATAAAAATCCTTTTTCAAAATGTGGGGTACGCCCATTTATTAATATTGATTTGTATTCAATATTATAGCATGTAAATAAGAAAAATGAAGGAATTAAGGAAAAGATTTTTTTACATTAAGCTGAATAAAAATACAAGTTATAAAGTTGATTTTACAAGATTCAAAAGTTAATATTCGAGAAAAATATTGGGTGCAAATAGAACAGGTTTTCAAAAACATATTTGTAGTTAAAAAACAGTCGAAAAAGAGTATCCAAAACAGAAAATAGTCTGGATTCTATGCAGTTCGAAATGTCAGTTATAATAAGGGTTTTAAGATGATTATGTATGTTTATCCTTAAACACCCCCAAATTAACATATCTAAGTATGTTTACTTGGGGGTGTTTACTTGACTATGTTTATTTCATCTATCTGAACCCTAACGTTATGCTTAATTAGTCTCAAGCATTATGAATAAAATTAATAATTTTCATTCACCTCAACCATGCTGTCAGACTTCAAATCACCTCCTCCCTTCCTTAAATTAGAATGGAATTCTATCACTCTGGAAATCTGTCACATAGATAATTCATATCATTTGAAAAACATTAAAGGCAAGTAGGCGAATTGAGAATGATTAATGCAATTAATCTAGCACATATGAGAAAAGACCCCTCTTTTTACAGTCCATAAATCCCCTCTTTACCTGATCAATCACCATTTATAATCATTGAACTGATATCACTTATTGAACTATAGATAATTAATAAACCAAATATACAGAGTCTATATATAGAGTCGGAATAACTTAGACGTTAATAAATTTAGGTAAAGATCAATACTGATATAGCTTTATATATAGACTCTATATATAGAATACCTCTAATCATTTGATAAAAACTTACTATAAAAATCTATTGTCTACTTATATAATTAATACAATTTTGGTAATAAAAATTAAATTCTACTGGATTTTTTATTTTTTTCGTCATAGTATAGATCATTAATTTATATAGACTCTATATATAGAAACTATATAAAGACTCGTTATATAAAACCAGTAAATAAAGGGCTTTAATAGAAACGTTTATATAATTTTTTATAATCATCGATAGATAAAGAGTCTTGTATTAGATTCTGATATGAGGTAATATATAGTAAATGAAGAAAAGGGAGGTAATACTATTTGATCAATGAATTGCATATTAAGTACAAGGATGTAAAACTTCCTCCTGAGCTCGTTAAGATGTTCGCTGATATTATTGAAGCTGATGAGGTTACAAAAAAAATATGCTTCCACATAGGTAAAACTGAAAGAAATCAAAGAACAGAAGAATCGAATATAAGAGGCATAACAATTACAGATATCGTTGATAATGTTATGGTTGATAGAAAGACTAAAGTCGGCAAAGGACGTACTTTCACTTATGAAGAAAATAAGACAAATATACATAGAAAAACAGCAGAAAGACATGTTGATAAACTTCTAGATATGTCTTTATTATTCTATAAGCCTATAAAACCTTATAAATTTCTTTTTTTGACAATTAGAGGTTGGCAAGTAGTACAAGAACTATTGAATCGAAGACAAAACGAAGAGAAACATCAACATAGATAATTAACAATAATAATCAATAACAATAAATCATAATAAATAAGGAGCGATATTGAATGTTATTTACAAATAACCCCCCTGCAATAAATATGACAATGGTTGGTTTCGGTCAAGCTGGAACAAGAATGGCAGACTCATTTGCAGCACTTAAAAAAGCTGATGGAACACCAGTTTATAATTGCCTTGCTCTTAACAGCAATGATGGAGATTTAGAAGGATTACGCTATATCTCAAAAAGTAATAGAGTATCACTGAATTTAGGAGGCTTAGGAAAAAACCCTGAAAAAGCACTTAGAGTAATTGAAGAAAATGAAGAAGCTAAGGAAAAATTAAAACAATTTATTACCGATAGAGTTAGACCAAGTGACGATCTTGTATTATTCTTCGCGGGGCTTGGTGGTGGTACAGGTACTTCTACCATTATTAAAGCAATTGAAGAGTTTAATGATTTCCATAACAAACCTATTATCAAACAAGAATTAGTTAAGATCCAAAAAGATACATCACCAGCTGATTTCAAAGCAAACATCAAGAAATACATGGCACAAGCAGTTAAAAATGCTAGTGAAAACACAGTGAAAATAGGTATAGTTGTAACTCTACCTGTACGAGACGATGGTCCAGATGTATTGCGACAAGTAAATCAGTTCACACAAAGAATCTGGAAAGTTTCAAAAGATAAGTCAAAAGGAATTGCATTTGTCATATTCGCTGATAACCAACAATTTTCTGATGACTTCGAAACATTACCAAGTAATGAACGTGAAGGTCTTCGTGTTGATAACTATAGAGATTATGCAAATAGACAAATTAGAGATGTTATACATGAGATGAACACTGCAACTAATGGTGGTGGTACCTCCATAACATTCGATAGCCAGGACTTTAAAAGATTAGTTTTAGAGCATACCGGATGTCTTGTTATGAATAAAATTACTAGGGATATTAAAGAGATTAATAACGAATACGATATGGAATCCATGTTTAAGGAATCAATAAAAGGTAGCATTCTTCACCAACCTGTAGAACTAACGGAAAAACAAGATGATGGAACATATGTTGCATCAAAAGTACACCATGTTGGATTACTTGCTGTTATAGCACCTGACAAGAAAATCCCAAGTTCATTTATGGATATTTCTAAAAAGACAATTACAGAAGAATTACCTATAAACGGAACGGTGTTCAATGGTTATCTTGTAGAGAATAATAATAGAAAAGGCATTGTTTATACTGTTTTTAAAACTGAAGCTCTACCAAACAGATTAGCAAAGGGCTTAGTTGAGGAATATAACGAATTTTTGGAGAAACAAAGAAAGTTCGTTTATAAAAATTCCTCTATAGCTTCGATTGCAGCTACTTCAGAGGACGATGATTTCGACATGGATCTCGACCTAAGTGAATTCGGTATAGATCTAGGGGATGAAATCAAAGAAGAAAATAAACCTAAAGATGAGAATTTTGATGTTGATATCGATTCATTAAACTTTGATGGATTAGAAGATGAATAATCAAACATACCTAGACTATAAGTTGTTACCTTAATAATGAAAGTTAACATATAACAGAATAAGTGATAGCAATAACTATAAACTCAGAAAAAGCCTTTGGATTAATCCAAGGCTTTTTCTATAGGCTGTGCTCCTATTGATTAGATACCACTTTATATAACCTATAACCTTTATCTCCGATATTAAGAAAAGAAAAAGCTCATCATTTATATCTAAAAATCCACCTACTTATAACTTTTTTTGTTCATAACTGGTTTTATAATCAAGCTGTTAAAAAACGTTTCAATCTAAAAATAACCTTCATAATCTTTTCTGTATCTATAAAAGGACCTATTATCTAATCAAGGAAAATCTATTGGATAACCGGATAACCTGCAGCATCATTTGCACAATTGAAATTAGCAATCCTATGTTGGGATCACCCATTCTCCAAAACCTAGCACCGAAATGGTGACTAGTATTAAATTTCTCTAGTACCTAATTCAATAAATACATGATATTTCTAGATGATTAACTTTACAAGTTTTATGAGAATCTATGCAATAATAATTCGTGTCAATCTGGTCTGTCTTATATCATTTACTAAGACAAAATTTCAATTATAACTTTTTTAGTTGCGCCTGACATTTACTTTATCTATACAGCATAAGCGATCCTAACATCCAATTAGTATGAATTTCTAAAATAACTCTCTTTAATAAACCTTACCTAAACTTCTGATAAACCATACTATAACACTCATTGGTTTTGTACTTTTTAGGATAGCATTAACTATGTTTTATAAAACATTCAATATAATAGAGTTTAATCAAAATGTTTATCGTTATAATAACCAATATTTCCAGTATATGAAGAATCAATGATTATCACTTTTTCTCCTTTTATAAAGTTTTTCCAATCAAAAGAATGATTTGAACTGATTGATCACTCAATTTCCAATCAGTTTAAATATCTATAAATATTTATTATACTTAACAATCATTATTTATAAATTATAAATCAATATAACTATGTATAAATCCAAATCATTATAAATATCACTTTTATAAATCACTTTATATCATAATAGATCAATAGTGATAGTTATAAACGTCAATCATTATGAATCAATTTGATATCTGTAAAGATAAATCTTTTCCAATCATTATAAATAAGTGAAAACTCTTGAATTCGCAAGTTTTCTAGCTAATAATATAAAGATGGATATGCACTTTCGGGAAAGAGGTGAGGTCTAATATGAATAATCAAGATGATAATGTGATAGTAGCTAGTGATTTTAACGTGATTGATAGTGATTTTAACGTAGAAGAACTATCACTAGAGGAAGAAATTAAACACATTTTCAGAAATGATCCGTTATATCAAGTTATTGAGGAAGAGGGATTAGAAGATAAATTAATTCCTATAACCTTACTCTCTGAAATGAACAGAAAAAACCAATACACTATTTCAGAGGCTGCTGAAAGATTAAATAAGAAGGATTACCAAATTAGGAATATAATTCAAAGGAATGGTCTAGAGGAATATGTTCAGATTACTCAAGCTGGTAAACTATATCGTTTAGATTATAGAGGAATATATAGATTGTACTTAATATTCCTATTGCAAGATCAGCTCAATAAAAGGCCAGTGGATATTGCAAGTTTAGTGGGGGTTATGCCTGAAACAGGACGAGAAGATCTTTCTAAGGATAGACCTAATAATAGAAAAGGTATTGCTACAAACTCACAAACCACTCCGAAAGTATCGGAGCAACTTAATGGCATTGAAAAGCATATTGAAGGTATGGAAAATCAAATGTTGAGCATGTTTTTATACATGCAAATGACAAGAGAATATGACTACCGAAGAAAAGTATATGAGAATGCAGTAAGTAAAGTGGACTCCTGGGAAAAGGAAATGAATAATATTAACCACTTAATCGAGTTAAATGAATCATTATTACAAATTTCTAAAGAAGAGAAAAAAGAAATTCAAGATTTATTGCAGAATGTTAGCGATGTTGTTGGTAACGTTAATCAGACATTTGATGAAGTAGCTAAATCACAATTAGATCTATACAAACGTGTTCAAGAAGAAGGCCGAGAAAATATTGGATTCTTAGCAAAAATATTTGGAAAGAAAAAACCATCTACAGAAGAACTGAATATCAAGTATAAAGCTATTAGTGTTAATGCTATAGAACCAAAAAATGAATTAGCAATAAAAAGAGAAGAATTAGATAAACTTAAGGAAGAAAGAGAAAAACTTGAAAAACAAAAAGAGATAGTTCATAAGCAAAAAGGAAAATCGAAGGCTGATCTTGAGGAATTCAAACACAAAATGGACCAAGAAAAAACTAGATTGATTAACGAAACTCAAAATCAATCAATTAGACTGCTTTTAGAGCAGGACAGTTTAACACGAGAATTTAATATTAAAGATGATGAATAAAACGATTGCAAAAAGTGTAAAGTTTATTGTATAATGAAATAAATACAAGAGAGGTGATTGTAATGTTTAATTTATTGAAAGAGCATACAATGAAAAAAATTGATAATGCAGCTGTTGTTTTAGCAGTTATAGGTTTAATAAATGCCGTTGCTATCACTGTTCTCTCATATCTTTAATTTACCAATCAAGATTTATCATCATCAATAAATTACTTTGACGCTAGTAGACTAGCGTTTTTTTATTTTTTATTTATTTCTATAAACGAAAAATAAGAAACCCCCACGTCAATGACGCAGGGGTTTCTCTTGGGTTTTAGGATATTTTATAGCGTTAAAATATTCTTATTTAATTTGTAATTTAAATATATCACATGAAACTGTTGAATTCAACAATTATTAATAGATATTTATATATAAAATCCTTGATCATTAAGTGAATTTAAGAAGAGTTAGAAGATATCAGAGACATTTGCATACTCGCACCTAAACTATTTTGGCGAAATTTATCAAAATTAGTATTGCTAATTTTAAATTTACTGTGATAACATTGTAAGTGGGTCAGGGATATCTAAAGGTGACATATCGCTATATTTGTAGCTATGAGTCTATCTTTAAGGTGTTTTTTTGTTATACCTTAAGGAAAGATCGGAGCATACTTTTAAAATGTAGTTATACGTGACTTTTAGATAGCGTATTTTTTATACACTTTTTTAAGTCCTAATAATATCCAAGTGAGGGAAGTAAAGAAACATCTTCCGTAAATTGGTAAACAATAATAATAAAAGAATACAATAATTTTATAAAAAAACACAAAAAAAAGTTCCCCCGATCAAAGATCTGGAAGGAACACCCCAAAAACAAAACGTTTTATATTCAACTCCTATTCTAGCATATATAAATAAAAAAACAAGCTTGAAATAGGAAACTTAGAGAAAAAAAGAGAGATAAAAATAAGAGATAAACGGTAAGCTGTGTGAAAAGTTCTAGGGGTGTCTTTCCAGTGTGTATCGGAAGCATTTCTTTGTTGAATTTTCGCAACTCTTTAACCGTTTTTTTTGTTGCCTTTTTTCTGCAAATTAATTGCAAAAATGTAGAGTTTGTTTGAAAATACCTCTTACAGACTGTCTTTTTATTCGGGGGAAAATTTGGGTTACTGTGTACCCAAATAAATTCTCTAATAGAAAAGAGGTTAGTAAGGCGAATGGTACAGAATTTAAGTTCGTTCAGTCAAGAAGAAAATCAATTTGATCCATTGAAAATCACTGGATTTGTAGTTTCATCGGATTTTATATCTGCTTTATTTGATATTGAAAAAAACTACCACAAAGATATGAGATTTTCATTACTAAAAAATGAAACTCACCCTCGCAAACTTCATCACGTCTTAAAGAGTGATTTAATTACTACGCTCTCTTTACATTTAACATGTAATACTGTTGGTATTATTCGTGAAATAACATTACATCGTTTATATGTGGAAAGAGTATCAAAAATATCCTCATTATCTTTTCAAGAATTCTTATATTCTATTGAAAAATTAAAGCTTAATGATTTAATTACTATTACTGAAAATCCTTATACAAAAAGGATTAATATTGCAATTAACTATTTTATTAATACGAGAAAATCTGACGAAAAACCGATTCCTCATAGATATATTACGGTTAATCCTACAATTATTTTCTCAGATGAATTTCAAAAGCTTTCTATCTCTCATTGGAAGGTGTATTTTGGCCTGATTTGGAGAGCTGGTAGTAATAAAAATTATAAGCATTCTGTATATTTCGATAGAAATGTAGACCTTGAGAAAAGTTTACATATGGCTGGACTTAAGCAGTTTCTTTTAAAACAACAAAATTCAGATGTCCGGAGAGTAATTCAAGATTTAACAACAATAAGTATTGGTGCGCATGGACCGTTGTTAAAACATACTGGGAATGCTCCTTTAATTCAATCTAAATTTAATCGATTCCATAAAGCTAATTACATGTTGAATCCTAAATACCATTTACATAAGCTCGCGAAAGAAAAGGTTCGTCATCCTCTTGAAGTAAAAGAAACTTACCCTCGTCAAGCTAGAGCAATAGAGGAAGAAATGATTAAAGAGGGTATTGGAGAACTGGCAAGTACTGAGTTAAAAGGTAAATACAATGGCAGCTTATTCCGTAACCTTGTTTACATTCTAAAAGATCAGTCTAGAAAAATGATTAATCATGCCGTTTTCCAGTTGAAAAGAGAATGGGAAGAAACAGGGAAATTACCCTATGATCTTGAATCATTTGTTCAAAAGTCTATTCGATATACAAGAGAAGCGCTATATACAAAAATCATGCGACAGGAAGGTCTATATGATTATTTAATTTATGGGTACAAAAAGGGTGCTCAAAGAGATCAGAGGATCTATGATTTTCTTAATAAAATGAGTAAATATAGCGTACGTGAATTTAGAATTATGTGTAAAGAAGGGGCTGAGGTTCTTGATCGTTTCTTTACAGAAAAGGGTCTAGGCTCCGGATACAGGTATTGTGAAGATATTAACTATATACCAGGTATTCAACTAGTTCGTGAGGAAGCATCTAGGTTAAAAGTAGATATTGACGCATATGAAGAATTTGAAGAGAAAATACATGGAATTGTTGAGAAAATTGAAAACCCATTGGAGTATTCAGCTGTTAGCAGAATGATGCATAGTAAACTGGAAGACCTACCGAAAGCAAAGCAAATAAAACCAGCAACACATTACGGATTTAGATTAGAGGATTTTCTGGTTAACCAGTATAAGAACCTGAAATTTCGAATTAGAAATGCATGGAATCCAACGAACCATACACTAATCAAATCCGAGTCTCCTAGATTGGATATTTTTTAAAAACCTATGGAATTAGGCTTATTTCTCATACCCTTTTATAGGTTAATGAAATGCAATGGATTTCTTTTGGAAATTTCACCTATAAAAGGAATTCTTATTTTGTCTGAACTCATAAAAATATAGAAATTTACTGTTATTAGGCAATATATTGTTTACTTGTTAATATTTTAAGAAAAAATAAAGCAATCCTTATTCATAAAAATATAGAATTATAATTGTTAAGACTGTGTGTTATGTGAGAATTGTTTATTTAATGTGGGTATATTAGAACTAAATGTGAGTAATTTGTGTATAAATCTACTCTTTCACCGCTTATTCGAGTATTGTATTTGTTGGATATATTTGGATTAAATTTATATTGGATTTACATTTTTCTTTCAAATGTAGTTCTATATTTGAAAGAAAGCCGTAAATTATATGCTATAATTTTATGAGAAGAGGGTAAATATCCCTTGATAATAAAGGCTTAGAGATTTTCTATAAGACATATACTTTTCTAATAGTTTTTATCTTTAGTAGTTGTACCTTACATATAAATAAATTAAATTTTAAAAAATAAGGTGATATAAATGCCTATCCATTTTGATAAATACCTTAAAGAAAATAATTACACAGAAGAGACGATTGAATCATACATTAAAACACTATATATGTTTGATTCATATCTAAAGGAAAAGTACAAAAGAAATATAGAAGCATATGAAATTAGCCCTAGTGATATAAAAGGTTTTCTACGGTCAAAACAAGAAAAAGGGAATAGTATCCATACTATTAACAAGCATCTTGGAATACTAAAAAAATACTTTGATTATTTGTGGCAAAAGGATATTGTTAAAATAGATCCAGCTGTTAAAATCAAAAGAGTAAAATTAGAAAAAACTTTACCGAGAGAATATGGCTATGAAATGTTATTAGATATAAAACCTAAAGTGATTAATAACCCTTCTTATAAAATTTTAACTAAAGTCATTTTTATATTAGCTTTAAAAGGTTTTAGAGTATCCGAGTACCATTTTAAGAAAACAGATGTAAGCGATCTAGGTAATAAGTTTATAATTGAAACAAAGCGAAAATCTTCGGATTTGATAAGAAAGATCGAATTAGAGGGAATAGAAGCAGAGCTTTTTGCTGCTCACTATATAGACTCACAGTTTGTACCATCAGAATATATATTTACTACCAAAAGCCATGATACGGGCAAATTCGGTCCCATTACTTCTGAAATGTTATCTAATAATTTATGTATAATAAGAGATGACTATGATTTACCTAAACCACTTCCACTTAGTGAGTTTAGAATGCTTTATACTAATTACTTGCGAACAAACAAAGGTTATTCAGTAGATGCACTCGCCGATGAATTAGGAATTGAAAAAACTTGGGCTGGGGAACTCGTAAAAGAAGTAATTGAAAGATACCAAGCTCAATAGTATAATTGTCATTAATTGAATTGAATAAAATTATAAATGGGAAATACCCAAAAATAGTAATAATAGACAGGTGAAGTATGTCTATCTATTTACTTATTTTTGGGTATTTTTTATGTTAGGGGGGATTATATGAGATCGAGCTATTTTATTAAGTCTACTACAACAACGAATAATGCTTTAAGACTGTTGGTTAGAGCTTCATTACTTGGCACAGGAGATTTGTATCTAAAGGATCAAGATAGATATTTATTTTTTCAATTCGACAGGAGTAAATACACATTTTTGAATAATTATATCCTTTCATATGGTCTGCAAGAGTTTGTGAAAATAGATTATTTAAAACAGCAAGCCTCTATTTTATTGAAAGACAGTGATATTTATCAAGAAGTGTCATCATGGCACAAGGGAGATAAGAAGGTATTCACTCCTTCGAATCATTCCGTCTCTTATGATGAAATTATGTTATTTATAGTTATCTTTGGAAAAAGAGCTTTAGAGTCTGTAACGGTAGATACAAGCTTAGATAAAGATTCTCTCCGGTCATTTGCTTATGTCCTAGAAAAAACTCTAAAACAATCTGTAATAGCAGGAAAGATGAAGCTTAAAATTCATGACATAGTTAAATTGTTTATGAATGGATTAAAAAATTTAGGTATGCTGGAATGTACAGAGCTAGCCAATTACTTAAATGACCATGATAAACGTGTGATAACAAGTGGGGTGAACAACTATGCGCAAAGCTATTAAGAATGTAATTGGAATTTCATTCGGTACTACCTTACTGTTAGCAGGTTGTAGTAATGATGGATTTGCCAATTCAGCTAAAGAGCAGATAAAAGAAAATGAAAAAATAGCAAATGAACAAAAAGAAACTGAGAAAAAAGAAAAGGAAAAAGCTGCTGAGATATATGTAGAAATGGAAAAGCCCCTTAATGAAGTTATTAATGATAATGAGTTAGATAAGAAAAATGAACAAAAAACAGATCAAGTTGTGATTAAAGATAGATATTCAGATGCTAATGAATTTGCTTTAAGGTTAAGTAAAGAAATATTTGAATTTAACACAGGTAAATCTGATCCAGAGGTATACTATCAATTTTTAAATAAATTCGGGTCAGAATCATTTAAAAAAGAATGGATTCCCACTGAAGAAGAGGGAGTATTATTTCTACAAAATATACAAGAAGTTCTTAAAGGGCAAGATATATATTCAATTAGTTATCAAGTTACCGATGTTGAGTTGAATTCCGCTAAAAGTGAAGGGTACTTTTATCGGAAAGAAACATTAAATACTGAAGATGAAGCCTATTACATTACTACGATTATAAAAGAAAATGGGAGTTGGATGTATCAAGATGATAGCCCTTCTCCACCATTCGAAGAAGTAGGAGGAAATGATGATGCAGCAACAAATAGAGAAGAATGAGGAACAAGTAAAAATCACAAATACTAAACTAACTCAATTATTTGAACAAGATCATGATTTTAAATCAGAGTTTTTAGGGGTATTTAATTTTTATAGTCAGAAATTCTATAGAATCATAAAAAAAGATGAAGAGAAAAAACAATTTGATGAATTATTTTTTGAGGCTTTAAAAAGTCAGTTTTTTAATGGTTATTTGTTAGCTAGAGAGATAATGGTTGATGAAAATTCCTCATTTCCTGACGAGTTTTTTACTCAACCTGTAGGTTTTTTAACAGATGAAGTTCCTAAGATTTTAAGAAATGCTTTAAAAGAAAATTTAGATAGTGTTATCAGAACAGAATTAACTCAAAAGTTTATCATGAGGTTATTGCAAAGGTTTGAGAATGTTTATGATCTTATTAAACAAACGATCTTTGATGTTACTTGTTTAGGGGCACGACAAGCATTTTTAGATATAAAAGAAGATAAAGATCTTAAAACCACTGTAGAACCTATAGACACATGGTTATCTAATGTAAATGATATTGAATTTTATACACCTCAACTATTTATTACCCCTGTAATAAAAAATGAATTAGCAGAGTCGTGGGAGCTGCATTGGTGGTCTTCTCTTAATAACAATATTAAAGCTGGAGATATTACAATCCTAAAGGTTCAAAGTGCAGAAAAGGATTCTTATATACTTAATATTTTTCTTCATCAATCAATATATGAGGCTGAAAGGCAGAAGATATCTGAATACATTATTGGAGCATTCTCAAATAGAAATAATATACCGCTTGAACTTATTTCACCTAATATTGCTGTGATAGAAGATTATTACTTTTTTTAATAAAGGTTATATCTATCTACTACGGTACTAAATAAAAAACCCCTTATTACTTTAATCAAGGGGTTTTTAGTATTTCATTTAATTTTTCTGTATTGCATTACTCCGCATATATCCTTTTTTTGCATGGAAGAAAGTCATATGATTACTAATTACACCAGATTCAAAAAGCTCGTTAATATAATTTGTTACGGCTAATGCTGCCATCTTATTAACAATTAAGCGTTGTGGTTCACTTGCAATAATGTTACTACAAGCTACCTGGGATGGTGCTATCTCATCTTTATCCTCTAAAATATCAGGGAACATTTCTGCAACCGGTTTTAGTATAGTTTGGCCATTCATTTTTAAGCCACATACAACCTGACCACTCCAACCAGTATTATTAAAAGTATTTAGTTCCTCTTCTGTCCATTGATCTTTAGGACGTGATGGATAGTGACTAGGAGCTTGTACACTCTCGTTACCAACATCAAGTAAAAGGCATCTAGAAGAACTTTCAAAAAAACGATGCATTACCTGTCTAGTATAATTATTATCTACACATCCTATAATTATAGGAAGATACAAAGTGTCATAGCTGTACCCAATTTGAAGATAATCTGTATTAAATAAATTCTTCAATGAATCAACGTCTTCAATATAATCTTTTGAATAGGATGCTATATCCACTTGGTAAGCAGCACGATATCTTCTAGCAAGTACATCAGCCTTTTTCTTTCCTACCTCATTTTCTAAAAATAATTGGTTTAGTAGGTTCCGAGATTCTATGATATCTGGATCGACAATCACATATTGACCGCTAATATTAAAAATAGAAAACAGTTGTGCTACATGTGAAACTACATTAGAACCTGTTGCACCTGTACCAATCTGAACAATAAAAGGAAATAGCTTTTTTTGGTTTTCTAATAAGTTAATCATCTTACCACCTCCACTACATTTAAGTCATAGGAAGATGGTTCATTCATAAAGGGGTTTTCAAACACGCTAAACGGATTTATTGTTATGTGCGTTTCCAATTCCTTATTAAAGGTTCTACAAGATATGCTAGGAAAAAAGTGATCGATATTCCCAACTATTGCATATAAAATAGGGGATCTCTCGCTTTCGTCATCTTGTACACTAGGAGTAGGAGACATAACGTGATGTGAATGAATCTCCATAACCTTACCGCAATTTCTTTCTTCTATCTTCATGGCAGTTGTGAATCCATCCTCAATGCGTTCAGCCCAATATTTATGTACAACTTGCTCTGGAATCAACATGAAAAATTCACCTATATCAAGATCGAAATAAATATCAGCATGAACTTCAGTACCATATACTTCTGAAAAGTGTTTTGAGATAGAAATGAACTCTGTAAGCAAAGAAAAGGGGATCTTTCGATTTATAGAAAAAGAAGAGTCTTTCGACTCTTCTTTTTTAATACAATCACCTTGGTTTGCACCTTTCTTTTTTGCTTGTAGAATAGGTAATACAATGTTTTTCTTTTTAATATAAACCATTGTAGTCATTCCTTTTACTAACTCTGCAAAGTCATTCTCCATGCGATTTCTTAACATTTCATCGTCAACTTTTTTGATTTCTACCTCTCCCTCTTTCTTTTTAGTTGGAACACCTTCTGTAAGTTCTTCAACTGTAAAATAATCAGTAATAGGGAGTTCTTGACCAAAATACTTAATTGTTGTAAGGTCATTGACTTCAAACTTATCACCTGACGATGCGGAATTGCTGGTTGATGAAGAAGTCTTTTGAGTTCCGGCAGCTTTCTTCTGAGCTTCTGCAACTTTCTTCTTCATTTCCTCTTCTTCACGTCTTTTTTGTTCTGCATACTCATCCTCGATTCCAAAAAGTGAAAACATATCTGTTTGTTCGATTGATTTTGTAGTCATTATAAATTCCTCCGATATCTCTAATAGTTTAGTAGTTTACGCTTTTATTCAATTGCTATCTAAAGAAAAATACTCATTAAAAGTGGTGCCAATAGGGACAAGCCACTCATCATTAAATGAAGTATCTTTTAATAAGCTGAAAAGTTTTGTCATACTTTGACCTTCCGACGTAATACAACCGTAATCGTCTCCAAAAGGAGCAGAAAAGAATAGGTTGTGCATGGTATCAAGTTGACTAAGACATTTAACTGCAGGGACCTGATTATTCCCCATACAGACCTTTGAATTTTCTTTATCGACGTTAGAGAAGGGGAAGAAATAAAGAGGCGTCTCTCCGTTAATTCGGCCCTTTTCTTCTCGAACAGCAACAAGTTGCATTGAGCGAACTTGATCTTCAAAGATGTCATACCTTAATACCATTCTCGGAAATCCGATGTGATGTTGTTCTTGATTATAGGTAACGAGCCATTGTCTTTTAGGTATTTCAATAAAAACCTCGTAAGCATTAAGCTTCGTTACTAACTTTATACAATTCTTAGGTAGAAAAGGGGATTCAGTACGAGTACCCTCCACTCCAGAATCAGTTAAACACTTGATCACATCACTCAAAGTCATTCTATATTCTCCTAAAACAACACCTTGTTCTGTTTGATTTGAGACAGAAACATAATCACTAAAATTACGCAGTCTGTCCGTTAGTTTTATTAGAAATTCCATTATGAGCACTCTCCGAAATTAGTTTATTAGCGTAATCCTCTGCAAGTTTCCGTAAATGCAATATATTCTCCGTAAGGGAATGAAGCATTCCAGGGCAATGAATGTTGATAACAAAACCTGTTTGATCTGGAAGAATTACGGTATCTGCTTCAACATGTAAGTAGTTGCCTACATGTTGAGGTACACTCTTAACAGCGTGTTCAAGTTCTTTTGAGAAAGAGCTTTGGCTTTGTAACACTGTTGCTATCACAGCATCTTTGATAATGATTGCATACTCAGATATATAAATATCCGAATATTGGCTAGGTAGTTCATCTCCGTAATCATATCTCTCAACAACTTCAAATAATTCTTTAAGTCCATCGTGAAATATATCTAATTCACTACCATCTGCTTGTTCAACATGCACCATGAATTTTTTTACATGAATCTTTTCCTTCACATTAACACCAGCATCATGAAATAGCTTTAACATAGCTAAGTTAGAAATAGAGGTGATATACGACTGGTGTTCGTAGATATCCATCTGAGACATGTTTACTCCTCCTTCAATTAGATGAAAAGTATTTCTTCATCAGATCGAAAATGCTTATTTTTATGGTGAAATAAACGGGCCAATGTATTTTCAATTCGGGCATATTCTATTATTTCGTTGTTTGGATCAACATAGAAAACCTCTTCTGAATCATCAGCTGATATAAGAGGTAAATCTTCCATCGAATCTAGAGCCTTTATTACATCTTTGTAACTAAAGCAATTAAAATCTATCTCTTCGATAGAGTAGTGATTCCAAATATACCTAATTGCATTTACATAACCGTTTAAATCCTTTGACTCATTTGCTGGCTTATCTCTTTTCTTGAGATTAGTAGCAAATTTATTTATATCGAAATCCATAATTAAAATTTCCTTTCCTTCAAATTAGTTACATTGTCCGGACAGGCAGTATTAGTTGCAATTCAGCTAATGCTACTTCTCCATCTGGCTCAATTAAGAAGGGACGCATAGCTCCGTTGAAACTCATATTAACAGTTTCACAATCCATTGATTTCAGGGCATCTAATGCATACTTACAATCAAAGGATATTGTTAATTCTTCACCCTCAAAGGAATCATAGGGAAGATCAATCTTACCTTTTCCTTTTTGAGCTTGTTGACTAGATAAAGAAGCAACACCATTAACATGAAGTTTAACCACACCTTGCTTATCTCCATCTGATGCATTCGCAATTTCTTTTATTAATTCAAGTCCCTGGACTATCTCTTGGCGGTTTATTTTTAACTTTCCATCTGAATCGTTAGGGATTAACCTACTAGTATCAGGATAATTATCATTTAGAAGCCTAGAAATATAATAGGTTTGACCATTTCGAAGTAAAATATGTTGTTCATTTTGAATAAATACATGTACTTCTTTATCAAGATCAAACACTTTTGACATATTATCTAAGGTCTTCGCAGGAACAACAATTCTAGCATCTTGTACAGCTTGTGCCTTATGAATAATTCTAGATAGGCGATGAGAATCTGTACAAACTAGGTTTACATTTCCTGCTGATACCTCAATACAAATACCCTGTAAAACAGGACGAGTTTCAGATGTACTCGCTGCGAATGCAGTCTTTTTTATTAAATCTCTGAACTGTTCACCCTCTAGTTGAAGTGAAGGAGTTGAGAGATCATACTCTGGAAACTTAGGGTAGTCAGTAGCATCTAAACAAATAATATCGAATTCACTTTTTCCGCTTTTTACTTTTGTAGTAAAACCATCTAAAGAAAATTCAATTTGTTTATTGGATTTTTTTACAATGTTTTCAATCTGTTTCGGAAGTATAATACTGCCGGAATCATGAACGATGACATTTTCACCATCAACTGGAATACAATGTTTAATCGTTTCTGAACTATCTGATCCAGTAATATTGATTTCCTCTTGTGTTACTTCCAATAAAAAACCTTGTAAAACAGGTATTGAAGACTTACCAGATACTGCTTTTCCAACCTTTGTAAAACCATCTACCATTAGTTCGCGTTTAACTATAAATTTCATTATTTTATCCTCCCAATGTTTGTTTATTATTGAAATAAAAAAGGCATAAAAGTGGGTAATACCCGCTTTCATGCCTCTCTTGCTTACGCTGTTTGTTGAGATTTTTCACTACGAATCATATTAATAATGGACTGTACATCTTGTTCATTTAGTTTAAAGAACAAGTGCTGTAATGAAGGGATTTCGGCTTCTGGTTTTACAATTTGGCAATAACTCAGAAGTTCTTCTACACTTAAGCCATAGTTTTTCGCAGCTGAAACTACTACACTTACAGGTTGAAGGGTCCAGAAGTATTTTTGAAGTTCAGCTTCTGTTGCCTTTGAAATATCAGATGTATTCGTACCTTGATTTGACTTAATGAACAAACGCATTCTTAAATCAGTAGGTAGACCGATATTTCCTTCGTGATTTCTAATCGTTCTTAGCATTTCATCTTTAGACATAGGCTTAGGTTCACCTTGACCTGAATTGCCTTGGTTACGATTATTACCACCCTGTTTTGATTTTTGCTTTGAATTCTCATTGTTACCTTTGTTATTACTTTGACCCTGTGAATCATTACCAGTTGAGTTTATGTTAGTATATCCCTTTGGTAATGCCCAATTCGGTAAAGTTGGTGGTGTCCAGTAGCCTTTAACCCATTGTTTCTGGTTACCTTTTTTGACCTCAGCATTAAAATATTGATCTGAGTTATTTGTTTTGGATTGGTTAACTGTAACCCATACTTCTTCTAACTTATATAGGTATCTTCCAATCCCCCAAGCAGATGCAGTTCTTTTTGAACTAGCTGATATACCGCCTTTTGTGCTTTCATAACTTGTCTCATCAGCAGCATCAAACTTTGTAACCCACTCATTATCAAACTTAATACTAATCCCACATAACACACCTTTTGTTCTCCATTCAGAATACTCATTTTTCCAATTGAATGGGCCAATAACAGAATCAAGTCTGTTTTGAATAGCTCTATTTGTCACATAGGGACAAACAATCGCTTTTACAACATCACCAGTGTAAAAACTACGTTGTACACGCCACTCAATATCTTCGGGACCAAAAGGTTCCTGAAGTTTTTCCATAATCTCTTGTGCGCTTAACTCACTACAATTTTCTGTCATGTCTAACACTCTCCTAAAAGTTTAATAGAAATAAAAAAGAGTAGAAAAAAGGTGGAATCACCTTAAAACTACTCAAAAATACTCACCCAATTTTCTGATTAAAACACAAAAAGCCTTTGGGTGTTTGCTAGTAAGAGACATACCGATAGTATATCTTTTAACAAACAGCCCAAAGGCTACAAATGTTTAATCGTTAACAGCTGACCTCATAAATGGTCGCAAAAAGAAAATAAAAGTAAAGTATTTATTCTTTTATTATATATAAGTCTATTGGATTGTGACAATAATTTTTTAAAATAAGTGAATGCAAAAGCTTTTATTCACGAATAATTGAGTTTATGTTATAATTTTATGAAGTTAAACCTAAAAACTAAATTATAATTATAAAAGCAAGCACTGCTCATACTACACCTACTCTAGGTGTAGTATGGGCATTTTTTGTTTTATTAAACAAAATGTGGTGTAAAAAGGGGGATCAGATTCTTGGAATTAGTAACTTTAGAACATATACAAGTGAGTGATGATGTCGAGAGAATTATCGTTTTAAGAAAACGTTTAGGGAATATGAAGCAATATGAGTTAGCAAAGGAACTAAATATTAGTACAAATTATTTAGTAGCAATTGAAAATTATCGTATGCCTGTTACGGATAAATTAAGAAAAAAAATAAATACCTTCTTAAAACGATTAGAAATGGAGAATAGGCTACATGGTAATGAAGATTCTATTATTCCTTCTAAATAAGAACAATAATAATGGAATAAACTCTTTAACAAATATATTTACAAAGGAGATGGAGAAGCTTAACCGTAAACTAGAGATAGAGAAGGTTAGTTCGATCCAAGACTTTGAGGAAATCTCTCATAATAATGTCCTCTTTTTTATCGTTACAGATCAAATTGAGT
This sequence comes from Metabacillus schmidteae, assembly GCF_903166545.1. Lineage (NCBI taxonomy): Bacteria > Bacillati > Bacillota > Bacilli > Caryophanales > Bacillaceae > Metabacillus > Metabacillus schmidteae. The sequence goes on along the minus strand of NZ_CAESCH010000003.1, from coordinate 150,349 downwards.
CATTACAAAAAATTCAAAACAAAGAAACTAACATTATCTTTATTGGAGATAAAAAAGCAGCTATTCCATACGAAGAAAAGTTAAAATATCTACACTCATTTAGTGATATAGGTCATGCAAATGCATGGTTACTAGTGCACCGCTATTCAATAAAACTTAATGATCCTGATATATCTGACGAAGAAAAAAAAGTTAACCTCATTAATGATAGAAGTAAAGAGAAAGATAGAGATCAAGATAAGAATGATGAAGTAACTTTAGAGGAGGAAAACAGTAATAGTACATCACCATCTAAGGAATCTACCGTCAATACTACTAATAAAATCGAATCGAGTAATGAGGAAACAGAAAATACTCAGAAAGACCACTCGGTAGAGCAAAATGAAGTAAAAGAAGATCATGAAAAAAAACAACAAAAACAAGAACAAGAACCATTAACTAGTAACATGGAAATAGATCAAGAGTTTGTAGAACAAAACGAAGAGGAAGGAGATATAACGGAAAGGGCAATTGAAATCCGAAAAAATTCTTTTTTTAAGGCAAAGTGGGATAGAAATAAAACAATCGGAATTTGGTCCCCTTTAAATAGAACAGGAGTCACAACGTTTATTATGAATTATGCAGTGTTTTTAGGGAAAGAACGAATTCCAACAGTGGTACTCGAAGCCTTAAATCCAAACCATATCATTAAGACAACATTAAAAAGATATAATCAGGTACCTGCCGACTGGAACTCCTATGCTACCACGTTACATAATAAAGACATTTCTACTGATAGTGTTATTTGGAGCTACAATGGTGTCCAGTGGCTTCCTCTTGATGATGAAGATACCTCACATGAATGGAATGCTAATGCACTGTACCATTATATAAACAATGTTAAATACTTCGATGTGGTACTTGTTGACCTTCCAACTGGTAGAATGGAAGATTACACTGAACAAACGTTAGAGCAATTAGATGAACTATGGATATTGGTGGATGATGCTTACCAGCAGAATCGAGCTTGGAAAAATTACATTCAGAAACTAGTGAGCAAATATAATGTTAAGTGTTATCTCATTTTTAATAAGAAACTATCATTCAGTCAAGATACACGTTTAGCCAAGGAGTTAGATATACCTCTATTAGCCTCTTTACCTTGTATGCATTACCAAGTTCAAAAGAATTATTATGAGAAGTCACCTATCATTGAGCAATCAGAGGTATATGAGCAACTTAAACAACCTTTTATAGACATTAGCAAACATCTACTAGGAGAATCCTTTGAAGTGGCCGAAAAGAGTCTATTCAATAAGATACGAGCTATCATTCCAAGACCGTTGCGGGGGAAAAAGAAGCGTGGTATGATTTAATTATATATCCTTTGCTTTATCTTTTTTTGCAACTCTTCTAGAGTTAGCGGTTAACTAACAAACTACAAGCGGTCTTTGGACTAATAGATTAAGAGGTTAGAGGTTTTCTTTGCCTTTAAACAAAATCTATCATTCCATTGAGCGCTTTTTTTATTTTAATTAAAAGGTGGTGGGATTGATGAATGCAGCACATACAAGAAAATTAAGAGGAATAAAAAAAATACTTATGAGTAAGGAAGGGTTTATTCGAATCAGTACTCATACGTACGAAAGATTGAAAAAACGAGGTTACACTAAAGGTGATATTGTCTCTTGTATCATGAATGGAACAATTGTAGAAGTTCAGACAGGTTTGAATCATGATCTAGACAAACTGACTTTTAACTATGTGATAGTTGGACGAGATCAAGACAACAATCCGATTGTTATTGTTCTGTCAGAGGAAGGGAAAAACCATTTTAAGGTTATTACCGTTATGCCTCCAATTGACAATAAACGTTTTACGGATTGTGTCTAATAAACTTTTAGAAAAGAAGCTTTTAGAAAGGGTGTTTACGATAAATAATCAAACTAAAAAAATTCAAATGAGATCAACATTAAGAAGAACAAAAATACCTGGATGGTTTGAATTCTATCGTGAGCCTTGCGATATTTGTGGACATCGAGGGGGTTGTATTATTAACGAAGAAGGAGAAGCAATTGCGTGTATTCGTAGTGAGTCTAAATACCCTTTCAGTAAAAATTCCGCTGTACCATCATGGCTACACTGGTTGAAAGGTGATAAAAAAAGGAAGATTGACGTAACGAAGGTCGCACAAGAAGTAGGCGAAGAGAAAAAAAATTCCAATATTTTGAATGAAGTTTATCGTGCTTTGTTAGATTGTACGGAGTTGAATGAGTATCATTATGATCATTTAACATCTCCCTCAAGACAATTAACAGATAATCAAGTGTTTGCACGTCAATACAGATCTTTCCCTGAAAAACCATGGGAAGCTGTAAAGGAGATTCAACAATTGTTAGGGATTGAAGATTTAAGTGGAATTCCGGGTTTCTATGAAGCGAAAGGAAAATACGGGAATTTCTGGTCAATTGCAGGAACAAAGGGAATTTTATTACCATTTAGGAATTACCAAAATGAAATAGAAGGTTTTCAGTTCCGAATTGACAATCCTCCTAACGATGTTGAAGTAAAGAAACAAAAAGAAGGTTTACAAGCAAGAGTAATTAAACAGCCAAATATCGTCCAAGTTGCATTCAATGGTGAAATTATCATGGAAACTGAATTAGAATTCGGTTCCTATAAATCGATTTCTCACGAGGATCAACTTTTAGGGTGGATAAAATTAATTAAAGGACAACGGTATTATTGGTTAAGTTCTGCTAATAAAAATAAAGGTACTGGTTCAGGTAGTCCAGCTCCTGTCCATGTTGCAGTTCCTTCTCGCGATTTACTTAATTGGGAAGTTGGACAAAAGAGAAAAGCTAAAACTGTCTGGCTTAGTGAAGGTCCTCTAAAATGTGACATAGCAGCTGATAAAATTGTTGAATTATATGATCCGCTTGAATTAGAGGATATAGGTACAACATTAATAGCATTACCTGGTGTAGGTGCGTGGAGATTAGCTTTACCTATTCTTAAAGAAATGGGTGTAGAGCAAGTAAACATTTGTTTTGATGCAGACGCAGCAAATAACATTTATGTCAAAAAGCATTTATTTGAGTGTGCAAAAGAATTAAAGAATTTGGGGTATGTTGGTAACCTTGCTATTTGGAAAGAGGATGATGGTAAGGGGATTGATGATCTCCTTATAAATAATAAAATTCCAAATTTAAAAAGGTTATTTTAAAAAGTTTTCATAATCTTTCGGAATGTGTCCATAATTAACCGGAATGATTATTCATAATTCTCCGGAATACTGAATAGAAAGTAATATTTCCAATGTGAAGAGAGGATTCCTCTCTTCATTTTTGTTTTATGTAACAAAACAGTTTCTAAAACTACTAATATATTTTATTGATTTTCTTGCCAGTATCTTATAATATAAATATAGTAAGTTTTTAGAAATACATATCTAGAAAATACCTAAAAAAGAATATAAAGAAATGGGAGAACCCCACTATGAGTATGAACTAGATACCTTAAGGTATCTTATTCAGTCGTACTTATAGTGGGGTTTTTTTTTATTTCCCTTATATCTTTAAGCCAAATAACATGGAGGTGCACTTTTATGGCAAAGAAATTAATGACAATCATGGCTATTATTTCGATTGTCTATGTATCAAGTATCGCTCTATTCCCTGAATTTGCTTCGGCAGCAACGGACGCAACGGATGCGTGGAAAAAGGCGGGTATCTCACCTGATGGAGATTTTGAAGACTCAGGTGTATATGATGACATGAGTATGCTTGTTTACTTTTTAATGGCGGTAGGAGCTATTTGGATTGTTGCTTGTTTAGTATGGGGAGGAATGACATTAGCTGGATCTGGTGGAAATCCACAAAAACGAACTGAAGGATTTATTAAACTAGCTCTAGTATTTGTTGGTGGTTGGATAATTATGAAAGCCTACGATATAGCTGGATGGATTGCAGGGTTTGGGGCTTAGTATTACCATAACCAAATTAGATTATACTTATACATTGAAAATTTACCCCTCTAAATAAAAGAGGGGTAAATTTTTAGGCTATGGTTGCGCACCATGTTAAGAGAATACTAATTTAATAACTTATGAAATTATACTTTGAAGGCTCTAATGCCTACAGCTTTTGATATAGAAAGGAGAACGTATGAGGAAAGTAAAGGTACCAGTTGATATGGCAAGTGAACAAAAAGTAATACTCGGTATTCTATCTAAGAGACAAATGATCTATATCGCAGTTGGAGGAGGAATTGCATATTGGTACGTTCCAATTGTGTTCAATCTTTTTCCGAATGTATTTATGGGAAGTATTGCAAGTTTAATTAGTGCATTACCACTTGCGGTAATAGTGTTTGTTTTAGGTTTTACTAGAAAAGAAAAATACCATTTGAATTTTGATAGATATCTCTATATAAAACTACAATATCGTTCGCAACAAGGTAATTGGAGAAAATAAGGAGGAAGTTAAAGAGATGGAAATAATCATAATGGCCGTAATGGGTATCGGTCTTTACATTTTTGCAAAAGTAATGATGAAAGAACCGATTATTCCAGGTCGAGAAAAAAACGCTGCTCAAATTAAACCTTCTTCAAAGAAGAAAAAGGGGGAAAATCAAGGCGGGGAATCCGAAGAAGAACCAGATCCATTTAGGGAAATGTTTAATGACCTAAAAGAAATTAATTCACATATGATGCGTTTTTCTAATAATAAATTTGTCATGTTAGCTGAGGTAGAGCCTGTAAACTACTTTTTGTTATCTCAAGAGGAACAAGAAGGTATCGATATGACATTTGAAACTTGGATAGCTCAGATCAATTACCCGGTCCAATGGTACCTACAAAATAGATATATAGATTTATCAGAGCCGATTGAAGCAATGAGGCAAAATATGCTGAATCAAGAAGATATGAACCAAAATTCCCTAGAGTATGGTCGAACATTAATTGAAGATTTATCAAAATGGCAAGCTATCTCTCCTAGATATGAAACAAAGAGATATATCGTCTTTCACGAAACAATAAATGCCCATGAAATTAAGGCAGATGACAAAGAAGAACTAGAAGAGAAAATTATCGATAAAGCATTTCAAGAATTGTATCGACGTCTTAATACTGCTAAAAACTCATTGAGGAAAGCTGAAATAGATGTTCATATGCTCACTAATGAAGGACTTGGAGAAGTGTTTTATTATGCTATGAACAGAAGAAAAGCAGTAAAAAATAGATTTAAAGATACTAACTTACAAGAGCAGTTAGCTTTATATATTACAGCGGATCAAGATTTAGCTAGAATCGAAACGGTTAAGGAGATGATTGAACGTGAAAGCAACAAAAACAGCAAAGGAAGAGAAGAGAGAAAAGAAGAACAAGCAAGTTAAACGGAATAAGAAAAAAGCAGTTGAGCAAGAAGTCGAAACTCAATATGATATGCGTCCGACATTTTGGGACGTAATATCTCCTGAAGGTATGAAGATAAAAAATGAAGATTATGGTGTCATAAAACAATCATTGGGAACAAGAACATATTTTAGACCATTTTATATAACAAGAGATGGATATCCTAGAAAAATGCAAACGAATTGGCTCTACAATCTCACTTCTAGTGGAGAATGCGATGTCTTAATCGATGTTCATAAGATTCAAAAGAGTGAAGCTGTAAGAATGCTTCAACGTCAGATTACAATGTTGAAATCAAATTTAGGCTTTCAGACCAAAAGAGGAAACATTGATCAGATACAAGATTTAGAAACGAAGATTATTGATACTGAGCAACTTATGGCAGAAACGCAATTTAGTGAAAATGATTCCTATCATGTCGGTGTGTTGGGAGTTTTATATGGCAACAGTAAAAAAGAATTAGATAAATATAGTGAGTATATAGAAGATGAACTATCAGGAATGTTTTTCAAGGTAGCCTCCACATGGAGTCGTGTAAAAAGTGGATTCCGCTCGGTTCTTCCATTAGGGACAAATGAAATAAATGAGTCACTCAGAAATATAGACAGAAGGGCGCTAAGTACCTTTTCTCCATTTATTTCAGGTAGTGGACGATTTAATGGTGGTATCCCATTAGGTATTAATCGTATCACTGGTCAAAAAGAATTTTATAATGCTTTTGGTACAGAAGAAGTAAAACCAGATAATTTCAATATGGCCATATTTGGCACAAGTGGGAGTGGTAAATCTTTAGCACTTAAACTTCTACTAGCAAGGGAAACAACTGGAATGGGAATCCATACACGTTTAATTGATGTTGAAGGTGAATTCGTTCGAATTGTTAAACGATTAGGTGGTATTAACCTTCAAATTTCAGAGGAATCAGATATTAGGATTAACCCACTTGCTATGAATGTAACAAGTATTCCTTTAGAACAAGATGATGAAGAATTAGAGTTACTAGAAGATAGTGATGAAAAAGAGATTATTGAAAAGAATGGAAAGAAATATATATCATTTGTTCCTCTTCGTGAAAAATTAAATGAAATCTTAGGTTTTTTTGATATCATCTGTCGCGGGAAGAACAGTGAAGATGAAGGGTTAACTGTTTTTGAACGAAACTACTTAGAAGAATCAATTCAGTATTTATTTGGAAAGTTTGGATATACAACACATCCAAGTTCTTTATATGACAATACAGTAAAAGAAATTGATGGACAAATCATTCAATCTGAAGTTAGAAAACTAGAACCGACTATCTCTGATGTGTATAAGTATTTAATTGAAAATTATGGTGAAGAACAGAAGGCTGAAAGGTTAGTTGCAGCCATTCGGCCATTCCTTAATACAGGTAGTAAACCTATCTTTGATGGGCAAACCTATCTAGGTAAAAATGTAACTCAGGCACTCCACTCTGCTAGACTAGTCAACTTTGATATTAGCAGTATGGAGGAAAACTTTTTAAGACCAATTGCCTATCACGTAATTTTAAACTATATATGGGAATATTTCGTTAAAAGCGTTGAAAATTCCTCTAAGCAAAAAGTAGTTGTGGCGGATGAAGCTTGGACCCTAGTAGATTCTGAACAGACTGTGAGTTTCCTAGAAACAATGGCTAGACGATCACGTAAAAGGAATGCTGGTTTAAGAATCGCTTCACAAGATTTTGTACGTATCCTTGAAAGTCGAAAAGCTAGGGGTATCCTTCAGAATACATTTACATTTATGTTTTTAAAACAGAACAAAATTGATTTAAAGAAAATAAGAGAGAATTTTGACCTTTCAGAAGGTGAAATATCTTGTTTATTCGGAAATCCAGAAAAAGGGGAAGCGATACTTAGATCGGGTAAATCAAGCGTATGGCTACGAACTGATCCGAGTGAAGAAGAATTAACATTTGTTGAGAGTAATACAGCAGTTTTAGAAGAAATGTTAAAACGTAAACGAATGAAAAGAAGTGAGTAGGTGATAAAAAAATGACATTTATAGCAGATAAGATATTAGACATTTTTGGAGGCATTTTTAGTTGGATATATGAAACACTGGTTGCCCCATTTACATCACTAAAATCATTAAAAGATTTAGTTTTCGGAAAAGATGGAGAAGGTGGAGACCTTCTTTTTCATACTTTCACTGCTTCAGACGCTAATAATATTTATATTCCAGGTATGCAAGTAACCATGTTCCTTGCAGCATTTATTGTGTTAATTTCAATCGTTCTAGCGGGTATGAGAATATCGGGAACTTCATTTAATCCCGCTAATAGAACTTACTTTATAGAATTCATAAAAGATGCTGCGATTGTTGGTTTAGTTCTTGCGAATTTAGGTACGCTTTACAGTATCATTTTTCAATTCAATGGAATTGTAGTGGATATATTTAGTTCTTCTTATGATGCAAATTTAGATAGTTTTCAAAAAGATCTAGATGATGACTTTAGTGAGATTGTAGGGAGAATTATTATTAACCTAGCTTTATTAGGTCTGGCAATATGGGCAAACTTTTACTATATGATGAGAAAATTGACTTTACTCATGTTGATGATTCTTGGGCCATTAGCTCTAGCTTTGTTTCTTAATCCCAAAACAAAAGCATTGACAGGGGCTTGGCTTAAAGAGCTTACAGGAACAGTATTTGTCCAAGCGGTACATGCCTTTGTGTTTTGGCTAGTAGCAAGTATGGCAATCTCTCAAGAAGGATTAATTGAAAGTGTCATTCTATACATAATCTTCATACCCGTTTCTGAAGGTCTCCGATCATTAATCGGATTAGGTGGAGATATGAATGGTAGATTTGCGAAAGCTGGCGCTATGTTCGGAATGGCGGGTCTTGCGGGAGTTTACGGTGCTGCAAAAGGTGCTCTTAAGGATCAATCTATTTCTGGAGCCTTAAAAAATGCATATGAAGGAACCAAAGGTAAATTAGGTCGTGGAAATGGTGAGGTAGAAGATAACAAGAATACATTAGGAGCGAATGCTGGAACTGATACTGCTTCTACCTCGGTTGCGGAAAAAATGTTAAAAGCTGGACAAATCACTTCCAAAATGGGTAAAGCATTTACAGGAATGGCTGGTAGTATTGCCGGTTCTACAATGGGCCCAATGGGTGCAATAGGTTTAGCTACAATCGGTGGTGAAATTGGTGACAAGTTAGGTGGAGCTACGGGACGCTTAGGTGTAGCAGGTTTACAAGCTGTAGGAGATCGTTTGAAGAAAGGTTATAAAGGTGCAAGTGCTTCAGTAGATAAATTAGGTTTAGATGCAGATACTGATGAAAGTTTGAAAAATGCTATTGCAGAAGACGACACTACTGCATGGGCGAAAGGAAATGAAAAGAGTGTTATTGAAGATCTAAAGTCTCGATTCCCAGATGCAACAGACCAAGATATTAAAGATATGTGGCATAACAAGAAAGATGAGATGAGACAAGGGTTTAGAGAAGCAGCAGGTGGAAAATTAGAAAAACTAAAAGACGCAAGTGGAAAGTTCGCTAATGCTAATCAATTAGCTTCACAAACGGCAGACGATTTAACCCAAGAATGGGCTAAGCATAATCAAGCTGATTTTATGAGTAATTATGAGAAACAACATCCACCAAAAGAAAATATGACAGATAATGAAAGACTTGATTATAACAATAAAAAAGCAGAGGCATGGAATGACAAATTATCTGATCAAAGTAAAACATTCGGAGATCTAACAAGATCAACTGCTTCATCAATGATGGAAGGTCGTTTAAATCCGTTTATTGATAAAGATGCTTTTGCTGAAAAAGTTGGAGAACAGGCTACTGAAATTATTAAAGGTGATATAAAAGGTCAAATTGGTAAATCACAAGCAACACAACTTGCTGGTAAAACAGCAGAAGATTTGACACAGGCTTGGGCAAATAATAACAAAGTGGCTTTCATGAATGCTTATAGTGAGAAAAATCCATTAAGAGATAATATGTCTGATAATGAGCGCTCAGAATACGAGAATGATAAAGATCAGGCCTGGAATAATACTGTTGCTACTAAAAGGAAGCAATTTGGTGAACTCACAAAGTCCACTGCCGATTCTATGCTAGCATCAGGAGTTAATCCGATAGCTGAAACCAATACTTTTGCCCAACAAGTAGGAGAAAAAGCTACGCAAATGGTAAAAGGACAGATTAAATCTCAAAATCCTCAAATGAGTGATGAAGAAGTAGAGATACAATTTGCGAAAACTAATGGCAATAATAAATCACTCTACGTTGACACAGCTAAAAATGCTGGAAATGAAGCAGCAACACAACTTGCTGGTAAAACAGCAGAAGATTTGACACAGGCTTGGGCAAATAATAACAAAGCGGCTTTCATGAATGCTTATAGTGAGAAAAATCCATTAAGAGATAATATGTCTGATAATGAGCGCTCAGAATACGAGAATGATAAAGATCAGGCCTGGAATAATACTGTTGCTACTAAAAGGAAGCAATTTGGTGAACTCACAAAGTCCACTGCCGATTCTATGCTAGCATCAGGAGTTAATCCGATAGCTGAAACCAATACTTTTGCCCAACAAGTAGGAGAAAAAGCTACGCAAATGGTAAAAGGACAGATTAAATCTCAAAATCCTCAAATGAGTGATGAGGAAGTAGAGATACAATTTGCGAATTCTAACGGAAATAATAAATCACTATATATGGATGTTGCTAAGACATCTGCTATTAATATTGGAGCACCAGATATAAGTGATGAAATGGTAGAGATACAATTTACTAAAACACATGGAAATAACAAATCAGTCTACGTTGACACAGCTAAAAATGCTGGAAACGAAGCTGAAAGCCTTCAATTAATGAATGGAAAGAAAGTTAACCGAGATTTTGTGACTAGTCAACTGGCTGGCATGAGGACGGATACTGATTCCAAAAATGCATTCTTCTCTAGTAAGAAGGCTGAAGGAATGTCAGATGATCAGATTCATATCCAATGGAAACAAGAAAGAGGAAATCAGTATCAAGAGAACTTGTCTATTGCAAACGAAGCAGTACCAAAGACGATCAGCCCAACAGCTTCTTTGGGGACACACGCTAAGGTCCCTTTTAAAGCAATTTCTGGTTTTGCAATGGGAGCATCTGGTGCTCAAACACTCCTGAATTTTTCGAAAGAAGTAGGTCAAGGTATAGGAGCTGGTTACCAACAAGTTGTAACTTCTAATGAATCTAGTATGAATCCTGTATTTAAACAATTAGAAGGAGTCGGAGGAGCAACAGTTGGTGGATTCAAAGCAATTAAAAGTATGGTCACTGAAAATCCCGTATTAAAGCAATCTAGCTTAAATAATGCTATGGGATATACAGGTGGTGTAGTAGCAGGGGTAACAGGTTATCAAGTAGGTTCAAAATTATCTTCAAGATTTAACCCATACAATAACGCTGTTAATAATACAATCTCCGAACCAACGGAAGTAATGCAAATGGCACAAACGGTAGTTGGAGAAAATGGTGCTGAAAGATTAGCTCAAGGCGCTGTAAGAATGGTCACAACCGCTGATCAGTCATTTATTGAAGTTAGAACTAAGACTGGTCAAACTAGAACTGTCTCACGTACAGGACGAGGAGATAGTTCAATGAAAAATGGGGAAGTTGTATATCAAGACTTACAAGTTGAAAATGGGGCATTTGTTATTCAAAAACCAAAAGGCGTTGATACTAGCACCTACAAAGTTGATTCAGCCGGAGGGAAAATTCCTGTAGTATCTAATGTTAATGTCAATCCAAATAAACTATTAGCAAACAGAAACACAACGAAAAATACTTATGTTCCAAAGAATGTGCAAGCTTATAATCAACAAGTGGATTCAGGTCAATTCTATATGAATGACTTGAAGCAGTCAGGAATGGAGAATGTTCAATTAATCATTGAACGAGATCGAAGTTACATGCAAGCTAGTACTCCAACTGGTGAAAAAGTACGGGTTTCTGCATATCAAAAAGGTGATGCAAGAATTCCAGAAGGAAAAACAGTTACAAAAAATTGCGTGATCAAAGGGCAAAAAATTACAGCTGATTCAATAGTCGAAGAAGAATATCAAGACTTTACAACATCCATTGATCCAGAAGAGTACATTCAACCTCGACCAAATAAACGGTTTGATACTAGGAAGCAACAAGAGGTTCTGCGTAAAAGACAAAGCCTTGCAGGGTGGAATGGCTAATGGGGTTACCTCAAGAGCAGCATGAAGAAAAAGAGCCCGCCGTCGTCCAGATTGCTAAAGATCAAGCTAAGAAAGTCGTAAGGAATCAAGCGAAAAAGGTACTGAAAAAAATTGGTAAGAAAGCGGCCAAGTTAGCATTAAAAGCTGTAAAACAGGCAATAGCGATGTTAGCTAAAATGTTATTGAGCTTTTTTAGTACCATTGGTTTACCAGCTACACTTATTATTCTTGGAATTGTGCTTGTGGTTATAGTCTTTATGATGGCCTCTTCTTATTTTTATGGTGGAGATGGTGAGGGGTTATCGGGAGTAGATAAGGAAATACAGGAATATGTACTTGAACAGTCACATGGTACTGTCGATATGTCTAGACCTGAACAAAGGAAGTTTCGTGTACCTGAAAAACTAATTGCATCTGTAATTCAGATAGATTCAATGATTAAGGGAAACGAAGATCCTAAGAAACTCATACAGAAAATGGCTACCGTATTAAAGCCTAATATCGATTATGGGGATTACAATGAATATAAAGAAACTGAAACTACGGTTTGTAGAGATGGGAAGTGTGGTGATCCAAAAACCGTAAAAAAAGATAATTGGGTCTCTAAGATTTCCTTTGCAGAGTATTGGGATGGTAATACAGACTATACGTACACTCCCTATTTAACCAATTGGGTTAAAACGGAAAAGATAACTTACGAAACTGAAAAATATAAAGCAATTGAAACTTATACCGAATCAGTTCCTTATACAGTTAAAGAAACCTATTATGAGACTGAGACATATACAGAATATGAAACTTACAAATATACGGAAGTGAATTTTGTCGATGTATATGGATATACCTCTGTTAAATATTGCGATTTTAGTGGATGTAGAATTACACAGGTATATGGTGTCATAGGACAAGAAACAGTAAGAACTGAAAAATCCAGACAAGTCCCTATTACTAAAACAAAGGAAGTTCAAAAAACAAAATTAGTAACAAAATATAAAAATGTTGAAAAACAAAGAGAAGTAATTAAAGAAAGACAAATAGAAATCAAAACAATAATAAGAACGAGGTACCAAAAATTTAATACAAATGAGAACGCAATTACTGACTATTCTAGATTTGATGAAATAATGAATGAACAGAATATGGGTGCCACTGATAAGAAATTAATTGAGGCACTCTATGCATCAGCAGGTGGACAAGTTACTTACACAGAATGGTTAGGATCCATTGGAGGATTCAGTGGAAGTACCGGCTTCAATGGAACTGTAATACCAGGTGAGGGTGTACCAACTCAGTTCATGCAATATTACCTTGATGCACAAGCGAAATATGGTGTTGATTGGTTTGTACTTTCAGCCATACACTTCGTGGAAACTGGATTTTCAACACATGAAACTATGGTTAGTTCGGTTGGAGCTATCGGTCCGCTCCAATTTATGCCTGCTACCGCGCGCCATGTTTCCCTATAAATCTTCTTGATGAAGTGGGAGGACTCAAAAAGTCTAACTGTTTCTTTGATTTGAAAGGTGAAATTCCTTTCTAGAGTAAAAGACTCAAATACTCTATACTAATCTCCTACATGCTTTAATTTGCTCTAAAGTTTTGGTATGAAGCTAGGTGAAGTCGTAACTTGAAATATAGTGCGGGTATCTTTAAAAATATCCTATGATGACGAAAGAAACTCATGTTTGAAGCGTTGTTATAAATCGCTATTTAGTTAATTTAAAAGAAGAGCCGAATGAGTATTTATATTCTCTATTATGAGTTGTGGTAGCTAGTTCATAATAGAACCATTCAGTTAGAGTCAGTACTCGAATGGTGAGTAGGCACAACGTAAAATGAGCATCTAAGGGATATAAAAAAAGGGATAAAAGAAACGGAACATGGGAAGCTGTCTGAATGGAAAAATAGAGCTTTTTGTGAAGTTCAGAGAGTGACAGAGGACTCGTAGTAGTGATGAAGCAAAGTAATGCTTGTGGAGCGAAGGGGTCTAGTCGGATAAATTAATTCGATGGAAAGCCGAGTGCGGTGAAAGTCGCTTGCTCGGTTTGGGGCGGGGGAAAAGCTGGAGATGACTTCAAAGGTTTACCTATCGTCATTGGGTCGGTTGGAAATATAACGTCGGTGGTGGATTAGTTAGTTCACGATTAGACGTCTCTAGTATGTCTGTTATAGCAAGTGGTTCTGGTTATGGTCGTGATGGAGATGGAGACGGTAAGGCTGATCCATGGAACGTGGTTGATGCCATTCATACCGCTGCTTATTATCTATCAAAGAATGGCTATGCGACAGACAAACGAAAGGCAATTTGGCATTATAACCATGCTGATTGGTACGTTGATAAAGTATTACAGAATGCTGAAAAATTTAGAGCAGAAGCTGTTTATAAACCTTCAGAGGGAGATATGCCTGAAATTACTGACGGAGATTTTATGAGACCTGCAGAAGGGGAAGTAACATCAGGATATGGCCCAAGATGGGGGAAATTCCATGGTGGAGTGGATATCGCCAAAGCTGGTACTGTACCAGTTGTATCAACTGCAGATGGTGTAGTCGTAAAATCATACGTTTCTACAACTTATGGTAATTGCATTATTATTCGCCACAATATAAATGGTCAACAGTATGAAACTCTATATGCTCATTTAAGTAGTCGAGCTGTACAAAATGGAGCCCAGGTACAGAAAGGGCAATTTATCGGTAACATGGGTAACACAGGAAAAAGTACAGGTCAACATTTACACTTTGAAGTACATAAAGGTAGTTGGAATGGCTCAAAGTCTAATAGGGTTAATCCTGTATTGTATGTTCAGTTTTAGGAAGTGTAAGAGCGAGAAATTGCTCTTACACTATTATTAAGGTGTAGTTAGGAGGTAGAAATGAATAGAGGGGTTATTATTTTTTGTTTAACTATATTACTTGGTATTGTCGGTTATCTCGCATGGAACGTATATGGTCATCAAGAAATGGAATTGATAGACCTTGTAAAAGCTGAGAAGCGGGTAAAAAGTGATATTCAGACTGTTACAGATGAAGAAAATAAAGTATACAAATGGCTAAGTTCAACAGATTTAGATACAGGTCACCTTGATGGACACGATCAAGATGTGGTGGATCATTATAGAGAAAAAAAGGGAGTAGTAGAATTTTTATTTGCTTCTGTACTAATGAAGGATGCGGAGTTATTCATCCAAGCATATCTACCACAGGTGATTTCAGATGATCTATTTAAAGTAGACAACGGTGATAAAATTGAGGTTACTTTAGATATAATAAATAAAATCTCTAGGAATGGTACTTTAAAAGAGATTGGATATGAATCTGAAAAAGGCGTATTTGGTACTGATACACAAACAGCTAAGGTGAAACTAATTTATACTGATGAATTAGAAGTTACGCTGTCTCTTGACTTTAAAATGAGCGGTACACAGCATGAAGATGGTCACAGCGGTGATATATATTCAATAACCACATCTGCATGGGACATTATCGATGCTATAAATAAAGCAGAGAATAATAAAAAATAACCCCCTCACAGTGTGAGAGGGTATTTTTTATGGTTGATTGTATACCTCTACTTTGGCTTTTTTCCATGAACCAAATTTTCGATGATACGTAGCTGAATTTGGAAGCTGATTTTCTTTAGCGTATTCATTCCACTTCCCCATACTTGTAAAGTAATCAGAATGTTTTTTTGCAATTTTTATTAACTCTGTCTTACTATAATTGTACTTTATTTCTTTAGGAACAATTTCTTTAATTTCTTCAAAAGTAAGATAATTTCTTATTGTTTTATAAGTAGGTAAATCCTCTTCATTTGCGTATTTATCCCAAGAAGTACGATCTTCATATTTGGCACCATGTTCTTTTAGAATTGATATAATTTCTTTTTTCTTTTCTAGTTTAGATGGATAAGGCGTTGAAGGAGAGAGGTTTAATTTCTCCTTAAAGGCATTCCAAGAGCCAAAATGTGATATATACGTATAACCATTAGGAAGCTTTTTTTCTTTTGCATACTTATTCCAATTTTCTACGGTAGTAAGAGCATGTATATGTTCCTTAGCAATTTCAATAAGTTCTTCCTTCCTATCAATACCTTTTATTCCAAGTTCATCTTTAACTTCCTTCCAACTACCGTAAATAGATATTAGTGATTGAGAAGAAGGTAATGAGTGATCTTTAGCATAAAGATCCCATTGTCTAACAGTTGTAAGATGTTGCTTGTGGTAAAGTAACCTTGATTTAACTTCTTCTTTTTTCACCTTGATCTCCTTCCCATTGAATTGTATTTCCTGTTGTTATTAGAGATACCATGTCACTGTTACTTGCAGTGTATTTTACTAATTCTTTCATTACATGAGGATATTGTTCGCAATCAACTGTCTCTGATAAGTTTATTAGTTGCTTAAGATTATAGAGATATCGCTTTTGTATGTAATTAATATACTCAACATATGCTCTAGTTCTGCTATACACTAGGAATTGATTATTGAAATGCACTCGTTTTTCGGCATTTATATCATAAATTTTTTCAATTGAACTAAATGGTACCTTGTCATATTCTGCATTTTGAGTAGTATTAGTCACTTTCATCTCTTTGCTATATTCATATTTCTTAGTGTCTAAATACTCTAAACGTAATCCATCATAATATTTTTCGTTCGTTTGCTTAAACTCTTTAAAATTTCCGTCATAATTATAATCTTCAAGACTATCGTTTATAGATATAGACTTCTCTTTCCAGTAATATGGTGAAGGTAAAAGGATATAAACTTTTTCATCTTTTGTTATCCCTATTAGGAAGTTATCATCACCTTGAGTCGGTAAACGATTCAAACGTAAGAATGCCTCCTCAATAGAAACATCTTCTGGGAACAAGACTCGAATTTTAGAAATAAGTTCTCTGTCTGATTTTCTTATATTATCTATTCTTTTTTGCTCAGCTTGCTGCTTTCTTCTTGCATATCCTTTAGGATTTAAGAGACGATAAATAGAACTAAATACTTTCTCGATTATTACTAGTGGAGTGATAACCACAATTAAGATTCCCTTTAACGGAAGTACAAGTGTATATTTAAATAAAAATTTAAGGAAGGTATATTTTTGAACAGCATATACAATTCCACAAACTGCAATAAATAAAGCCATTAAAGCTATCCAAATGATTAAAAGAGTTAAAAATAAAGCAATTAAAAAACCGACTATTCGAAGGAGTGACAATTCCGCTGCCCCTTCATAGATAAGTCCGATCTTGTCGGCAAAGTTTACAATACCTAACTTAGATAAAGTCGGATAAATTAAATCATTCCATTTCCAAACACAGAATATAACAAAACCTATACCAAACAATCCAGCAAGTCCAGTACTCTTTCCTCTATCATAACTCAATTTTGATTCGGCAGCCCATAGTAATTCAGTTAACATTTTAGTCACCCCCAAATTTCACAAAAACAAAAACAAATAATAATTACACTTTTTGATACTATAATGGTATTATATACCTATATTAGATTATTGTCAATGATTTATGTTGACTTTAAAGGATTTACCTATTGTGATTTTTTTCTATTGATTAACTATAAAGATTTAATTAGAAAATAGAGTAATATATTGATAAAAATGGTTTTTTGGTTGTATAATTATTTATACAAACTATTTAAACAATGGGAGCACCCCAATACAGAATATACACTACGTGTATCTGTATTGGGGTGCTTTTTTTCGTGTCAAAGTGAAAAGGGGGGGGAGTATGGATAATCAATTGAATACTTTGCTTTATTCAGTAATGAGGTATCAAGAATATAGTGACTATTTAACTGGATTACCAAATAGACGGTATTTAGAGCTTTATATGGAGACAGCTATAGAAAGTAATATGAATATTGCAGTCGTTTCAATGGACATTAATCAATTCAAAGCAATAAATGATGTGAGAGGACATTCAGTGGGTGACGATCTTATTAAGGAAGTTGCCGAAAGGCTAGTTCGGGTACTAGGTAAGGACGTTCTAATTGTTCGACCTGGAGGAGATGAGTTTTTTGTTGTACTTGAAGATTGGATAAATACAGAATACGTAAAAGAACGAATTACATATATAATAGATTCATTTTTAAAACCTTTTAAACTAAAAGGAGAATTATATTATCTTACAATGAGCATAGGGATAAGCGTTTATAATGAGCATAGTGATAACATAGAAAAACTTATAAGCTATGCAGAGTTAGCAATGTATGAGTCAAAAAAGTCAGGTACTGGTTTTGAATTTTTTCAAGAACAAATGAGAATTTATACGGAAGAGGAGTTTTTGATAGAATCAGAATTAAGACATGCTATCGAAAATGATAATATCATACTAAATTTCCAACCTAAGTATAGCCTTTTGACCGGATATATTTCAGGAGTTGAGGGATTAGCACGTATAAAAAACTCAAATACCTCACCAGCTATTTTTATACCAATTGCAGAAAAAACAGGGTTAATTCATCAACTAGGGGATATTGTACTAAATAAAGCTTGTAAAGAAGTAAAGAAGTGGAATGATTTAAGTCCATACCCGTTACGTGTAGCTATTAATTTCTCTGCGAGGCAATTTCAGAAGCCAGGTATTACACAACATATTCTAACAACTTTACAGATTCATAACATTCCTCCTTCATGGTTAGAAATAGAAGTTACTGAAAGTTTGCTTTTATCAAACGATGCAGTTGTTGAATTAACAAATCTAAAACAATTAGGAATTCATATATCCGTAGATGACTTCGGTACAGGTTATTCATCATTGAGTTATATAAAAGGTTTACCTATTCAGACTTTAAAAATCGATAAATCTTTTATAAATAATATTAAAGTAGATGGAAGTAATGCAGAAATTACAAGTGTGATCTTAAAATTAGCGGATAAGTTAGGGTTGAACGTTGTTGCAGAAGGTGTGGAAAAAAAACATCAGTTGGCTTATTTAAAGGAAAATAAGTGTCAAGAAGTACAAGGGTATTATTTAAAGAAACCATTAAATTCTAGGGAATTTATTAATCTACTTAATAATAAGAAAATGCTGATAGATATAGAGGATATGGACAAATTTCATGTAGGTTGACTTTAAGTAAAAGGAAGGGTGAAATTAAACATGAACCTTTGACTTGAGAAAATATATGTGTTTATATAGCATTAATCTATAAATAATATCTTAAATAAGTGGGGTTATTAATGAATCATATGGATTTATGCTTAAGAATAGAACGCTTGGTTAAAATAAGCTTGAATCTACCTGAAAGCAAGGATTCAAATACAAATCATTTGAGTGGGTTAATAGAAGCTGATGGTCTAACAAATAGGTGTGCATTTGCAGCTTTCTGTGCTAGTTTGACTCCGCATTACGTTAAACAGAATACTACAGATGATCATAGAGACCTAATAAATCAGTCCATTAACAAGTATAACTTTTTAACAAGTCTTGATGAACAAAGGTATTGGGAAGTGCTAGAAGATGCTTGTGAAGAGTATGAAGTTTTGTTAAAAAAATTATCAATTCTATAAGAATGAAGAGAAAGAGGGGATATTCTCTTTTTCTTTTTTAAACAATTATATGTTAGTAATATTACTAATATAGATGAGGGGGTGTTTGTGTGTCAGGCTATAGGATCATGCTTGTGCATAAAGGGGTTCCTACTGTGGCTCTCGCTCAACAGGTCGTGGAATACATAGAGGAAGGATATACATTAACCATACAAGATATAGCAAACCATCTAGCTGTTACTTATGATTACGCACGAACTAAGATAGTTCCAGAAGTATCACATGTGGTCCTTACGACATACGCGAAACAAGCTTGTTTTAAATTTTTCGGTGATCGCGAAGAGTTCTTAGATTATTTTAAAAAGAGGTTACTTATATCCAAGGAAGATTATAATCGATATATAGTAGAAAATTCATTTTGTATTAAAAAAAATCAACGTGTACTTTTCGAGGACTTTCCTAGTTTTATTAGAGAAAAATTAATCAACTTAGACAACAAAGAAATATCTTTAATAGTGAGTAAAGTATTGGATAACAAACAAGGGTTAAATTATTCTAATGTAGAAGAAGATATGACCTTAATAAATGAATTTCACAATGATTTAGTTTCTAGTAAAGACTTGTTTAACGGTGCAGCTGCTCCTATTGTATTTAGGTATGACATTGATATACATAGATTTTGTTTTAAGTACGGTATTCCAAAAATTAAAATAAATAACCTGGTGCGTTATCAATTAAAAGAATTTCAACTGAATCTGTTCACTGTTATACCGCTTGGAATAACTAAAGAGGTGTTTATTCAAGATGTAATTAAGCTTGTAGAAAAAAATCAATCATAATTACGCTTAATATTGTGGGGTGTTGGTGGATGGATATTAAAGAACCTATTACAACTTATGATAAGAACATAGCTTCCGTATATATATATCTAACGTTAATTTTAGATGATCTTGAATTTGACTCACTTACATTTAAACGTATACCTGTAAAAATCAATGAACCCTACATATCATTATTAGACGCAACTATAAAGAAAGTTCTAAGAGATATTAAAATGGTCAAACAAATAATGAAGGAACTTAACATAAAAGTAGTTTTTCCAACAGAAAAGGAAAATGATATTTTCTGGTATTTTGAATATTTTGTTAGAGGTTATAAAAGTGAATTTTATTTTTGGGAAGCT
The DNA here is from genome assembly GCF_903166545.1 of Metabacillus schmidteae. Classification (NCBI taxonomy): domain Bacteria; kingdom Bacillati; phylum Bacillota; class Bacilli; order Caryophanales; family Bacillaceae; genus Metabacillus; species Metabacillus schmidteae. The sequence continues at coordinate 130,038 of NZ_CAESCH010000003.1, read as the reverse complement.
GCTTTAAATAATTATAAAAATAAATTGTTAAATATCTATTTATTTACATCCGATATTCCCATTGATCGAATAAAAAAGAATTAATAGTTAAGAGGTGATTAAAATTAGAAATGACATTAGCGAAAATAGGATTGTGCAAAAAGCAATTGATTACGGAAGTGATGCTAGTGCTGATTCTCAAAAGTTAGATTTTATGTCAATTCTAGCAGATATTAATTTAACGATTAAGAGCCATATTGAAAGTGATGTTGAAAGAAATGGGAGTACTAGATCAAGATCAAAAGTACATTTAATGATTCTATTGAGTGAAATTAATACACTTATTTCACAATATGAGGAAACAATTCCACCTTCAGCAAAGACAGTTAATAATGTGATTCATACTAGTGAATTTAAAAGAGGATACAATGAAGCATTAAAACAGGTCCAATATAAAGAGAAAGAATATAATAAGGTTTATAATCTGTTATTAGAGATTATTGGATACGATAAAGAGTGGTTAACAACTGAGGCAGGGTTAAGAAAATTTTCTAAAGGGGATCTAATTGAGGTGATCCTAACTCAGCGTACTGCTTTGAAAGAATTATATTCTAAATTAAGTAAGGAAGAACAGAATAATCTTAAAAATAAAGTTGAACAAACAATATGGCCAATGGAGCTAAAATGAAGTAAATATAAAGAAATATAAAAGCGTACATCCTTCTTTGACGGTGTACGCTCTTATTTTATTTATTTTCTTTTTGTATTCTAGAATCACTTATATTCTTCATCACTTTTTTATGTTCTTTACGGTCTAAGTTGGTGTATAGGGAAGTTGTTTCAATGGAATTATGCCCTAATTGATCACGAAGTAAAACGATGTTACCTCCACTATTCTTTAAATGTTCACCAGCGAAAGAGTGACGCAACTTATGAGGGCTCAGAGAGCGTTGTCCTTTGTTGAAAGCTTTGGTATATCGTTCTACTAGGTTTTGGATAGTTCTTACTGACATTGGCTTTACAGCACCTTGATAATTGGTAACAAATATATAGAAATCTCTATCTGTTGCTTTGTAACGACTGTTTCTAATGCTGAGGTAATCTTTTAAATCCTCCAACGATTCAGGTAGAATTTCGATTGTATCTTCTTTACCGCCTTTTCTAACAACATCAAGCTGAAATTCATTATAATTAATCGAATCTAGTGTTAAGCTTGCTAATTCACTGACTCGTAATCCAGTTCCTAAAAATAGGGAGAGGATAGCAATGTCTCTTTCTCTATTTTTCTTGAACCGTTCTTTTTGCTTTCCATCTATTTCAGTTAAGTATTCAAATTTTACATAGTCCAGAAAGTCAGTAATAGAATGATTATGTAAAATCTTAGAGCTAATTGCAGCTGACCGTCTATTTGCAGTTTCTGATCTTCCTAAAAGCGGAATTTTGCTCATGACATTACGATAAAAGTAGCATTCACCTTCTTGATTTTCTGTTTGAGTTGTTAGGAATGTGAAAAGGGAGGTAAGAGCCGATATATTGCGGTTGATTGAAGCCCTTGATCTCTTCTTAAATACACCTTTACGAACCTCAATTTGTTCTTCATGAAGAAAATCAACATAAAATTCTACCTCATCTTTACGAAGGTGTTCTAACACTGTATACGGAATGTCTTTTATATTTTTTTTATCAGTAATACCTTCTTCTTGAAGGTATATGAAAAACTTTTTGAAGTCATGAATATATCCAAGTAGGGTAGAGGGGGAACGATTTTTTCTCTTCTGTGCCTGGATATATTCTCTAACATAATCGGGAAATTCTTTTAGGTGAGTATTTAACCGTTTTTCATGTTTTTGATGTTCTAAAGATTGAGAAGCCAAAATATTCACCTCTGTAGAATTTTGTCGAAAATCGCGTTAAAGAAAATTTTAACGAACATTTGTTCTTATTCATTTTGTGAAATTACTTAAAATAAGAGTCAAGATCTTTGCTTAATAGGTATTTGTGTAGTGTGTCAAAAGAAAATTCTTTAATTGAGGGATTAGTGTTTCTTAATTCAGAGAGCATCCCTTGGATAGTATTATGGTTTTGCCGACTAATTACTGTATTTACTGCCTTAATTCTTTTATCGTAAGGCTGTGCATATGGATATTTCCTTATATCTATTAAAAATTCAGCAAGAAAATTGGTTAATGGTCTATTACCCCAATAAAAAATTAAGATATTTATTGCATTAAACAACTCTAGAGCCATAGGATCCCATTTAACTTTACTTGTCTCACCGGAAGACGTACCTGCAGATTCTGGACCATTTGTAGTAGCTATTTCTTGTAACGGATTAAATAAAGAAAGTCCTGTATGATTAATTAATTCTAAAAAGTGTTTTCCCGAAGTTTTACCACTGATAAAAGTACCTTTATCATTATTATTTACTTTATGCTGGTAATAGAATGTATAATAAGCTTCTGTTATTTTTTTACCTGTGCAACTCTCTAATTCATCATTAAGTAATTTTAAATAGGCAATAGGTTCTATATTATATTTACTAACTATTTCTTTTCTTCTTTCTTTGCCAAAACAGTTCATAAATAAAGTTCCTCCTTATTTAGTAGGTTATAGGATTAGTTCATATATTCTATCTGTTTTATCCTTATCCTCGATAAATCTTAGTTTGCCCTCGTTGTGTAAACTATCTAATATACAACAGACTTTGTAATAATCTTTTGGCTTCTCAGTTAAATAACGATCAGAGGAAATTGAATTTATTGCAATAAGTTTTTCACATATATTTAATGCACTTGTTTCTCCATGCTCCAATATGACCTGAATATCACGTTCTAATTGAGAAGGGGCAGAAGGTTTTGGTGAAGATGTTTTTTCTTGGATAAATAATTCATCAAAAGATATCTGATTCAAAAAATCACTTCCTTATATTGATTACTCAAATTCTCTAAAGTTCTTTGCCATAAACAAGTCTAAATAGTCATTAAAGTGTATTTCGGACAGTTCCTTATGACTATCCCACTCGTAATATTTAATATTTTGTAGGAATTGATAGAATGATTTAATCTTTAAGAGTTCAATGACAAGTTGATGTTTCTTTGCTTTTCCTTTAATATTTTGTTCTTGATATTCTTTATCTGTTAATCCATTTGGGATAGGGGCATTTTTTATAATTAAGCGTATAATACCTAATATTAAATCCACTAACTCTATACCTATCATTTCACCTTTCATTAGCATTGTGCAATCTTTAACCCAATACTGCTCACCACGATAAAGAGATTGAGTATTTAAATTATCTTTAAGACGAGTCTCTAAGTCGTATTTTTGATATTTACCTTCCTTTTCTATATAAATATCAGCTTTTATGTATACATCCTTGCCATAATTGCGAAGCAAGCCATAGAATATTCTTTCGGGAATTTTAGTATATACCATTAAGGTTGCGTAGTTCATAGTTTCTTTTCTTTCCCGACTTCTAAGTTTTTTACTACCTGGATCATCTGATAATTTATACCTTAAATCAAGAGAGGAACGATTATAACTTATGACATTCATACGAGTGTATCTAGCAATCTTTGAAAATATACTAATAGCTGCTTTTATGTTTTCTCTTAGTACAGCATCTCCTGTATAATCAGTCCAGTGTAGCTTTAATTTCTTTTCTTCTAATTTCTTAGTAAGATCATTCATTTCTTGGGTATAGTAAACTGAATGGGGGATCAAAAGCCCCCCCATAGTAGTAGGCTTATCAGAATCTTGACCACTTTCATCAAAAAATATATTCATTACTTCTGTTTGCAATTGATTACTAGACACTTTTGTTCCTCCAATATTGACAGCTAACTATTAAATATTATATAGTAATATTACGTTGTAGCCCCGTATCGAGATACGGTTAGTACTACGTAGGGTTGAAAGATTACCCGTACCGAGGTACGGTGAAAATCAATCCGTCTAAATACATAAATTATTAACAGGTTGAGTATTTTTACTTAACCTGTTTTATTTTGGTCTATATTACCATTATAGCAAACATATATTCTGAATGTCTATTCAATTGTTCGTTAAATTATTATTTAACGCAAAGTTAAACTTCAAAAATATTAGGGAGTTTCCTCCCTCTGTATTATTGAAACTAAGTTGCACTCTATTAAAAGTAAGGTGTTCCCTTTGAAAGTAATTTATAATCTAAAGCATTCGTGGCACTCCATTAATCGGTCCGTTATTCCTAGAGTACAACTAACTTTTAAATAGCGTAATCGATGTTCTTATGAATCGGAATACAACTTACTTTTAAAATTCGGCGTATATCTATTTTTGGGTATAGGGTTCAAGAGTGATTTCAGGATATAACTTAGTTTTCAACAAACAAAACTTTATGTTCATAACACTTCTAGTAAACTAGATACGATTCTTTTGTATCAACCATAAGAATACATCCTCAGTCATTCTCAAGATCATTAACGCATCTTCCTGTGAAGGATTATCTTCTCCATGTGCCCCCAATCCAGACATAGCACTATATAAAGTTGCCATCATTCGGTATCTATTAGCACCTTTGTTCTTATCTAACCAATATTTAAAAATCTTATTTTTACTTTTAAGCTCCGCACCCTCATGAATGATTTTTTCATCCGTAGCATACAGAATACCTCTTAAATAATCACCATTATCAGTATCAATTTTCGAGAATATTTTTTCAAATGCTGTTCTACAATTATCTATACAGCTTTTGAAATTGCCATTACTATACGTTTCTAACCCCTCATTATAATGTCTAAGGACTTCTGCATAGCCTAAATTAAGTTCCAGCCTCATAACAGACATATCACTTTGTCTTTCAACCTCACCCGAAGAGAAATATTGTAGCGAGTAGCTGTCCCCCATATCCGTATTTTTAATCTGCAAAGCATACCCCAATAACTCAAGACAATTCTGAATTTGGTTTAAATGAGAAGAATCCTCAATTTCATCCAATCTCTTAAAAATTTCATTGAGTAACTCATTTAAAAGCTCTTTCTCAGATTTAATTTTATTGCAGAGTTTCATCATTCCCAATTCGGGATTGAAAAAATCATTATCATTTGTAAAGCCTCTAAAATAAGTTTTTGGGTCGAAATAATTTCCATATTCTTCTGCAAGAGAAGAAAGTCCTATACAACTTAGAACCTGCTCCAACCAACCATTACCGTTTCTATAAATTACTCTTCGAATAGGACTATTCAAATACTTGCATAATTGAGCTAAACTCTTATCTTCTCTGCTATCTAAAATTAATTCCATTTATCTTGCCCCCAATTTTCAAAAAATGACAATCTAGAATCATACAATTAATGATAAGAAGTGATAACTACGAAAACTACTGTCACCATTAACCTTTAATTTGCTATTTCGATAAACTCATCTTGAAGTATAAGTGATTCTGAATAAAACTTTTTAATTAAGCCATCTGTTATATGAAGTCCTGCTAATTGCGCAATTTCATACGTGTCAACATCTTCTTCAATTAAATTAAATATATAGGTATCTCTTAATACTTGTGAACTAATTCCAAAGTTTCTCAAACTTGAATGAACGGCCCTTATACCAATTCTTACACCATGATTTGATACGAATAAAGCATCTGGATGTTCAGGGTTCTGTTTTATGCTCGCCCTATTCATTTGGTAAAGTTCATCTGAGATTGGCAACTTTCGTTTTACACCGAAACCGGATGATACGTATATATATGTATTTCCATTTATAGTTTCAAGGTTCGATTTATTCAACGCGGTTAATTCAGATATCTTAATCCCTGTTTCAAGAGTTAATAAAACTATTGAAATACTCCTTTTCTTCCAAGTTCTACGAGCATATTCATAAATTTGGTGCTGAACGTTTTCACTTAACATTATCAATGGGCGATCTTCTATATCCACTTCCTTGTTATTGGCAAATTCTAAATTCTTCGCTTTAATGTTTAAAGGCTTCATAAGGTATTAAGAAAATGCATTAATAGCTGACATTTTCTTAGTTATGGTTGGTTGAGTTAGCCTCCTAGATTCTTCTTGTAGGTACCTTATAGCATCTTCTTGAGTGAAGGTTAGTAAGTTTTCATCAGTACCATCTAAATATTCCTTAAACTTATTTATACTATTAATATAGCTCTTTATCGTGTTATCTGACTTTTCATTTTGATATAATTCATTTTCGAATCTTTGTATAATAGAGGAAACAGAATTAATAGTGTCTTCTTCTACTGGAAATTCTTTTGAATCTTTCTGAGTTTCAATATTTAGAGTATTGATGATCATTTCTATACCTATATCACTTACTTGGAGTAAAAATTCTTTAGAGGTTATTAGATCAAGAATACTTCCTTCTTCCACACTATTCTTGTATCCCTCATTTTCAGAAAGTGCTTTTAACAAGATTAATCTTGTAATTCGTATTCTGCCCAACCATATATATACTCCCGAAATCTATGCGCTCTTATTTCTTTCAAGCATCCATTTCATTAGTTGGTTTCTATCAATTAACCTTACCTTATTCGATGAAGCTAATTCGACAGCTGGCTTAGTAAAATAATTATTAGTAATTACCCAACATTCATTAGCTTTATAATGACTTTTGGCCGTTGCTATTTCTTGTACAGCCTTTAACCCTACTTTCTTTTTATATCGCTTTGCTTGAACAATGATTGTTTTGTCGTTCAACGTTAATATTAGATCCGCTCCATAATCACCTGTAGCAGGTGTAAGTCTAACTTTATAACCTCTATGAACGAGTAAAAGTCTAAGGTATTCTTCAAATCTTCGCCCTCTCATTTTATCAACTTCTAACATTCCAGATCTCTTTAACTTTAGGTTCTTTAAAAATTCAATTAATATTAGAATTGCTGTTAAACCAATTATCACTCCACCTAATGTTAAAGTGAATTTAGGGTCAGCAGTTAACATTGCCCATAGTAACTCCCAGCTCATTTTGAATCCTTCTAAAAAGTCCATTTTCCTACCTCTTATTTAAATTTTCTTCCTTATAGAATATCATCAAGGGTTCTTACTTTTTATTTTGTTCTTCCCACGTCGTAAGAAGAAATTCTGCAATTGTTCCTGATAAATTCACTGTCATTTTCGCATGTTTCTTATCAGGGACAATAACATTTGTACCTCTTCCATGCGCATCACTTAGTTTATTTCTAAGTGATGCTACACCATTTACAATACTAGAGCAGCCAGATAGGATTTGTTTAAATATCTGTTCCGTATAGCCATCAGGTGAAAGATTCAGAATTAATTGTGTTTCCTTATATAGTTTAGGCATTTCCCATTTTTCATCAACTGTTACTCCTGATTCTTCAAGAATATGCTTACAAACTGACTCAAGTAAAGAACGCGCTGTAGTAATGGCTCCTTCGGGATCTTCTTCTTTCCGTGATAAAGCTTTTTTCCATGTATTTTGAATATATTCAAAGGTTACCTCTTCCTCAAAGAAGGTGTTTGTTTCGTCCATTACAGTATCGGATTGGTTCTCTAGAAAGAATAATATATTATGGAATTGATCTCTAAGGTAATTTCTTCTTTCTTGATACGTTCCAAATTCTTGTTTAATATGTCCCCAAAATTCATCTAAAGTTCGGCAATAATTAATAAAATCAGGAAGTTTATCTTTAAGAGGAGACTTGATCAACCTTGCTCTAAGGTTTACATAGTCAAAATCAGAGGATACTCCACCTGTTGCTCTTGACGTTAAGATTGTCTTTAAAAGCTGTACATCATTATGTAATTCTTTATTATTCATAGTACCTCCTATAAATTCACACTTTTTATAAGCTTTAAGATCTTACTTTAGTAACTAGTAGTTAGTGATTGTTAACACGTTATCAGGAAAAACTGATGGTACTTCATGGATTACTTCTATTGTAAAGCATTTAGTCTTAATATCTAACAGGGATATAGGGTTATGATATTCAAATGGAATATCTTCTATTGGAAATTCAATTACATTATTAGTAATGAGAAACTGAAGATAAAAAAGTATAGTACCAGGATTTTCTTCCGCTTCTTCCACACTAGCAAGTTTAGCAAATTCCGTAAGGGATACATTTGGATAGGTTTGTTTATACTTCTCAAGTGTATTTATCGTATTCTTGCAGCTTTCCTCTGAAATAATGTAATGACTTGCATACTTGTCATGAGATAATCTGTAGTAATTTTTTGCTAAAGTCCAATTGATATCTTTTTCAGTAATTAATTGAACTTCAACTCCCTTTTCGTTCCAATAAATTTCTTGTATCTTCATTTGGTTTTTAAACCTTTTGGAGTTGACTTTGTCACTCCATCCAGTAATGATAGCTTTCTGTTTTTCTACTCCATTTTCAAGATATGTAATTAGAAAATTTACGGTCATGACAATTGGTGTTTTGGTCGATTTATCTTTGATATGGGTAATTTTTAATTCTTTCGCTATTTGCAGGGTACGTTCTCTATTTAAAGGAAAATACTCTCTTAAATCTATATAATTTGATTCCCAATCAATTACATTAAAATACCCTTGATCTAATTCACCCAAGCGTCTTATACCTCGATTTAAGGTCCAACCTCTACCAAAAAGTGAAGATTCTTTGAAGTTCTCCGGTAGGCCGTCTGAAGTCAACCATGATTTATAACCATCTTTCTCTCCTTGTCCATGTCCTTCTTCAATTCTTCGAGAAATTTTACTTTCTGTCCAAGTGCCCTTTCGCTCATTTTTTTCGATTTCTAAGAAAAGATCTTCTTCTTTCTCTACCTCCTTTTCCATTATAATCCAGTCTTCGTCATGCAGATGTTTTTGTGAGTCCCATACCTCTTTCCAGTTAGAATTAAAGTAAAGATCAGGTTTACTCATTAGAAATTTAATTTCAATTTCTAATTCTTTTAATTTTATTTCGCTTTCCGATTTGTCTTTTGCCATATATTCATTGGGATTGTGAGATATTTCCCAATAGCTCAACAGTCTTAAAAACATATCCTCTAAAAAATACATATTGTATTCAGGTATCGTTTCTAAGAATTGATTTTCTTTTAACGCCCTAATTATTCCATATGAAGCTGCTCTTAGAATGTCTGGTGAACTTGTATTTTTTATTTTAGGAGCGGTTGTTTGAATAAACCCGAGTGCTAATAATATTTGCTCTAAACGATCTACAATTTCATTATGATTACTCCATACATCACAATCGACAAAATCTCTCTTGTTTATATAAATGTAATCTCCCTCTTCTAAAAGAAATTCATATCCTAAATCCTCAAATTTTATATTTTGTTTTTTTCTAAGTTGTATTTTAAATATTTCACACGTTATTTTGTCATGGTATGGTTGTGTAATTTTTATTATTTTCGTCTCTTTTCTAAGACGAAAAACATGATCTTCATGTTGAGCTACAATATCTTTATCGACATATTCCCATTCCAACATCGTAAGTTTCCCCCAGGATTATAATAATTCCTTCTAGTAATTAATGTATTATTATATGAATTAAAATCAATAACTTGATAAGAGTTTATTATTCGTATATTATGAAATTAACAACATATACTAAAAAGACGATTGGTGCTGATACACCAACCGCCTTCACATTTCAGTTACTCCGCAGTGTAAAGTTGCGGTGGCTGAGGCAAGTAGACATATGACTAGTCCATTACCCGCACGCCAATGCTAGGGTGGGCTAGTCGTTTTTATTTCCGCTATTCCTCGTTGCGACAATAATTGAAACGACTAAAGCAGCAAACGCAATCATGGTATCTAATTCATCTCTTGTGACAAACACGGCAATCACCACCGATCTGCCTCGGAGTAACCACCGTTGCCCATACCCTGCATTGTAACTTTCTATATTATACCATATATAAGCCAATCAACTCTCATAACAAAAAACATTTATTACGTAAATTTAGGGGTTAAACCAAGTTTATTTAGGCTATATTTAATCTCTCTTAATGAACCTTCACCTAGATGTCTTATTTGTTCTAAACCCTCTTTATCAAGATTTATTAATCTTCCGATAGTGAATATATTAGCTCACTCTAATAAATTACTGGCTCTTTTAGACAGATTCAATATATCAATTGAGTAATCATCATATTCTTCATCTTGAATCTGTTTTAAGGATAACCCGCTTGTATTTAAAGCATTTTCAATCTGTATTTTATAGTCATTGCCAAATGACAATTCTATAGATTTTGGAGTCTGACTAGTTAAATCACCTATTGTTTTAATAAAGTTACGTTTTAATTGATAAACAATATCCTCCTCTAACTCCTCTAGTTCAGATAAGTCTATTTCTAAATTCTCCTGTACTTGACATAGAAGATCACCATTTAGTTTTAATAATTTCACTTCCCATTCCATATCCTCGGCAGTAAAAATGTAAAAACACAAAACAGATCTTTCTTTCACATAAAAATGGAAGTTTTTTATATGTTCAAAACAGCGCCAATGATCCTTTTCTTTAATATCGTCTACCTGTTCTGAATATATCTCAAATGAAGCCCCGTCTTTGATTGAATCAATATGAAAAGTATAGAATCCAGGTTCGAATGTGTAAGAAGTTGTAATAGATGTCCCGACACCTTTAATAGGATAACCATCTTGCTTTAAATCGTCCTGTACCTTTATTGGTGAAGATAGTCGGTCCTCACCAATACTTTTATTTAGTTGTGAAATTTCGTTATGAATCTCATTATATCTTGCATTTAATTCATTTATTCTATTTTCTAATTCATTAATTTCTTTAAGTACAACTTTTTGCTCCTTTTCTAAAAAGAGCAGAGAAGTACGTAAGGATACATTAGCGTTTTCACGTATAGCCTTATCCCTTATATTTTTTAAGTAATAGCGAATAAGAGTATCGGCTTTATCTTGGTCTTGTATTTCGACAGAATCTTCAATTTCGTATAATCTTTTACTATTTAAAAAAACATTTCGTTCAATATCTTTTAATTTGATATTATGTTTCTTTCTAAATGATTTAAGGTCTTTACTGTAAATTGGCATTTATGGCTCTAACCCCTTTCTTTTTAAGACTTCGATGACTTTATATTATTGATAATAAATTTATCAATTAAGACTTACGTCAAGAATAAGTGGTTTTTTATATTTTATCTTAGATGCTCTAAAATTTGTAATGTCCGTAGAAAAGGATTTCCTAAATCATTCGTGCTAGTACGCATTTCTTCTATGCAACTGGTATAATCTTGATTAATAACCAATTCCAATGTTTCTATGCACATTAAATTTTCTGTTATGTAACCTGTAGGTACATATGGAGACCAAAACATATAAACTCTATTAGGAATGTCTTTTAAAATTAAATCAGCATATTCTTTTTGTACTTCATGTTTTTGTCTGATTTTTTGTACAGTGGTCTTATTATCACTGTATAATAGTCCTCTAATATGGGTAGTTACCTCACATAGGTATGCAGTATTTGTTTTGAAATCAAGACCTACCACATCTAGTTCGGAAAGCCCTCTTAATCCACCACCAGGAATTCGAACATTGTAATCAATAAAATCGCATTTTTTCATAGACTTTAAGTAAGCACCAACAATATATTCCCCTACATCTGTTTTCATTTGATCTCCCCTATATAAAAATCATCTAATTCTATTCTAAACGATATGGTATGATAGGTGAGTTAATTATTTCATAAAGGGTGATATGTTTTGTCTATAAGTCATACAAACGAGGAACAGATAATTGAAAAGCAATATGACCTTAATATAGTTTATGATTACCGAGAATATCCCGATTTGAAAAGTGGAAGATGCGATAATTGTAATAACTCATTGTTTAAAAGCTCTGTGAAGAACTTTGTTTTTCTAAGAGAATGTAGAAAGTGTGGAATGAAGAAGAGCATTTAAAATGAAAAAAGCCTATATCCTTTGTAACGGAAATAGGCTTTTCTATACTTCTTCACTAATTACTTCACTTAACTGTAAGATATCTCGATAAATCTGCTTTTTCATCTGTTCATCGGTACATCTTTTATACTCTTTTATTAGCATATAGATTTCTTCTATGAATAAGATCATTTCATCCTTAGTTACCATTGGATCTCCTTAAAATAAGTATATATACCTATTATAATAGTCCTTATAATTCATTTGCAATAAAAGAAGATACAAATCCAAGAACAATAGCAATAAATGGAATTGCAACTACAAGTAACCGCTTCTGTCTCAACTTCTTTTGAGTTATTTCTTCCGGCGTTAACCATGTACTACTTTTCATATGATTAAACTCCCCTTTCCTATTCTCCTGATAAAAATGCAGTCTCAATTTCTGTTTGTATCGTTTTTATTTCTAAATATTCACTTCTCAATTGATCTTTATCAATATCTTCATTAATGGCCATATCAACAGCTTCTAAGAATAATTGGTGTTGTTGATTAAGGTACGTGATAAGACTTTGATTGTATTTTGTTACTGCTGAACTAACTTCATATTCTTCTACAGTAGCAATTAACTCTCTAGAACTCTCAATATTCTTTTTCATAATTTCTGCGAATTGTTTATCCGAGTTGTCTCCTGTATATAAACCATCTAACGATCTATTAAATGTTCTTAACAAGTCGTTGGATTGCTTTAACGTTTCTTCGAACTTTCCTGAATATTTTTCGAACTCTTTAATCGTAGCTTCATCCATAACTACTCCTTGATTCGAACTTTTTTGAAAAGGTGAATTTGATGAAGGCGCTTCTTTTTTTGATGAACATCCAGCTATTATTGATACGACACATATAAGGCTAAGAATTATAAATATACGTTTCATGTTTCCTCCTAAGTAGCTTTTTCACTATATCTTTTATCTGAAAATGAATATCTATATAATCCTATTACTAAAGGGGCAATTAATATTGTTTGTAGGGCAACAGCAGAGACAATATGAAATATCTTAAGCTGTAATTGATTAATAAGAATCTTATCTGTTACTAATGTAGTTAAGACGAATAATAAGAATATTCCGTACCTCATTTTTTGATTGAATATACGCTTTTTATGGGAATTGCCGTATAACCCTATTAAAGCCAAAAGTGAAACAACAAGTTCGAATAATTGGTACAATGATTGATCACCTAAAGTGTGAAGATTTGTAATGAAAATGATTGAAACCATTGACCAGAAGTAAAGTTTCCAGAACATAAAAAGTGTCCCTTCCTTATTTTTTGTCTACATTATTAACCTGTTCATCAAATAGTCTAACTCCTGGCTTATTTTGATGGTTCTGTGGTGTGAAAGTCCATTTTTAACCGCTACTTGAATCATTAGTTGTCTTTTATATTCAATTAACGATAGTAGGTCATTATTAACTCTCAATAGAAGTCACTCCTCACCGGTTAATTTATTTTGAAACACTCCAATAGGAATCTACATAAGAAAATGTTGGAGCTGCAGGTATAGAATTTCGCTTCTTAATCTTATAATTCTTATGATTCACAACTGTTCTTGTACTTTCCACTTCTAATCTTTTTGCATCTAGTTCAGACAATTCCACGATAACTGAGTTCTCTCTTAGAGCAATTACCTTACATGAAAATGTCATTGTTTTTCTCTCGAATTGAACAGTGTCACCAATTAATGCGTTCTTTTTTGAGTAGTTTTTCTGTTGTTTCATCTTCTAGTCCTCCTAATAACACAAAAAACCCACGATTAAGAACGGACCTTTCTAGAAAAAAGTCTATTCATTATTCGTGGGTTTTTCCCATTGTATTTGAATATATTAAGTTAGTTTTTGAATTATACACAAAGATACTAGAGTTATTTTACCATTTTTGTGTTGGGAGGTAAACCCATTTTAACTAGTCCCTATCCACCAATTATTATGTTTGACAGGCTAATAGTCTGATAATAATAAATAATTAATTCACATTATTAATTGCGGAATCTTTGGCGGTTAAGATTAAATCAGCTAGTCTATTACGGTCAATTAATCTCGTATTGGTTGATTGTGCTAGTTTCATTGCTTGAGAAGTAAAGTAATTATTAGAAACAACCCAAGCTTCATCTGCCTTGTAATAGGGGTAGCGTCAGGAAAATGCGGATTTACAACGTTAAGGAAATTTCAATATCAAAAAGCCTAATTTCTCAATTAACTGTGAAGAAACTAGGCTTTTTTCATTTCTCAATTAAAGCGCCTGATTGTAGAATATAATTTTCTTGTTGAACAGTATTTTTGTACTGTGCAGTAAAGAAATTCTATGTATAATTAAAGGACCTTTCTTTACTTTTTTTATTTAGAGCTTTCCCTCTTTATACTATATTCACCATATCATGGGAAAAAATTGCTTGTCTCTAATCTGCATTTGTCTCGATCAATAATACATTCTTTTTTACCGATACTCTTTTTTGCCCTACGAATTTAATGACGTGAAACAATCCATTATGAAGCTCCCCCTCTTGGAGTAAAACTTCGCCCATAAAAAGAAGCATATACTGCTGGATTAATCGAAATAGAAGACCTTAACGAAGAAAAGGAAAGGACTGAATGGAAAAAATTATTGCCGATGTTAATACAGAAGCAAAAACCTGAGAAGTCGATTCAAAACATTAGGGATACTATTGATTCAATTCCACCCCAAGGCGCTGAACCATTACTACAAACTAGTGTAGAAAAAGTAGATGTTTATGGAGATTAAGGAAATAGAAATTGGACTTAACATAATTTAACGAACTTCTAATTAAAAAAACGAGATTCAATCTCGTTTTTTCTACTTTTTGTAATGTTTTTTACTATCCACTCAACTAAATGTTTTACTCCAGTCGTGAACAGCACTACCTTCTACGTACCTTTCTGCATCTAGATTCTGCCATACAACCTGTACCTGCGGCTGTAATGGCTTGCCGGTATTTTTTATCTTGAACATCCCCACATGCAAAAACTCCAGGAATATTCGTTTCTGTTGTTCCAGACTTAACATTGATATAACCCGTTTCATCGGTTTCAATTTGACCATTTAAAAAACCGGTATTAGGTGTATGTCCAATCGCTACAAATATCCCATCTGTTTGTATCACTTCATCTTCTCCAGACTCATTATTCTTCACTTTTAAACCTGTAACGCCATTCCCTCCTGCCAAAACTTCGATAGGTGTTTTATTTAATTCCCAAGTAATCTTTGTATTTTCTCTTGCGCGGTCCTGCATAATTTTTGAGGCTCGGAGTTCAGTCCTTCTATGCACGATAATGACTTCATTTGCAAATTTAGTTAAAAAACTTGCTTCCTCCATCGCAGAGTCCCCACCGCCTACAATAATTACCTTTTTTCCTCTAAAGAAGAATCCATCGCAGGTTGCACAGGTACTCACTCCTCGCCCGATGTTTTCCTTCTCTCCAGGAATATTTAAAAGTTTAGCTGAAGCACCTGTTGAAAGGATGAGAGACTCTGTTACAATTTCTGCTTTTCCGTTTACTTGTAAGGTATACGGTTTTTTCGAAAAATCAACGTTAGTTACCCATCCTCTTTTAAACTCAGCTCCAAAACGTTCTGCTTGTTTTCTCATATTATCCATGAGTTCTGGTCCCATAATGCCATTAATAAAACCAGGAAAGTTTTCAACTTCAGTTGTTAGTGTTAATTGGCCGCCTGGTTGATCTCCTTCTATAACAATTGGTTTCATATTTGCTCTTGCTAAATAAATAGCAGCTGTTAAACCTGCAGGACCCGTTCCTAAAATAACGACTTTTTCCACGATTATATCCTCCACTGATTTTAATATTTTACGATTATCTTATCCCATCTTTTCTTTATTTACCCAAGGAGTAAAATAAAACTAAAAGGTAGGAAGAGTTACTACACTAGCAATTCCATAACAATTAACCTAGTTCTCTAAACAGACCTTTATTACATATATATATTACTAGTGGAATAACCAAAGAAAATAAAAAGATTGGTATGTAATGATATCCCTGTGTAAAATCTAGCCCCATAATAAGGAATAAATAAAAGGAAGTACGCCCCACATTGAGCATAAACTCCCTAATTAACAGATAGTGAGCCGTTAATCCAATATCACAATCCACCTCTGACTCGCAAGCTAGCTCCTTAATCTTTGTATAATGAATAACACTAACCGGGATCCATATTAGAGGTAAAGCAATTGCTGCCAATACATTAAAAATAATCAATGTTGAAAAACTCGGGAAAAATAAAAAAATAGTCATGACGGTCGCTAATATAGCACCTACATACGTTACCTTCATTCTACTTTTTACAAGTCGTGGACGGCTTATGAAAACAAGTGTTAAGATTCCTGTAATTGCAAATAATGTGTTTAACCATCCAACAATCGTTTCCTTCTGAACATATTGAAATAAGAGAATGCTGGATGCGAGTTGAATTATACTTTGAAAGAAACCAAAAGCCACTATAGAAACGAGAACAGCTTTATACTCCTTCCATATATCTTTATACCGTAAGGATGAAATATTGAAGTTGCTTTTATATTTTGGTGTAAATAAACTTATAATCACTTGAATAATCAACATAACAAATATTAATCGAAATGTTTCATTATAATCATAATAAAGAATTAAATAAGAAAATATTAATGGTGTTAAGACTGCGGTGATCCGGTTCATACCTTGCTCCATCCCCATAAAAAGTTGCCTATTTTCAGGGTTGGTTAATAATATTGAATAAAGATTAAATCCAGAATAATACAATCCTACAGCTGTACCATATAAAGTACCTAAAATGATAATATATCCTATTACATTCTCTTCTTTACTTATGAGTAATCCGAACACCGCTAGTAGAAAGGAAGAAGATAAAACAAACGTCATTCGACTATTCATCCACCTCATCGTATATGCCCCTATCATTGTTCCTATGAACACAGATACAAAAACCGAGGCATTGTATACTCCTATAGTAGAAAGACTTGCTCCTTGATTCCATAAAAAAATGTTTATATATAAGTTTGAAAAAGCTAACACACCTGAGAAGACGGTATTCATAAATAAAACAATAAAAATAGGATTTTTCATTATCAATTCACTCATTTCACGACTATTTTGTGTTATCTTCATGTCCGTTTTCTTTATTTTTCATGAATGTGTATACAAAATAGCCTCCACCAACAAAAATAACTACCCAAAAAATGGTCATAATTAATCCACCCATACCATAAAACATTATATTCTCCATTGTATTTTCCACTTGTATTCACCACCAAAAGAGTTGCTGAAGGCAACTCCAAAGTTATTTTATTCTCTTTTTTGCGCCACAAACTGAATAACATGTGACAAACCATTATGAAGTTCTCCTTCATTCCTTACAACCTCGCCCATAAAAAAGTGAACAATCCGCCAATCAAAAAAAACGCTTAAAAACTCTTCTGGTTTATAAAGTAGTTCTACGTTTTGTGGTCCTCCACTTTTGTATGGTAGCTGATAAACCGAATACACCTCTGAAATAAAATAACCACCTGGTTTAACTGCATCTTTAACACCTTCAAGTGTTTTTGTACGTAATGCCTCTGGAAAGTGACCAAAAATACAAATCAATTCATCCCACTGCTCTTTATCCCAGTTAGCTTCATTTAAGTCTACAAGCTTTGTTTGAACTGTTACATTTCTATCCTTGGCAAGCTTTTCTGTTTTAGCCAGTCCGGATTGCGCATAATCCCATGCAGTTACATTCATTCCTTGTTGCGCCAAGTAGACTGCATTTCTACCTTCTCCTTCAGCAATAGCCAATGCATCTCCTGATAGGTTTAATTTTTTATGGACATCCGCAAGAAATACGTTTGGATTAGTTCCATAAACATAATTCTCATTTTTAAATCGATCATTCCAGGAATTCATAGCTTGTTCTCCTTTGATTTAATTTTTTAGTCAATACTTTTTATTAATTGCTCCATCATTTCCTTATCCATCGGTCCGACAATTTTCTTTCGAACAATCCCCTGCGAATCAATTATATAACTTGTTGGGATCGTAAAAGCTTGATATGTTTCTCCTGTATCGCCTTTAGTATCAAGCAGTATTGGAAAAGTTAATCCATAATCTTTTACAAATTTTCCAATATCATTTGTGTTCTTTTCTGCAGTAGTTAAATTAACTGCTAAAATTTCTACATTTTCATTTTGTTGATCTAGATAAAATTCTTGCATATGAGGCATTTCAGCTTTACAAGGAGGACACCAAGTAGCCCAAAAATTTAAAATGACTTTCTTTCCTTTATAGTCAGACAGTTTTACTTCTCTTCCTTCTAAAGTCTGGAGTTGAAATTCAGGTGCCAAATTTCCTTCTTTTATTCCACTAATTAAATCATTATTTTCTATTCGATTGTTAAGGGAGGTTTCATCCATATTGTCTTTTTCTGAAAATGCATAGTCATATACTCCCCAACCTAAAAGACCAATCAAACCTACTAAGACGAGTATTTGTTTGTTCATAATCCCACTCCTTCAAAAATCGTGAATGTAGAGAGATAAGCACTGATCTTTTCCATTTGACCAGTGAATAATAACAATCCCATTATGATAAGGATTACTCCATTAACTAACGAAAGCTTTGGTAAAACCTTATTGATTCTTTTAATCACATTTAAAGAGTATGTCACAAGAAAAGATAACATGAGAAAAGGAATGCCTAGACCTAAGGCGTATATCCATAATAAAAACATGCCAGAATAAATCGTTTCAGTTGAACTAGCCAGTAATAAAATGGACGATAAAGCAAGTCCTACACAAGGTGTCCATCCTGATCCAAATGCTAAACCAAGGATAAATGATTTTAGAGAACTAGCTTTGGACTTCCTATTATAATCAAACCGTTTTTCAGTCATTAAAAACTTTATTTTAAACACACCAAGCATCTGTAACCCAAAAATAATGATGAGGAATCCCCCTATCATTTGAATTAATTTCTTATTATCTAAAAATATTTGTCCTACAACACTTGCTGAAGCTCCTAGTAACACAAATACAATACTAAATCCAAAGATAAAACTTATTGAACGAGAAAACAGGACACTCTTCTGGGTATTTACTTTTCCATCTTTTACTGAACCATCGGTTAAATGAGCAACATATGCAGGAATTAATGGAAACACACAAGGTGAAAAAAATGAAAGTACCCCTGCAGTTAATGCAAAAAATATTGTGATATTTTCCAATTCTTACCCACCTATCTTTCTACTGTAGTTTTCTATCCCAAAGGTAAAGAGACAAGATTATTAATCCTACAAAAAACCACTGCTCCATCGAGAAAATAAAAATCGTATTTTCATTGATTAGAACCAATGAGAGTATTATTTTGTAGAATGAAAATAAGACGATGACAGAAAAAAATGATTTATATGAGGATAGAATTTTTTGAACTAGAATGAGTATCAAATTAGTCAACGAATAAATGCCAAAAAGAACATGATAAATGAAATTATCCTCTACAAAGGTGGCGGATAAAAAGTGATAGACAGACAGCACTGAAAAACTAAATAGTAAGCCGTATTTCAAAGTAACTAGCATTGAAATATCTAATTTCCTTGCTTTATAAATAAAGTAGTAGATTGAAAAAATAATAGCTAAAATTAAGCCACTTCTTCCTCCTGTAAAATACAACAACGACAAAGGACTTTTTATTACTAATGAAGGTTCCGTAAGAAGTAAGCTACCTTTCCAAATAAAAAAGCCTAAAAACACGCTATTAGTTAATAAGTCAAATACTGCCTTATTATGTTCCCTATTCGGTAAGCGTAGGAGCAATACTTTTATAAAAACTATTCCAAATAGAATTGCCACTCCAAGAAGAAACCATTTAAGGAGAATCGTAAATGAACCGATTTGAATGATATCCATGGGTACCTCCAAAAAAATTGCTTGATGTTTACACAAAAAGGGGCTGTTTAGCCCCTCTTCTTAAAAGATTCTTTGAAACAAGACGATGACTCCTACCAGGAGCCAGACTAAAATCCCTGGTCATATGGGTGGGAAAAATGACCGTGATTTTTTGTTAGGAATTCCTCAACTACCTTTGCCACAGTTGTTATGATCTTTATTCATATTATCAGCCTACTCCATTACTTATTTTATAATTTCTCCCTGCCATTCTTGAATACCGCCACTTACACTTACAACATTACCATAACCATAGTCTTTTAAAATGTTTGCAGCTTGAAGACTTCGTTTCCCACTTCTGCACAATAGAACGATTTCCGCATCTTTAGAAAGACCTTTATAATCGGATTTTAATGTGCTTAGTGGAATGTTTTTCATCCCTTTAATATGACCTGCTTCATATTCATGGGGTTCACGCACATCAACAAAGATTATGTTACTTGATTTGGGATCCTGTAATTTTTGCTCCAACTCATTAATTGAAATTGTTTTAATGCTATTATTTTCAAACTGGGTATAGCCAAAATATAATACTAAAATGACAAGGGGTAGATATAATGCTATTGTTTTAATCTTCAAGGAAACTCCTGCTTTCAGATGTACTTATAGTGTAAGGACAATAAATTGCCCGCCACCCAATATGGTCTTGGTATAATCAATTTTGACATTATTAAAATATGGTTTACTTGTTTCATGTACTAAAAAACTTATGCCATCTTGTTCAATAATCTCATCATTTTCTAAAGCTGACTCTTCCAGAGCCAGACGAAGCTGAGGTCCCCCTCAACCAATGCCCATTGCAAGACGAATAAATGGTTTTTTTACATCTTTAACTTCTTGTTTTATTTTTGATATCGCAGCATCTGTAATTTTAATCAACGTTATTCCTCCTCAATATTTAAAAATGTACAAACAAATCCGCTGAAACTGCCTCATTTAAAACCCATTTAATGGGGACTTGCTCAGCTGGGTACTTAAATTGCGTATGGTCCTTTATATCTAAGTCCACCACATAAAATTTAACGCCAGATTCAACAGCTATCTCAAGTAAATCGTTAATTGAAGGTGCGTTAAAATCAGCTAGAGCATTAGACAAGTATTCAATTCCATCCGATGGAATAGGAATGTATTTTTGATCTAAAATGTTTACTCCTTTTCGTGAGAAGGCTAAGATCACATCAGCCCCGGATGAAGCAGCTCCAACAGCAACATTTAAAGGTGGGTAAGCAGACTCTAATTCATCATGAAGTGCTAAAACGACAACTTTTTTCGTATTCATGTTTAGTCCCCCTCTTAAAAACTTAAAACAGCATCAGCTTGGTAGGCTGTTTCTAAAAAGGTAACAACGCCCGCGAGTTCTGCCCCTTCTATTAATTCCAAACCATCAGCAATTAACACATTCATTTGACAACCATACAATTTAATTCCCGCATTTAAAGCCAAGTTAAAAAGTAAGGATAGATCTACTCCATGTGTTCTCGTCATTCTTTTTAAATAACGTTTATCTAAAACACGCGCTCCATCAAGATCAAAAAATATGGCGACTTCATTTTTTTGTTCAACCATTTCGATTGATTTCTTCAACACATAGGGAACATTTGAGCTTAACGATACAAAATAAACAAATTTCTTGTTCGTCATTATAACCCCTTCTTTCAAACCTACTATGAATACACTTTATTTTCCCCTGTTTTTACAAAATATCTAACCAAATCTTAACGGCAGTAGCTCCAATTAATAACGCTAAAATGACTTGCAACACTTTGGTATTTACTTTTTTTCCAGCCATTGCACCCAATGGGGAAGCAATTAAACTTGCAACGATCATAATAAAAGCTGGGAAGTAGTCAATTTGTCCGGTCGTAATTTTACCTACTGTCGCTCCGATTGATGAAATAAACGTAATCGCTAGAGAAGAAGCGATCGTCATTCTTGTTGGAATTTTTAATACCACTAACATGATTGGCACTAATAAAAAGGCTCCTGCTGCTCCAACGATCCCAGCCCCCACCCCTACAATAAGGGCTAATAGTGCTGCAAGCCATTTGTTAAATTTCACCTGATCTAATGGAATGTCGTCTATTCCCTTTTTCGGAATAAACATCATCACTGCTGCAATTAAGGCTAATATCCCATAAATTAAATTAATGCCTCCTTCAGACATTAACTTTGATCCAAATCCTCCAACAAAACTACCCACTAAAATACTAGCACCCATATACATAATTAACGTTTTATTTAAATATCCACCTTTTCGGTAAGCCCAAACTCCACCAATAGTTGCAAAGAATACTTGAATCGCACTTATGCCTGAAACTTCATGTGCAGTAAATGCTGCTAAGCCAAATAACGGTGGAATATATAATAACATTGGGTATTTAATAATAGACCCGCCGATTCCTAACATTCCTGAAACATATGATCCAATAAATCCTATTAAGAAAATCGTAATGATGAATCCAAAATCCATGGTGTTACCTCCTTTTGAAAAAAGGGAACCCTACATAGGCTCCCCTTATTTTTTAACCTTTTTTAATCCAAAATTTAAATACATCATTTTCTTCTTCATGCTTAATTAGTTCATGACCACCAGATTTTGCCCAAGCTGTTAGGTCGTTTTTAGCACCTTTATCAGTAGCATGAATTTCTAGAATTTCACCTGATGCTAATTCATTGATTGCCTTTTTTGTTTTTACAATTGGCATTGGACATGCTAATCCTTTTGCGTCTAATACTTTAGTTGCTTCCATTTCGTTATTCCTCCTAAAATAAGTTTTTATCGAACCGCACAACGGTTTGGTCCAATTTCCATTTCACGTTGTTTTTCATCATCTGGGTTAATTTTCCCCATGTTAGTTTCACGAATTTCTTGATACGCATTTGGTTGTGGTGGTAGGTTTTCTGTTACTAATTTTCTGAATTCATTTTCGTCCTCGATGTTTAGACCATGATTTTTTGCAAATAGTGTCCCTAATTTTTCTGATACACTACCATCGTCATTCAATTCATCAATGATCATAAAGTGCGCTGGTAGAACAACTAGTTCTTCTGAAAGCTCTCTGTAACGGATGTACAAACTTTCTCTTAAATCTGCTACCCAGTCTTCTGCCATCCCAGCTAAGTCTGGTCTGCCGATTGAATCGATGAATAGGATATCACCTGATAATAAGAACTGAGAATCCACAACAAACGATGTAGAACCAATTGTGTGACCTGGAGAATACAGGGCATGAATATCGATGGCAGTATTTCCGATTGTTACCACATTTCCATCTTCTAAAGGCTTATACTCAAATGTGACTTCTGTTGCATCCTTTGGTGGTAACCAATACGTAGCACCTGTTCTCTCAGCAATGACTCTTCCACCAGAAATGTGGTCAGCATGAAGATGCGTATCAAATACATGCGTAATTTTTGCACCAATTTCTTTTGCAAAATCAAGATAAATATCAGTCATACGAGTTGCATCGATGATAGCTGCTTCCCCATTTGAGACGACCATGTAAGATAGGCAGCCCTTACCGATACGAACGAACTGATACACTTCACCTCCATCGTTTAAGTCCCCGACCTTCACAGGCTCTAAGTACTCACTCCACGCTTTCATCCCACCTTGCAGGTAAGAAGCCGTTAATCCTTGTTCTGATAACATCTCTGCCACCATTAATGAAGATCCTTCTTTTGCACAAACGACTAAAACTTCTTGATTAGCCGGGATTTTATCTAAGATTCCTTCCACTCCATCCAGTAACTCGAAATACGGAATATTATAATAGTCGAAGTTTTCTCCTTCAATTTTCCAATCTTGAAAGTCACTTTCATTACGAACGTCTAGAATAAATAATGGTTCTTTATTAAATACTTTTTTTGTTACTTCTTTTGAAGTCATAGCCTTTACAGTCATATCATTTTACCCCCTATGGTATATTTAAATTCAAAAAAATAATTAATTTTTATTAAAACGTAAGAGTTACATCTGCATCTTTTGCAAATTCTAAAAAGGTTACAGCTCCACCCACTTCAATTCCATCCACAAATGCTTCCTTTTCTAATCCCATCACATCCATTGTCATTTGGCAACCAATGAATTTGACACCCATTTCTTGTGCCATTGCCACTAACTCAGGTATAGCTGGTACGTTTGCTTTTGCAAACCCTTCAGCAAAATGCTCTTTCCCCTCTGGCATTGGTAGTTGTGTGTATGCCTCTTTATGAATTAAGTTTAATCCTTCAAATGTAAAGAATATGGCAACTTCCTGATCAGATGCTGCTGCAGCTGTTGCGATATTAAAAACTTTATATGCATCAAATAATCCACCATTACTTGCTATAATTGCTACTTTACTCATTCTTAATTCCTCCTAGTTTCTTAATGCTAGCATTATATTATTTGGATCATAACCAACAACCCACTTGCCATTTACCTCTGTTTGAGGCACACCCAGTTGTCCGGTCTTTGCGACTAGTTGGTTCATAATCTCTGGGTTTTCTTCAACATTTACCTCTTTAAAAGGTATAGTTTGATCTGCCAAAAAGTTCTTTAGCATAACACAATACGGACAGCGTGTGGTTGTGTATACCGTTACTGTGCTCATATCAAATTTCCCCTCCTTATTTATTTAAACTATTGGTTTTGCCTGACCAAGCACTCATCCCTGGCACAACATTAATCACATTTGCAAAACCTTTTTCAGCTAATTTTTGAGCTGCGAGATCACTACGGTTTCCAGTTCGACACACCACATAAATCTCATCAGCTGTATTAAGCTCTGAAAGACGATCCTCTAACTCTCCTAACGGAATAGAGATGGCGTTTGGAATATGGTTGAATGCGTACTCCGCTGCTTCTCTAACATCGAGAACAACAATATTCTCGTTAACATCTAGTTTTTTCTCCAACTCTTCATTGCTTGTGATGTTAGGATGTTTTCTTTCAATTGTTCCATCATTGGAAGATTTTCTAAGGTAATGCTTTAACACATCTCCTTGTTCAATTGTGCCTAGATACTGATGTCCAGCGCTTTTTGCCCATGCTTCAAGGTCAGCTTTTGACCCTTTATCTGTTGCTTGAACCTCTAAGACTTGACCAGATTGTAACTCATTCATTGCCTTTTTTGTTTTGACGATAGGCATTGGGCAAGCTAGGCCCTTTGCATCTAATAAAAGATCTGTTTTTAATGAATTCATAATATAAAAACCTCCTGTTTATTACCCTTACGAGTATATTGACTTCTAAAAAAAATCACCTTATTTTGTTTCGCCTTCCCACGCAAGCATTCCGCCTGTCATGTTGGTTACCTTAAACCCATGACTTTCAAGAAATTGACAGGCGCGACCACTACGTGCACCAGAACGACAAACCATGATATAGTCTTGAGACTTATCTAATTCATGCATACGGAATTCTAATAACCCTAGTGGAATGTGGATCGCTCCTGGGATTTTCCCAGTTTCAACTTCATCCACTTCACGAACATCAATCAAGTTTAATGGTTGACCTTCTACTAACGATGTTTCCACTTCTTTTGCTGTTAGTTGTTTCATTTTCTCTCCTCCTTTTTATCTCCAGGCACTCATACCACCTTTTACATTTGTCACGTTCGTAAATCCTAATTTTTTTAATATTTTAGTAGCATTTTGACTTCTCATTCCACTTTGACAAATAACAACTACTTCTTTGTCTTTTGATAGTTCCTTCTCCGCTTTTTGCGCAAGTTGTTGGAGTGGGAGATTTTTAAATCCTTTAATGTTTCTTCCCTTAAACTCCCCAGGAGTACGTACATCAACAAATTGTTTATTCCTATCTTTTAATTCATTCTTTAAATCTGTTGTTGAAATCTGTCTAACACCTTTAGCCGGGATGATTCGTTTAATGATAAATAACAGAAAGAGTCCAATGATTAAATAATTTAGATATTCCAAACTTACTCCCTCCTTTTATGTAGGGGATAATCCCCCTAACGTGTTTAGATAAATAGGTTTACATTTCCATCTTCTGCATCAGCTAAATATGCAGCTACACCTGCATACTCGATATTATCTAAAAGTTCTTCTTTTTGAAGTCCTAATAAATCCATTGTCATCGTACAAGCAACGAGCTTAACATCTTGTTCTTTTGCCATTTCAATTAAGTCTGAAAGTGGCATTGCATTATGCTTTTTCATTACATCTTTAATCATTTTAGGACCGAAACCTGCAAAGTGCATTTTTGACAGACCCATTTTTTCAGCACCTCTTGGCATCATTTTGCCAAACATCTTTTCCATGAAACCTTTTTTCACTTCAATATCTTCATCCTTACGTAGAGCATTTAATCCCCAAAATGTGTGGAAAATAGTTACTTCATGATCATAGGCAGCTGCCCCGTTTGCAATAATATAAGCAGCCATTGCTTTATCATAATCACCACTAAATAATACGATTGTTGTTTTTTTTGTTTCTGTCATGTTTGTTCCTCCTCTTGTTGTTTACCCATTAGGGTATTTTTCTGTATAAAAAATTTTCCTTTTACCTTTACCCCTATGGGTATAATATTATTAAAAATAAAAGAGAGTGTCAACCCCTTTATTTCTATCTACTTCTTACAAGCAGATTGACAGCTTCTTTTAATAGTTCTTCTGTATTTTTCTCACCAATTTCTTCGGCGTTACGAACACATTCCACTAAATTTGAACTGACGACAACTCCAATCGTCCGATCAATCGCTGTTCTTGCTGCAGACAACTGAGTAATAACATCTTTGCAGTCTTTATTTTCTTCCATCATTCTCAAAATTCCTCTAAGTTGTCCTTCAATGCGCTTTACTCTGTTTTTCATTTGGTCGTTGTATTCCATCTGTTTTCCCCCTTAACAATAACTTTCTTTATTTAATTGATTTTCCTTTAATACTGTTTGTGTTTGATTTGTAATTAAATAGCCAACGACCTTAAAATCTCTTTTGCGTAAGAAACGAATCGCTAGATTCCTTTCAAGGCGGTTTGATGCCACTACAATCAAGTCACTTTTTGGGATTTCTGAATAAAACCTATTAAGGTATGCCACTGGAACATTGATGGCTCTTTCTATTGGGCTGTTATGAGACTCAATATAATCTCTTACATCTACGACTATTGATGTTCCCATATCAACGTGATTAGTTATATTTTCAACCCTAAAAACGGGAAAATGTCTTTTAAAAAGAGCAACAATAATGGCACTCATTATTATAGCAACTATCATATGCTGTCTCCTTTACTAATAAAAAAAGGAATGTCTTACAACGTTTATATTATACCCATTAGGGTATATTGTCAATACCTTTAAATTTATTTCTTTTTAACTTTGTAAGAATAATTTTGATGTATCAGATACCCTTCTTTTATTTGTGGATATATACCATTGATAACAAAAAATGAAGATTAGAAATATATCGATCACATCTCCACCATAATACATTAGCACTCCACCCATCTCGGCTTGGGAAATTGGTACACTCTTTGGGGGATGGGCATAAATATACTTTGATAGAATACCGTGGATGCCTGAGGCGATTATTAAAACAATAGAACGATAGAGGAAACTTGTTCTATGGGCAACTGGATCAATATAGATCATGGATACTGTAAAAAGGTATCCTGCTATGAATACATGAACGTGTATAAAGACATAAAGATATAAATTCCCGTGCATTTGTGCGTATAAGTCCGTTGTATAGAGTACCCATAGTCCTCCAATATTTAGAAGCGATGCGATAAAAGGATCACTTACAATGCGGACCGGGTAACTTTTTAATATCTGTGTAAACCGTCGTGCTAATTTCACAGACAGAGTTCTTAAAAAAAGCGTCATCGGTGCAGAAAGCGCAATAAGTAGAGGTCCTAACATCCCAAGAAATAAATGACCTAGCATGTGTATTTTAAGATCCATATGGGCTTGTTCAGCTACCGGTCCCACTACAGCAAGTGCTACAAACAGAACCCCTAAAAGCCAAGATAACGTTCGGTATGGCGACCATTTTTTATGCTTTCGATTGGATAAAACAACTCCCATTATATAAAGAATAATCATTAACACAAATACCAAAATGAAGAAATAATCTAAATAACTATAACCGGAACTATCAATGTGATTGTGATCCACTAAGAATTTCCTCCCCTTGGGATAATTGCTTTCTTGTGCGAAATACGAGAATCACCCCAACAATAATGAGTGCTACAGCAACTAAATTCCACACTAAGTCGTAAGGAAGTATTTCTACATTGTAACGAATCTGATGTATTCTCATGAACTTGTGTTGGATGATACCATCATACAAATTAAAGCCTCCAGCCCCAAGCAATATTCCTCCCCACCATCTTGCAAGCCAAAAAGCATTTCTGCGGCGAAGGTCTGCAAACATAAAAGCTGAAAAGATGGTCGCAAACCAACTAAAAGCATGAAACAGACCATCCGAAACTAGTCCAATATCAGTTGTTGATTTATCATAGAAGTGATGCCAGTGTAGTAGTTGATGAAAAACCGTTTCATCAATAAAAGCTACAAGACCAAGCCCAAATAAAAAGCCACCAAATAAATTGCGATTCGCAAAAATAAACTTTTGTTTTGAGTTTTTAATAATATTCATCCATTTCCCTCCTATATGTTCATATTTAATTATTTTGTCCATTCAACCATTACTTTTAAACAATAGGTGATGAAGAAGGATTTTGATTCTGTTTTCATAATAAAAGAACACTCATAAAGTCACGAGTGTTCTATAAAAAATAACCCAATATCAGCTTTTATTTAGTATCTTCTTTAATGCTTCCTTCTCTTCAAATATTTCTGTTGCAGTCCTAACGCCAAGTCTCCTTATCAGTGGTAATGGAGGACACCACCCCTGTAAAGAATGTTGGATCATAAATACACTTGTTATTCCTGACAATGCCATCCATTTTTTATTGCTTAATAATCCAAGTAAAGATGATATCAATACAATTGATGCAAAGTTAAGTTCTAAAACTCTTTCGGTATCCCATTCATAATTTAATTCTTTAATACGTTTATCTATTTCTTTTTCAGTTTTCCCGTAGTAATTGTTGATATTATGTGCAGTTTTTCGTTCTATATCATTATTGATTCTATCATCTGTGTTTAACTTTACTTTAGTCGTAGTTGGTGGAAATAGATCTCTCATACATTCCCATCCTCTCGTTGATTGGTATATAAACCCATTGAGTTTTTTAAATAAATCTTCTACAATACCTAGTATAACAATAGGAATTAATGGGTATAGGAGGAACCTAATATGAAACGTTTTTTCAAATCTTTTTTCAATGAAAAATGCCCTACTTGTAATAAAAATTTAGTCAGCGATAAAACGAACTCATTACTCTCAATTGTAATCAAATCATGTCCAGATAATCATTTTCAAAAGGAATATCATCCTGCACTTGAGACATACGTTGAAAGTAATAAGGTCTCTTAAAATAAAATATCAGACCAAATTTTAATTGAAGTAGCTAATATGAGTAATGCCAAAATCCATTGTAGGATTTTGGTATTTATTTTTTTACCAAAATTAGCACCAAGTGGCGAAGCGATTAGGCTTGCTACAACCATGATTAACGCTGGATAATATTCGACTTGACCTGTTGTAATTTTCCCAACAGTTGCACCAATAGACGAGATAAACGTAATAGCTAAAGAGGTCGCTATCGTCATTCTAGTTGGAATTTTCAGCACTACGAGCATGATAGGAACTAAAATGAACGCACCAGCAGCACCAACAATTCCCGCACCCACCCCAACAATTAATGCAAGAACAGCTGCGAGCCATTTATTAAACTTCACCTGATCATGTGGGATCTCATCGATTCCTTTTTTAGGTAAGAACATCATCACAACGGCGATTAAAGCTAGAATTCCATATACAATGTTAATTCCACTTTCGGTCATGAGCTTTGAGCCATATCCACCAATAAAACTACCAATTAATATGGCAACACCCATGTATATAATTAACGTTTTATTCAAGTACCCTCCTTTTCTATAAGCCCATACTCCCCCTATTGTGGCGAAAAAAACTTGTACGGCGCTAATTCCAGATACCTCATGTGCACTAAATGCAGCTAATCCAAACAGTGGTGGAATGTATAAAAGCATGGGATATTTAATAATCGATCCACCAATTCCTACCATTCCGGATATGAAGGATCCAATAAAACCGATAAGGAATATAACCACGATAAATCCAATATCCACTTTCTTTTTCCTCCAATCAAAGGGGGAGGGTAACCGTTTAAAGGTACCTTCCCCTAAATTCTATCCTTTTTTTAACCAGAACTTATAAACACCATTTTCTTCTTCATCTTTTAGCAATTCGTGTCCACCCGATTGTGCCCATGCAGTCAAGTCATTTTTTGCCCCTTTATCTGTTGCATGAATCTCAAGGATCTCTCCTGAACTTAATGAATCCATTTCCTTTTTTGTTTTTACAATTGGCATTGGACAAGCTAGCCCTTTTGCATCTAATACTTTTGTTGCTTCCATCTCTTTTCCTCCTATCTCACTGCACAGCGATTTGGTCCAATTTCCATTTCCCTTTGTTGTTCTTCTTCTGGTTTGATTTTACCCATATTTGTCTCACGAATTTCTTGGTATGAATTCGGCTGTGGCGGAAGATTTTCTGTCACCGTTTTTCTGAATTCAGCTTCATCATTAATATTTAATCCATGATTTTGTTGATAAAGTACACCAAGTTTTTCTGAAATACTTCCATCATCATTCATTTCGTTAATTCCCATGTAATGGGCAGGTAAGACTAGAAGATTATCAGCTAGCTCTTTGTAACGTTGATAAAGGGTATTTCTTAAATCTCCTACCCAGTCTTCAGCTTTACCAGCTAGATCAGGGCGACCAATGGAATCAATAAATAAAATGTCACCTGTTAACAAATATTGATCATCAACGACAAAAGATGTACTACCAATGGTATGCCCAGGAGAGTAAATGGCTTTTATGGTTGTCTGTCCAACCTTGTATTCATCGCCGTCATTAATTTGTGAGTAGTTAAATGTGACTTCTTTAGCATCCTTTGGTGGTAAATAATAGGTTGCACCATGTTTTTCAGCAAGTTCTCTACCACCAGAAATATGGTCAGCATGCAAATGAGTATCTAAAACGTGTGTTAACGTAATATTATGTTCCTTTATCATCTCTTCATATGGAGACAACATTCTGTTAGTATCAATTATTGCCCCTTTTCCGTCAGACTCAATTAAATAGGAAAGGCAGCCTTTTCCAATCCGTACAAATTGAAAGATGCTTCCTCCATTTTTCAAATCACCAATCTTTATTGGCTCAAGGTGTTCACTCCAAGCCTTCATTCCGCCTTCTACTGAGTAAACATCTGTAAACCCCTGTTCCATTATTTGTTCGGCGACAAATTCTGATGCACCACCTTTAGCACAAATGACATAAATTTCTTTGCTCTTTGGTAGTTTATCTAATATTGAATCGACTCCTTCTAATAATTCAACGTAAGGAGAATTGATTACCTCTATATTGCGCCCTTCTATTTTCCAATCGTCAAAATCGCTGGTATTACGGGTATCAAGGATGAAAAGGTCTTCATGATTAATGACTTTCTGGGCTAAATCTTTAACAGATATTGTTTTCAGAGCTGTTGTTGTTCCCATGTGTCTCCTCCTTTTACTTTTCTAAAAGTTGAGTAATCGTTTCCGGATCATACCCTAAAACCCACTCACCACTAATTTCAATTTGAGGGACTCCCATCTGACCTGTTGTTTCAACCAATTTATCTCCTGCTGCAGGATCTTCTTGCACATTTACTTCTTTAAATGCGACACCTTGCTCATTTAAAAAGTTTTTTACCATTACACAATAGGGACAAGTGTTTGTGGTATAGACAGTAACATTCTTATTCATCATTCTTCACTCCTTTAGAACGTTAGCGTTACGTCAGCATCTTTAGCAAACGCTAAAAAGGTAACTGCACCGCCAACATCAATCCCTTCTACAAAATGCTCTTTTTCTAAACTCATAACATCCATTGTCATTTGGCACGCAATCATTTTCACACCCATCTCACTCGCCATTGCAACAAGCTCTTCAACTGGTGGAACATTCGCTTTTTTAAATCCTTCTTGATAATGTTCTGTTCCTGTAGGCATTGGCAAATTTTTATGACCTTCTTTATGAATGAGATTTAAGCCTTCAAATGTAAAAAAGATTCCCACTTCAGCATCAGTAGCAGCTGCAGCCGTTGCAATATTGAATACTTTATAGGCATCAAACATCCCACCGTTTGAGGCAATGATAGCTACTTTCATTATTATTCCTCCTTGTTTAATGATTTTTATCGATAGGTCCTGTCCAGTCTTTCATTCCAGGAACTACATTTTTAACGTTGTTAAAGCCTTTTTCGGTTAACTTTTGTGCAGCAAAATCACTACGACTACCCGTTCTACAAATGACATGTAGATTGTCTACATTGTTAAGTTCCTCAAACCGATTTTCTAATTCACCAAGTGGGATATTAATAGCACCCGGTACATGACCGAATGCATATTCAGCCGGTTCTCTCACATCTAAAACAGTTATTTTTTCATTTCCATCTAATTTCTTTAATAATTCATCTAAATGAACCACATCCGGATGTTTTGCTTCAGGTTTTTCTTCTTCTGAACGAACTTTTCGAAGATAATGTTTTAAGGTCTCTCCCTCTTCTACAGTTCCTAAATACTGATGACCGGTACTAGAAGCCCAAGCCTTTAAATCAGCTGTTGAACCTTTATCGGTAGCTTGAATTTCCATCACTTCACCTGGTTCAAGGGTGTTCATTTCTTTTTTTGTTTTTACAATTGGCATCGGGCAAGCCAGTCCCTTTGCATCTAACACCCTATTAACTGTAACTTCCATTGAGATTCCTCCTTCTTGGGTTACGGTTTTTCGACTTCATCTTCCCAATTAAGCATTCCACCAACCATATTTTTCACTTTATACCCCTTATCTTGCAAAAATTCAGCAGCCATTCCACTCCGATTCCCCGATTGGCATACCATAAAATGCTCCTTGTCTTTGTCAATTTCATGTAATCGATTTTCAAGCTCTCCTAAAGGAATATGGTAAGCACCTGGGATTCTCCCTTGTGCAACTTCTTCATGTTCACGAACATCGATAATACTTTGTGCTTTTCCTTGCCTTACTTTTTCAGATACTTCTTTTGGTAAAATCTCAGCAACTTTTGACTTAGTATTCATTTCGTCACTCCTTATGTTGAAGTAATACAAGTCATACTTAGAATTCTCTTTTATCGGTTAAATATGTTTATTTGCCACGTCCATATAAATCCAAAATAAGCTTCTAATTGTAACTTTTATCACACTAATTGATTTTAGTAATGTTAATATCACAATACTAACAGGGGTATAAAGTTGAACTGGAGTGATTAAAATGAATAAAAAAATAATAATAGTAGGTGGAGTTTTAGGTGGAGTTTAATTTTGTTTGAAATATTAGGTGGATTAACCTTAGGGCTATAAAAGACATTTATTCGGGAAAGCAGTAAAAGTGAATGTCTAAACAAGGAGGAAAACAAATGAAAATAAAAACAAATCAACGTGTCGTTGCCGTTTTAGCCTTACTCCTTCTTGCCGGATATGGTGGCATCGATCATATGATGTACTCTGGTGGCATAAGCCCAAATATGTATGCTGGACATGATGGCAGTACCGGAAATGCAAGATGGCATGATAGAAATATTTCAAAGTCCTGAAATGATAGATACGATAAATAAAATAGTAAACGAAAAATAAAAAAAAGGACGGCGATAGTTTTTTATC
Source organism: Metabacillus schmidteae (assembly GCF_903166545.1). Taxonomy (NCBI): domain Bacteria; kingdom Bacillati; phylum Bacillota; class Bacilli; order Caryophanales; family Bacillaceae; genus Metabacillus; species Metabacillus schmidteae. The sequence goes on along the minus strand of NZ_CAESCH010000003.1, from coordinate 96,373 downwards.
GTCGCCCGTTTTTTTCAAAGTAGTTATAAAATATTTATTTCTTGACTGGCAAATTCACAGTTTCTATATACTTTTATTAATACAATTAATTAAACGATCCTCAATATCTTTTGCAAGCTTTATGATTTCATCATTATTCACAAGCTTAATAAGTGCTGTTGGTCTAGGCATCCCTATCTTAGTTTGCCCATTGTCACTGTAAACAACAATTTTACATGGTAAAAAATACCCCACTAATAAGTTTTCATTTAAAACTCTCTGAGCTTCATGTGGATTACAGACTTCTAAGACCTTATATTCCTGATTAAAATCTAGTCCCTTCTCTTGAAGTTTGTCTTTGATATCAAACATCCACAAAACGCCAAACTTCTCTTCTTTCAAATTAGTTTCTAAACTTGTTACTGCTTCATTAATACTCTTTTTTGTTTCAACGGTATAGTCAAACATTTTTTATCCTCCTTAAAATTTAATGTTTTTAGCAATTATTGCATAAATTGATTGATTTAAATGCACAAGTTTTGGATGAAAGCCGTTTTGTTCTAATAACTTTTTCATGGTTATAGACGGTACTTTCTGTTCTATTGAAGGTCCTATCTCTGATTCCACCGCTTCCCATTCTAACAATACAAACATTCCACCTGGCTTTATAATCCTACGAATTTCTCCGAGTGCAGCTTTTATATCAGGCACTTCATGTATGACAAAAGCTATTAACGCTTTATCTATCTACAATATTCTTTTCCAATTTTATATCCTCAAGATTACTTTCAACATACCTGATATTACTTATGTTCTCCTTTTCTGCACGTTCCATTAATAATTTCAACATCCTGGGTTCAATATCTACAGCATAAACCATCTTAGATTTTTTCGTTAGTGAAAGTGTAAAATAGCCGTTACCCGCACCTAGATCAGCGACATTTTCAAACTCTTCAAGTTCTAATAATTCCAATGCCTTATTGGGTGTTATAAGCTTTTTTCTCTTTGGATCAAAGAGCCTATATGCTCTATTTGGATCAGTTCGATGAGACAGAATCATCCCCCCTTCCATTATATACGTATACCCGTAATGGTATATATTAATTATAAAATGAGTAATAAGATACTACAAGCCTTAAGTTTGGTCTTTGTCGTACATTGAGTAGGATTTTTCAATAAATCTTTTATATTGATTCAATACTCTGTTCCTACCTTATTAATGTTTCATTCATTCGAACTGCTGTTATGATTCCTGCAATTAGAGGTAATAGAGCAACTAAACCAATTGCCCAACTAATATTAAGCATATCTGCAATAAATCCTGCAAATAATGCTCCAAATGCATATCCACTATCTCTCCAAAAACGATAAACTCCCATTGATGAGGCTCTCCATTCTGGTTGTGCTATATCACTAATTGAAGCTTGTAAGGTTGGATATACCATTGCGGTTCCTAGTCCTAGAAGAATAGCTGCTATGAACCATAGGCTATATTCGTTTACAAATAAAATCATCCACAGAGAAAGAGCTTGAAGCCACATTCCACCAACAATGAACCACTTTCGTCCGATCTTATCACTTAACGCTCCGGTAAACAGTTGGAAAAATCCCCATGAAGCTGGATAAATCGCAACTAACACTCCAATTTCTGATACGGTTAAGCCAACACCTGTAAAGAATAATGGGAAGAGTCCCCAAGCCATACCATCTTTAAGGTTTGTGCTTAATCCTGCAAAAGTGATGCTAGATAAACTTTTATTCTTAAACGTAGTTATTTTGAACACTTCTTTTGCAGATAAAGTCGGACCATTATTGGATGATTTTGTTTGAAGCTTTATATGTTCTTCTGTATCTCTTACAAGTAATGATAAGATAAAACCGATTACCACAATAATAATACCTAAATAAAATGGTTCGGGGCGGTTAGAAAAATTTGTTGCAACAAAACCAGAGACACCAGCCATTACAGCTACTCCTATATACCCTGCAAATTCATTTAACCCTACAGCAAAACCTCTTTGAGTAGGTTTCGATAAATCAATTTTCATATTTACGGTCATGGACCAAGATAATCCTTGGTTGATACCTAAGAAAATATTTGCAACTACAATCATCCACCATGAGGTCGCAAATATAACCAGCAAAGGAACTAATAAGCCGATACTCCAACCGATAAGAAGGACTTTCTTTCTTCCTAATCGGTCTGCGATAGCACCTGCAAAATAATTCACAATAGCCTTTGAAAATCCAAAACTAATAATAAAAGATAATGCCGCACTAGCCGATGCCAAACCAAAATCTTCTTCACCAATAATCGGGAGAATGGTTCTTTCTAAACCAACCATTGAACCAACAAAGAAGTTCGTAACAACTAGAAGTATGAAATTTATTAAATTTTCTTTAATTCCAATTTGTACTTTACTCAAACCATTCACCTCCAAAAAGGGAGAACCAAATAGAGGTTCTCCACTTTATTATTTTCCTTGATTTGTTTTTCTCATCTCTTTAAAACCTTCTGGTTGTGGTGGTACGTTCGTTGTCATAAAATCAACAAATTCCTTCTCGTTATCAAATCTCATTGCTTCATTGTGACGTTTTTCAAATCCAATGGTTGAAGAAGGTTTCCCACTTAAACCACGTCCACAAACTGATCCTGAAAACGCTCCAGGATAAATTTCAACATGGTCTTCTAATTGAGTGATCTTTTTTAAGCTTTGATACAAATCTTTTGCCCCTTCTTCAATAGATACAGCCAATTCAGTTCTACCTGCATCTCCAACCATTAACGTATGACCTGTTAAGACAAACCAAGGTTCATCAGCTCGACGTTTATCAGAAACCACGATAGAAATGTGCTCTGGTGTATGACCTGGGGTATGCAAGAACTTTAATAGTGTATTTCCAGCTAATAATTCATCCCCGTCTTCTACTGGAGTAAAGTTAAAGCTTGTTTCTGCTGAAGAATGAAGGACATATTTTGCACCTGTTTTCTCAGCTAATTTTCTTGCACCTGATACATGGTCAGCATGAAGATGTGTATCAATTACATAAACAATATTCATGCCTAACTTTTCAGCTTCTTCTACATAAAAATCAACTTGATCTTCTAGTGGGTCTACCACCACTCCTTGTGATTGACTTCCACACCCAAAAAAATATGATGCTGCTACTGGATTAGTGTGTAAATATTGACGAAATAACATTTTTAATTCCTCCTTAAAATTAATGAATATAATCAGATTGTTTCCACTCATGAACCCCTTCTTCCATGCGATAAGCTTCGTATCCAAGGGAGTTTAATGTTTCTACTGCTTGTGTTGCAAAAGCACAATAAGGTCCACGACAATAAGCAATTATTTTTTTATCTTTTGGAAGAGAAGAAATATGCTCCTCTAGATCTTCAACAGGTATCGATAGAGCTCCCGTAATATGTTGATTTTTATATTCATCTTCTGGTCTAACATCAATTAGAACAGCCTCACCATTTTGTATCTCTTTCAACATATCTTTAAGATGAACCATTTTAATCCTTTCATCTCTTCCTATATAACCTTTTCTTACGTGTGTAATATCACTAAACTGCATTTCGGCTAAATTTTTAATCGAATGCAGGAGTTCAATTACGTTATCATCTGTTAAAGAGTAGAATACAAAGTTTTTATCCTTACTAAATTTAACTAATCTAGCCTCTAGTAGTGCCTGAAGGTGTTTTGATGTATTTGCTACAGACATCTTTGCTTCTTTGGATAACCTCTCCACTGTTTTTGGTCCTTGAGATAAATAATCTAATAACTCAAAGCGCTTAGGACTAGATAGAGCTTTACTAATTCGAGCAAATTGACTGTAAACAAGATCTTTAAATTCTCTAGGTTCCATATAATCACCTCTAATCTATTCAACTTATTGATTGAATAGTTGAATTGTATAATATATGATTTAATTTGTAAAGTGGTTTGCTAAGTGGAAAAATATAGTTTGAAAAATTTAATGTATTTTATTATTAACCAAGCTGAGAAGATTAAATGATATATAAAGTTAATAATGAAACTAGGAAGGATATGCTTTAGCCAAAATGTTTGCTGCAATCGTTAGATTTTCCGAAGAGGTATAGGGTCTTTTTATTTATAAAAAAACACCGCAAACCACGGTGGAAAAAGAAAAACCATTAATAATGGATAGCTGTTTATCTCTTTTTATTTCTGCTATCTTTCTTGCAATAACTTAATTTAAGACATTATTTATTGCGCAGTATTTAGTCTACTACGTAATTAGAGATACTCCACAATCGGGGCCTTATATGGAATAAGGAGTGACTAATTGTTCACTTCTGACAGCTTTCTATATAATGAAGCCCTAGATACATTTGTAATTTCACAAATTTGATTTACAGTCATATTTCCTTCTTTATATAGCTTTACTGCATAATTCATTCCTGCGTGATTTTTATGATATTTCTTTAACCGTCCTTTAAACTTCCCTTCTTTCTTTGCGAGCTCAATTCCTTCACGCTGACGCAAACGAATAAGGTCTCGCTCTAATTGGTTAACACCAGCCATTACCGTAATTAAGAATTGGCTGTATGGATTATCTTCTGATAAATCTAGCCATGTATCCTTAAGTGATTTTAAGCTTGCCTTTTTATTTCGTATTAAATCAATCAATTCAAATAAATCTTGCGTACTTCGAGTGATCCGAGTTAAATCTGTAACATAAATAACGTCACCTTCCTGTAAATCCTCTAACATTTTTTGAAGTTGTTCACGATCCTTTGTGGCTCCTGAAATTTTTTCTTCATAAATAATATCCATTCCAATTTCGTTCAATTGCTGAAATTGCCTTGAAGGATTTTGGCTAGTCGAACTGACGCGTATATAACCGATTTTCTGCAAAATTTCACCTCGTTTTTGAGACAAGTCTTATGAGACACTCTTAACTATGATTTTATCAGTCTACTATACTTGTATCAATAGAGTACACTCTATTGATATATAATTGAACTAATTAATTGAAAATACAGAAATGGGTGATACTGAATGAAAATTGCGAGAGGTAGAGAATTGCTTACAACGGAACAGAGACAGGCTTTAATGCAAATCCCTGAAGATGAATGGATACTGGGGACCTACTTCACTTTTTCCAAACGGGATTTAGAAATAGTTAATAAGCGAAGGAGGGAGGAAAACCGTTTAGGATTTGCCGTTCAATTAGCTGTTCTTCGGTATCCCGGTTGGCCATACACTCATATCAAAAGCATCTCAAATTCGGTCTTACAATATATATCGAAACAGATCGGTGCTAGTCCATCTTCGCTTAGTCATTATCCTCAAAGGGAAAATACACTTTGGGATCATTTGAAAGAAATTCGAAGTGAATACGACTTTATAACTTTTACCCTGAGAGAATATCGAATGACATTTAAGCACCTTCATCAATTAGCTTTGGAAAATGGTGATGCTATTCATCTACTGCATGAATGCATAGATTTTCTAAGAAAAAACAAAATCATACTGCCTGCTATCACCACACTTGAAAGAATCGTGTGGGAGGCAAGAGCAATGGCTGAAAAGAAGCTATTTAATACGGTTAGTCAGTCTCTAACAAATGAGCAAAAAGAAAAACTTGAAGAGATCATAACTTTGCAGCATCCATCCGAATCCAATAAAACAATATTGGGTTGGTTAAAGGAACAACCGGGTCATCCTTCACCTGAAACATTCCTGAAAGTGATAGAACGACTTGAATACATACGAGGCATAGGATTAGAAACAGTTAGCATTAGTCATTTGCATCGCAATCGTCTATTACAGCTATCTCGTTTAGGTTCAAGATATGAGCCTTATGCATTCCGTGACTTTCAAGAAGATAAACGCTATTCGATATTAACCGTCTATTTATTAAATCTTACTCAGGAGTTAACTGATAAAGCTTTTGAAATCCATGACAGACAAATACTCAGTCTGTTATCAAAAGGCCGTAAGGCTCAAGAGGAAATTCAGAAACAAAACGGTAAAAAGCTGAATGAGAAAGTTATACACTTTACGAACATTGGACAAGCTTTGATCAAAGCAAAACAGGAAAAATTAGACGTTTTTGAGGTTTTAGAATCCGTTATCGAATGGAATTCTTTTGTCTCTTCAGTCGAAGAAGCTCAGGAACTTGCACGTCCTGCCGACTATGATTATTTAGACTTACTGCAAAAACGGTTTTATTCACTAAGAAAATATACGCCAACGCTATTAAGAGTATTGGAATTCCATTCCACAAAGGCAAATGAGCCACTTTTAAAGGCTGTTGAGATTATCCGAGGAATGAACGAATCCGGAAAACGAAAAGTGCCTGATGACTCACCTGTGGATTTTATTTCAAAACGGTGGAAAAAGCATTTATACGAGGATGATGGTACAACAATCAATCGTCATTACTATGAAATGGCTGTTTTAACAGAACTTCGGGAGCATGTTCGGGCAGGAGATGTTTCCATTATTGGCAGCAGACAATATAGAGATTTTGAGGAATATTTGTTTTCGGAAGATACATGGAATCAAACGAGGGACAATACGAGATTATCAGTTAGTTTATCATTCGAAGATTATATAACGGAGAGAACCAGCAGCCTTAATGAAAGGTTAAAGTGGTTAGCTTCCAATTCCAACAAGTTGGATGGAGTTTCTCTTGAAAAAGGAAAGCTATCACTCGCACGCTTAGAAAAAGATGTTCCAGAAGAGGCAAAAAAGTTTAGTGCAAGCCTTTATCAGATGCTACCAAGAGTAAAATTAACCGATTTACTCATGGATGTTGCTCATATAACTGGATTTCATGAGCAATTCACTCATGCTTCTAATAATCGAAAACCTGATAAGGAAGAAACAATCATTATCATGGCTGCCCTTTTAGGAATGGGAATGAATATTGGCTTGAGCAAGATGGCCGAAGCCACACCCGGACTTACATATAAGCAACTAGCCAATGTATCTCAATGGCGCATGTATGAAGATGCAATGAATAAAGCCCAAGCCATATTAGTAAATTTTCATCATAAATTGCAATTGTCCTCCCATTGGGGCGACGGTACAACATCCTCGTCAGACGGTATGAGAATGCAGCTAGGTGTTTCATCACTACATGCAGATGCAAATCCACATTATGGAACTGGAAAAGGAGCCACCATTTATCGTTTTACTAGTGATCAATTCTCTTCTTACTACACAAAGATTATTCATACAAACTCAAGGGATGCGATTCATGTTTTGGATGGATTGTTGCACCATGAGACGGATCTAAATATAGAAGAGCATTATACAGACACAGCCGGTTATCAATACCTTTTTGTAAAAAAATTAAAATTATTATGTGTTCTTTCATTGTAGACATGTACTTAACGAAAGATTTAAAAATGACTAACGATTTAAAGTCGTTAGCCATTATCTTTCACAATCGCGCTCGATTGTGGAAGATTTTAAAAAATAATAAAGCTTCAAAATTAATCTTTAGTTATTACTAACGCTTCCTTTACTTTTGAGAGCCAAATTTATTCTCTATTTCCTTGAAGTCTTTGCTATCAATATCTGGTGGTTCTTTATCATTTTCTCTTAATGTCCAATTAAAAAATCCAGAAATCAATGCAAATATGAGTGAACCTTGCGAAGCAATCTCAATATTCACCATAAATGTATCGAGTAACTCCATTAACACAAAAGTGAGACCTGTATTCAAAATAAATGACAACCAGCCGTTGCTTGATTGAATAATACCAACAGATCTCAAAGCTTTTGGTATCGCATTTGTAATGAGTGAGAGAGGTATTTCAAGGAATACATACATAACAAAGAAAAATACTAAAGCACTGATTGAATTATATTGTAATCCGAGTAACCTTAAAAATATGTATTCAAAAAAGGTAATACCAAACAAAATTATTAGTACGATAGATGTACAGATAACTATTGTTTTAATTTTATTTATCTTAAACGACTCCTTCCTAAATTTGCCCGTTAATTTAAGTACAACGCTTCACAACCTCTCTTAAATTTTATCATTATATTCAATTTTCTTTAAAGCTATTGTTCCAGAAAATGGCCCGATTGCTGAATACAACTTATCTTTTAACGGCATTGTCATATTACACAGAAAATCAAACAGGGAGGGAAAATCGTAGATCTTAAATTCCCTCATAAATCTTCCCAAATTTAATTTTCATTTGTTCTTTAATTTCTTTATTTTCCTTCTCTAAATCTTTGATTCTCTTCCGTAAGGAAGAAATAATTACATCTTTAGATGCGTCACTCATATTTCTTTTAGCTTGTTTTATTGAAGGGAGACCTTCTTGTTGATTGCGAAGTGTTTCGATTCGTTCTCGGAGTTCTGTATTTCTGTATAGAAATGCTTTTGAAACCCCTGATTCTGCAGAAACAGAGTTAAAATTGATTTTTATTTGTTTTTTTATCATCTTTTTGATCGCTTCTTCAACTTTTTGAATGGTCTTTTCCGTTTTTAACTTTGCATGTTTTATAATACCTTCGGTATTTGGGTTTTCATTAGACATTTTGCATCACCTTCTCACGTTCATCTCCAACATACTCACGCCTGGTTTTATCTAAACCAAAGATACCACCAGTATGTAGTAAACCATTTGCTAATTCTTTATATCTTTTTAATTTGGGCTCAATTAACTCAACGGAACGTAACCTTCCGGATTTTTTGTATACTCCAATATCAGCTTCCATTTTAGATATCTGTTCTTGGTAATAGTCGAGAAACGTCTTGTCAACGTGAAAACTTCGGCAGTTGTTTTTAATACAGGGTGGTTCTAATGTCTGTTCAAGAAAATCACAATGAAGTTTAGGGCTTTTTACACAAAACCCATGATCTAAACGAATGGAGTCCATGTTATGACGTATCCATTCCAGTTCAACTCCGTTTTCTTCAGCCTGTTGAGCTAAATTAGCGACAATAACTTCTCCATGTGTATCTAGTCTTACTGCGCCAATATCGCGAGCCTTTTCCCATTCATCACGGAGTGTTTGATCATGAATTTGGGCATAGACTAACGTCATTTCAGGACTGGCATGAGCCATCAGTTTTTGAACATGAAGAATATTCATTCCGTTATTAATCAAATTAACACCGTAACGGTGTCGGAACGCATGATTTTTAAACCAATAAATTTCTCCATCTTTGTCCTTAATATTACATCTGTTAGCTAGTTTATTAAGGTTCAACTTAATGGAATCTTGCGATATGGGATTACCCATCCTTTTCCCTTTAAGTGTTGGAAACAAATATTTCTTAGGGTTCGTGTCCAAAGTTGATCTCTTTTTTGTAAGTTCTTGCTGCGCTAGGACCACATTTGCAATTTCCTCTGAAATAGGAACTTTATGATTTTTATAACTTACTTTTCTTTGATCTCCGATAATCCACCAGCCATCTTCTTGATTTACTAAGCAGTCAATTTTAAGTGATAAAACGTCACTTATTCGAAAACCTGTAGCTTCCATTAGAAGAATTATAGGTATATGATCTGAGGAAAGTTGGTTAATATGGTAAATTAACTGTTCCCATACTTCATCCGGGATATATTTAATTTCATCAGCTTTTGCTCTTTTCTTTTTAGGGATATCTTCAATTGACAATAGTGAAATTACTGACTTTGTCGGAGCTTCTTCCCATTCGAATTTCTGTATGTATGAGATAAACGTTTTAAGGTCTATTAAAAAACGATTTACATAATTGTGATCTGGATTAATTAAATATTTTCCCTTTTTAATAGTGGAATGTCGCAAGTATTCAATGTACTCCTCAATATCCATTCTGGATAGCTGGTTTAATTCTTTCCACTCAGGATGTTTACCCTTCAAAAAGGTGAAGAAAAACGAAAGTCTATTTAAATAACATATTGCTGTAGAAAAGCTAATGGATTGCTGAACAACTAGGCGAGTCTTTATATATTTTTTAAATAATTGTCTATAAGGTTGTGGAACCTTCGAAAAGTCTAATGAATATCTACTAATTGTATTGTTATAATTAATATTCAATTTTCGTACATCCCAACAATCCTTGTCTGTTTCATCACGTTCATCATAAAGCTGATAATAAAATTCATAAACTTGAAGAAAGAGTCTAATATACAAAGATGGTTGAACTGTTGGTGACAACCATGGTGATGACTTTTTCCGGTGTACAATTTCAACTGATTTTCCATTCTCTACAAGAAATGTTCGATATTCTGTTAGAAACTTTTCCTTCTGTATATCAATAATAGAATCTAAATTGGCATAGTATCGAGAGATGAATTCTGTAAAAATTTTAAGACATGGAGAATAATGCATGAAAGCATAGGTAATCGAAATCCTTGTCTCCTTTAATCCCTTATAAAAATAGTATTTTAATTCATTTTTCAATCTAAGATTGTGTACCTTATCAAAAATCAATTTTCTATTCCAATCATAATGTTTATCCAGGATGGGACATTCTTGTACATTCCATACATCATTTGCCCAATATCCATGTAATGGTTCATTTATCTGTTCCAGATGGTGGGGAAGGGGTTTTATTTTCAATGTACTCTGTGTCATTATTTATCTCTTCTTCCTATTTTTTTGTTTGATTGAGCTTGTTCCCAGCTTCCACGTATGGTTTCATCGGATGCATGGATATAAGTCTGTATCGTTGTTTGAACGTGTGCATGCCCTAATAATCTCTGTATGATGGCAATATCTACTCCTGCTTCATGTAACTCTGTGGCATATGTATGCCGAAGCATATGAGGGGTAAAATCTATTCCTGTTTTTTTCTTCATCCGTTTAATTAAAGAACGTACAGAACCATCAGTCATTGGTTTACCACGATTTGGTCCAGTTAAGGTGATAAACACATAATTGCTATCAATTTCGTAAGAATGAAAGTCTATTAGATAATCTTGAAAGAGATTCATAGTCTCAATAGATACATAGACTTTTCGTTTTTCTCCATCGGATGTTTTGGATCTCCTAACCGAAATAGCATTTTTACCAATATCAAAATCCTCTACCCACAGAGAAAGGGCCTCTCCAATACGTAATCCACCTTCATATAAAATACGGAACAATAATTCATCCCGTATATTGCTGCAAGCATTATGAATTACTTGTAATTGGTTTTTATTTAACGTTTTAACTGTACGCTTTGGCTCCTTAACTTTTAAAATGTTTTTATCATAAGAATTCCCTTTTGTAATGTGATGGAGGAAGGGTTTAAACGTCCTAAAACGCCCTGGGGCCTGCTTTTTTAATTGATTATTTACATTTCCCACGTAATCCTCATTACGAGTCAAATAGTCATAGAATCCTATGACACAAGTTATGATGGTATTGACTGTTCTTTCTGATCGTTTAGCTAAGGTTTCTTCAAAGTAAATGACTTTTGTAGATTGATCGGGAATTCTCAGCCAACCGATGAATTGAGCCAAGATATCAAGGTTCACTTCTTGATATCTTAACCGACTTTCCTCTAGGAATTGAAAATAAAGCTTTAGATGGTAACAGTATGACTTTAGTGTATTTTCAGCTTTTCCAATGTTATCTAAATACTTTATATACTTTGCAACCGGTATGACCGGATAGCCTCTCTTATCAATTAACAGATATCTTTTCTTCTCTTGAATGAGAACTTCTTGTACTTTCAACATTCCACCCCCTAATTCGTAAGATACTATATATTCATAAATTTAATAGTACAAATAATAATTCTTTAATGAAATATAAAAGAAGTAGTTACTATCGCAAGATACGTTAATAACTACTTCTAATACTAGTACAATTAAAGCTGGTTACACAGACCAAATATTCGGACTGACTCATTTATTAGGATTTAAATTTGCTCCAAGAATAAGAGATTTATCAGATTCAAAATTATTTACAATAGATAAAGCAAGTGAGTATCCAAAATTAGAAGCCATTTTACGTGGGCAAATAAATACAAAGGTCATTAAAGAAAATTATGAGGATGTTTTGCGATTAGCTCATTCTATAAGGGAGGGAACAGTTTCAGCATCCCTTATTATGGGGAAACTAGGTTCTTATTCAAGACAAAATAGCTTAGCTACTGCTTTACGTGAGATGGGCCGAATAGAAAAAACGATTTTTATTTTGAATTATATATCGGATGAATCATTAAGAAGAAAAATACAAAGAGGTTTGAATAAAGGAGAAGCCATGAATGGATTAGCAAGAGCTATTTTCTTTGGAAAACAAGGTGAACTTAGGGAAAGAACCATACAGCATCAATTGCAAAGGGCCAGTGCTTTAAATATAATCATCAATGGCATCAGTATCTGGAATACCTTACATCTAACAAAAGCAGTTGAATATCAAAAACAGTCTGCTAGTTTTAATGAAGATTTATTACACCATATGTCGCCTCTAGGGTGGGAACATATTAATTTGCTAGGAGAATACCATTTTAATTCAGAGAAAATGATCTCGTTAGATTCTTTAAGACCATTGAAACTTTCTTAACGTTGTTAAAAATGGGGGAATCATCCCGAAAATGTGCTTAGCGTTGTAAATCCGCATTTTCCTGACGGTTCCCCTTGATGGGCTTAGCGTATAGAAAATGAGTTTTTTCTATGTCGAAATGTGCTTAACGTATGTTTTATGCGAAATGTTGGCTGTACCCCTAATTAAAAAAATCGATTCCCTAATTAGAGAATCCGTAAAATGATTTTAGACTTAAACGAAAGTTAAAATAGCTGTTTTTGCATAAAAAAGCCCCGTTCGTAAAATTACACTTTTACCAACGGGGCTTTTAATGTTCTTCATTGTTAAAAACATGGTTATAACTTTTTGGGAAGGTCAGGGTTTGAGAACAACTTTGACACACCCATCTTCGTGATCATTAAAGATTTGATAGGCTTCACTCGCCTGGTCTAGACGCAATTTATGAGAGACGATTTCTGTTGGATCCAGTTCTCCTTCCGTAATCATTTTAAAGAGCATTGGCATGTAATGGATGACTGGTGCCTGACCCATTTTTATTTTTACATTTCTTTCAAATATGTTTCCTAAAGGGAACTGGTTATATTTAGAGCCGTAGACCCCCGTCAGCTGCAGCGTTCCAAATTTTCTCACAGCACTCATACCGATTTCGATCGGGCTGATGGTTCCGCCAATAAGCTTCATCTTTTGTTCGACAGCTTCGATTGGTGTTTTTTTCCCATCCATCCCTACGCAATCAATGACGGCATCTACACCGCCACTTGTAATTTCTTTAATATGGGAACCCATAGAAATCATATCATCAAATTCATCAAAATTAAAAATCTCAACATTGTTCATTTTTTTGGCACGTTCAAGCCTATAGGGAAGATTATCGACGGCAATGACTCTTTTTGCGCCTTTCATCCAGGCAAACTTTTGCGCCATCAAACCAATGGGTCCACAGCCGAGCACGGCAACTGTATCCCCTTTTTTCACTCCTGCACTTTCAATGCTCCAATAAGCAGTTGGCAGTACATCAGACATAAACAGTAATGCTTCATCTTCAAGTTCAACAGATTCAGGAATCACGAAAGGCATAAAATTTCCATAGGGAACACGCAAATATTCAGCCTGTCCACCCGGATGATTCCCGTAACGCTCCGTAAATCCAAAATATCCGCCTGTATCAACTTCTGGATTTGGGTTAGAATTATCACATTGGCTCTCCAAATCATGCTGGCAATAGTAACAGCTTCCACATGAAATGTTAAATGGGATGACCACTCTATCCCCTTTTTTCACTTTTGTTACCTCTGGTCCGACCTCTTCTACAATACCCATGGGCTCGTGGCCAACTACATAATCTTTTTCAGCTGGCAAGGCACCTTGATAAATATGTAAATCAGACCCACATATCGCTGTTGATGTAATGCGCACAACAATATCGTCTTTTTGTTGAAGCTTCGCATCTGGAACTTCTTTCACCTGCATATCCTTGGAACCTTGAAAAGTAACTGCTTTCACAAGTAAAACCTCCTATTATAAATTCATATAACTCTTATAATACCCATTGAAGAAATTAATATACTTTTTTTTATTTTTAGTTCTATTTAACTAAATAGGGCGTTTACTCCAGTTCAACTCCCGATTTGACATTAAAAATGAGATGGAAAAAGCGTACTAATCTGTTATCAGATGTACGCCTTTTCAACTACCTAAATCGTGCGCAATAGCCACAATCTTTGAGAGAACAGTTAAAATAAATCTAAAAATCTGCGCTTTTAAAATTTGTAAATTCTAGACGTTGGAATAAAAAAATGAAGATGGCACTTGTTTTTTCGCTATTGATCAAATGCAACATAATTTCCTTACTTAGTTTGTTGGTCCGCAGGATCCTACTATCAAGGACTTATTCCTTTAGGTTTTAATAGTATACAATTTGATACTATATTCCTTTTTTGTTACTAGGTGAAATTAAAGTGTGAACTTTCAATATTGGAATATACTTATTATACTAACGTATCACCAGTAAACTGAGAGTAGCACAAATCATTACTCGTGCAAGTTCTGAAAAAAGAACAAAGTACTACTCAAGTCATCGCCATGTCTCTTTTTATGCGGTACCGGTCTTTAGATAGGGATACCTTTACCGGTAAAGTCATAGCTATCCTTCGGAACGAGTTTGGTGGACATGCAGTGTAAAAAAGCAACTAGGCTAATTTGTGTGAATTCGGTAAATGTATCCGATATCATAACAATTTCCGGATGGTGAAAAGGGAGTGAAATCATGAATGTAATGGATGCAAAAATAATTAATACTCATTATGGATTGGAAACCTATTTAGACTTTGTGAAAAATCTTGACGTAAAAAAGCTTCATTATCCTACAGAGATAGACCCTTATTACGAAATAATTTTAGGGATAGAGTATTTTTTGCTAAGGGAAGAAAAATATTATGACAGTCAAAAGAATTATTTTCGCATTCGTATGAATTCTGAATTTAGTTCAATAATACTGAGAGAAACAAAAACGAAAAGCTTATTTGCTGTCAAAAACGAATACGAGAGAGACGCAACTAAGGAACTAGTTGGAGAATGGCTTATAAAAACAAATGCTTTCAAAGAAGTTATAAATGAACTGATTCAAAAAAAGAAAATGGAAAACGTTCAAACAGAGGAAGACATTCAAATAGTTTTAGGAACGACAAGGTTCTTGGAAAAATTACTTAAGATTAAAACAGAAGAGATATTAAGTGCCGTTGTAGAGAGGGATAACTGAGGTTTCTTAATAATAACTACCTTTTTAATAAAATACTATTGATAACGTTACATGGTTCCACTAATGTTTTAAAAAAATTGATAAGGGAAATTTACACTGAATGTTTTTTGAACGCTTGCCTACTTTAATGCAGAAAAGGAGAATTTACACACATGAACCGTTTTACTATTCCGAGGGATGTTTATTATGGAGAAGGATCTTTAGAAGTTTTGAAAACCCTTGAAGGGAAAAAGGCAACTATTGTTATCGGAGGCCAGTCCATTAAAAAATCAGGCTATCTTGATAAAATAGATGCTTATTTACGTGAATCTGGATTTGAAACACAGCTCATTGATGGTGTTGAAAATGACCCATCTGCAAAAACCGCTTTAGAGGGTGCAAAAAAGATGGAGGAATTTCAACCGGATTGGATCATTTCCGCAGGCGGCGGTTCACCGATCGACGCAGCTAAATTAATGTGGATTTTTTATGAGAATCCGGAGCTCGCATTTGATAAAGTTAAAGCACCGAACCCACTACCGGCTTTACGGAAAAAAGCACGCTTTGCGGCGATTCCTACAACGAGTGGCACAGGTACTGACGTATCACCTTTTTCTGTTATCACGGATCATGAAACAGGAACGAAATATCCGGTATTTGGTTATGAGATCACGCCGGATATTGCCATTATCGATCCGGAGCTGACATATTCGATGCCGGCTGACATTGTCGCCTATACGGGAATGGACGCATTAACGCACGGAATCGAGGCCTACGTATCAACGATGCATAACGCATTTAGTGATCCGTTGGCGATACAATCGGTTAAAATGGCAGTGGATAATATTGAAAAATCAGTAGTTGGAGATAAAGCAGCGAGAGCAGAGATGCATTATGCCCAGGCTATTGCGGGAATGGCTTTCTCGAACGGGTTTTGGTATTGTACACAGCCTATCACATAAGAGTGGCGCGATTTTTAACATTCCGCACGGCCTTGCGAATGCTCTTTATTTGCCATACGTGATTGATTTTAATAAAAAGGCGGACGGTTCCCGGTTTGCTGATATCGCTAAGATGCTTGACCTTTCTGGAAACACAGAAGACGAGTTAATCGATTCCTTAACGGATTTGCTTCGCCGTTTAAATAAATCGCTAAACCTTCCGTTATCGCTGCAGGAATTCGGTGTAAATGAGAGTGAATTTGAAAAACAGCTGGATCGAATGGCAGCGGGAGCGATTGAAGATCCGTGTACATCATCCAATCCCCGGGAAGTATCTGTAGAAGAAATGAAAAAACTTTATATTGCTGCATTTAAAGGTGAAAAAGTAACTTTTTGATGGAATCAAAACGGAACTGCCCGGGCAGTTCCGTTTTTGTTCGTTTCAATCATTTTAAAACCTCTCTTAAATCTAAGCTTTATTAATCTTTCAGTAAGGTGTTTGGCTCTCATAACAAATCTTGCGTAAAAGTGTACTTATCTACAAGATATGCGAAGAGAAAATACACCAAAAAAGAAAAGACAAATTTAGTAAAAGGGCATTCACTTTTATTCACCGAACTTAACACATAAGTGAAAAACATACTTGGAAACCTTATTGAAACCCGTCGCACACCTTTAGAAAAGTGCTGCATTAAGCTTTTTATCAGGCACATATGCTGAAGCTTATCTTGAAAGGATGAGGAAAATCATGACTCAAACGGAGGATCAACGTGTTGAAAACCTATACTGTATAAAGGATGCACTGTTCTGTTTGTGGCACTTAAAAAATGCTGTTCGTGGCAGTATATTTTTTGAATACGCTGCGCTTTACATGGAGTGGCGGATGGGTTAGGCTAATTGCCCAGA
Source organism: Metabacillus schmidteae (assembly GCF_903166545.1). NCBI lineage: Bacteria > Bacillati > Bacillota > Bacilli > Caryophanales > Bacillaceae > Metabacillus > Metabacillus schmidteae. Next base: position 79,337 of record NZ_CAESCH010000003.1, on the reverse strand, counting down.
AAAGCTTGTTGCTCTGGTCTTTTCAAAAAAATCTGTCCGCAGAGGCTCCATGTCAAGCGACAAAATCAGAATGAATAAATTTTATTAATAACGAATAAATATACTGCTATTTGGTACATCAGTTAAATGCCAAATACACTGTTCCTATCTACTGTCGAACAATAATTGAATAAGTAAGAAAGAGGCTCATGATTACCACCGAGATAATCATGAGCCTCTTATGTTTCTATGGCGCAAATTAATGCTTAAAAACTGCGCAAAATAAAATTAAAATTCACAATACTTTCATTTGTTCTCATAGAGTCTACCCAAAATAAACAAAAGAAGGGGATTGCAATATAAGACTACGTCTTATTAGTATGCAACTTTTTGTTGACAAAAAATGTTACGTACAGCATATAGAAGGCCACGGCAGCGAATACTTTGAGTTAATTAAGGAACAAGGACTTGAAGGCATTGTCTTAAAGAAAGCAGACTCTATCTATCGCCCTGGCACTCGCTCCGAAAATTGGCTCAAAGTCATTAATTATCAGTATGAAAATGTCCTGATTACCGGCTTACGTAAAAAGGAATTTGGCGTGCTGCTTTCCTTTGAAGATGGATCACCAGCTGGCTTAATGGAATTTATGAAACCCTCTGATCGGAAGAAATTGTATGCAGAATACAAAAAATTCATCCGGACAGAAACCGATGATTTTATTTATTTAGATCCTAAACTAAAAGGCATTGTAAAATATCGGAACCTAACGAAAAAAGGTTATTTACGCATCCCCTCATTCGAGAAATGGACCACTTGATAAAAAGCGCTGAAATTTTCCTACAGCGCTTTTTCTTTGAATTTTAACCTGCGCGAAAACCTTACTGAAAGTAAAAACACAACTTTTTATGGTTTTTGGTAACAATCTTTTTATTAATACAAAACCAATCAGATATAATTATTTTGATAAACGCTCCATGAGAGTAGCTTTTTCTGCTTCAAAACCAGGTTTGTCAAGTAAAGCAAACATATTCTTCTTGTATGCTTCGACTCCAGGCTGGTCAAATGGGTTAACTCCTAATAGATGGCCACTAATCCCACATGCCTTCTCAAAAAAGTAAACCATCTCACCGTAAGTGTATTCATTCATTTCATCCAGTTCAATCACGAGATTAGGTACTTCTCCATCTATATGGGCCATAAGGGTACCCTGAAATGCACTTTTGTTGACTTCATCCATCGTCTTACCTGCCAGGAAGTTTAATCCATCAATATTTTCTGGATCCTCCTGAATAGTCACTTCAATTCGAGGTTTCTTAATCTGTAAAACCGTTTCTAAAAGGTTTCGTCGACCTTCTTGTACATATTGCCCCATGGAATGCAAATCCGTTGAAAAATCAACGGAAGCAGGGAATAGCCCCTTTTGATCTTTTCCTTCACTTTCCCCAAACAGCTGCTTCCACCATTCCGATACGTAGTGAAGGGAGGGCTCATAGTTAACAAGCACTTCAATTGCTTTTCCCTTATTGTAGAGTACATTTCGGACCGCAGCATACTGATAGCTCTCATTTGTCAATAAATCAGGATTGTTGTATTTACGGGCTGCTGCTGCTGCCCCTTCCATCATATGATCAATATCAAGTCCTGCTACGGCAATTGGTAAGAGACCAACTGCTGTTAGCACAGAATACCTTCCACCAACATCATCCGGAATAACGAACGTTTCATATCCTTCTTCGTCCGCAAGCTTTTTTAATGCGCCTTTTTTCTGATCTGTAGTAGCAAAAATACGTTTTCTCGCCTCTTCTTTTCCGTATTTTTTCTCCATATAGTCACGGAAAATACGGAAAGCAAGGGCTGGCTCTGTCGTTGTTCCTGATTTAGAAATGACGTTAACAGAGATATCTTTCCCCTCTAATAGTTCAAATAAATGAGATATATAAGTAGAACTGATATTCTGACCGGCAAAATAAACATGTGTCTTATTGTTCATCTGGTTATGAAAGCTATGGGACAGAGATTCTATAGCCGATCTTGCCCCCAGGTACGAACCACCAATACCAATTACAACCATTGCGTCTGAATGTTTCTTGATTCTTTCAGCAGCTTGTTTAATTCTTTCAAATTCACTCTTATCATAGTTTAGTGGCAAATCGACCCAACCAAGATAATCAGAGCCGGGGCCTGTTTTTTCATGTAGCATTTTATGAGCCACTTTTACAAATTCACTTAGATTATCTACTTCACTCTTTTTCATAAATGCTAATGCATTGGAGTAATCAAACGAAATAGTCATACATTACTTCCCCTTTCAATCAAATTTAGCTTAGCTGCTTCAATCGGAGATCCTTCTCCGTAAAAAAGATCTCTCGGCATAGTAAAACGTTTCATGTTAGTGCATTCTCCTTTTCTACAGTATATAAGGGAAGTTTTTAAAAACACATTTAAACTCCCCCTTTTCAATTTTGAAAAATCCTTAGTGGGACCGTGTAATTATCAATAGCGTACATTAAAAGATAGTTAGTATTAAGAAAACTCAATGGTCCCTCTCTACATCGGCACTTAGTATGTCTTCTGTTTTGATTTCAAGTAATATTTCCAAGAATCTTATCGTTCCTAATACTTTTCGAGTGTCTCCCTCATTTTGAACATTCTCCATTTTCTTTTGTTGGATCAGTTCACTTATTACTTGCTTGAAAGCATTGGTTTTTATAAGCCATTCTCCAACCAGTAGCTTAGTTGAGTCTCTCTCGTGTTCGGTTTTGACAGCAAATAAACTTTCGGTATCTGTCTCTCTTAACGTGATTGAATTAAAATCTTCGCTCATTTGAATCCGAAAATAATTCCTTTCACTATCATAATATTTTCCGTCCCTTAGAAGAAAATACTCTATCCCTAATACTATTTCATAAAAGGGCTCATTATCTGATGGAGAATGGAGTTCTTTTACTTCGATATTCTTCACCATGTCTAAATAGGTTTCTAAACCATATTGTGTGTTAATGATTTTTGCATCCAATACGTTCATGATGTCACACCTCAATATTGTTTTATTTTTTTGGCTCTGTTAAACTTGTCTGTTGGCTCCAGGTGCTCGCTTTCCGCGGGCGAGCCGGGAGCCTCCTCGGCGCTGTGCGGCTGCGGGGTCTCCCTTGTCCTGTTTTTCCCACAGGACGTTGAATCATCATCCGTGAATAGGCACCGCACGAGAAAATGTGAATGCATTTTCGAGGAGTCTCGCTCCTTCCGCTTCAATCAACATAGTTAGCACTATCAACGACTTAAGTAAATCTACCAATTTTTGGGATATACCAAACTAAAAATCCAATGAATTTCCGGCTCATTTTAACGAAAGACATATACAGCAGATGACTTTATGATTTTTCCACAGCATGTCCGCCAAATTCATTACGAAGGGAAGCTACCACTTTACCTGTAAATGTATCATTGTCTAATGAACGGTAACGCATTAGTAAAGACATAGCGATAACAGGGGTAGCTGTTTGAAGATCCAAAGCGGTTTCAACTGTCCATTTCCCTTCCCCAGAAGAATGCATAATGCCCTTAATTTCATCTAATTTTGCATCTTTAGAAAATGCGCGTTCTGTCAATTCCATGAGCCATGAGCGGATGACAGAACCGTTATTCCACACCCGTGCCACTTTTTCATAGTCAAAATCGAAATCGCTTTTTTCCAGGACTTCGAATCCTTCACCAATGGCGGCCATCATTCCGTATTCTATTCCATTGTGGACCATTTTTAAGAAGTGGCCACTACCAGATTTCCCAGCATATAAATACCCATTATCTACAGCTGTATCTCTAAAAATCGGCTCGACAATGCTCCATGCTTCAGGATCTCCACCAATCATATAACAAGCACCATAGCGAGCACCTTCCATCCCCCCAGAAGTACCGGCATCCATAAAGCTCACTCCAACTTTCTTCAACTGTTCGTAACGACGAATGGATTCCTTATAATGCGAATTACCAGCTTCAATGACGATATCTCCTTCACTTAGAAATGGTGTGATTTCACTAATAACTGAATCAACGACGGAGTGTGGGACCATTATCCAAACAACTCGTGGCTTTTCTAATGATTGAACAAGATCTTGTAAACTGGATGCTCCTTCAACTCCGTATTTTTTAATTTCTTCAATAGTATTTGTATTTAGATCAAACGCCATTACACGGTGTTTATTGTCAATTAAGTTTTTTCCTAAGTTCATACCCATTTTCCCTAATCCAATTAATCCTACTTTCACTTGAGTTTCCTCCTTTAAATTACAAAAAATAGCCTGTATTATTATGCTACCCATTTGTTGTTCTTCATGGTCTCCTTATGGAACCATAAGGATTCAACAAATACTTTAAGTTCCTTGGGTAAATCGCGTAACAATTATCTGTCAAATCCAACCTCGGTTTGCTCTCTTCATACCAATAGCCTTCCAGGGAGGTGCGGATTAAACTCCCCCCCTAGTTTCCCACCATTTAAAACCATCCTCCTCCAATAATTGCGAAGCAGCTTGTGGCCCCATCGAACCGGCTTGATATAGGTGGAGTGGAAGGGCATTTTCCTCAAACGCCTCTAAAACGGGCTGTACCCATTTCCAAGATAATTCAACTTCGTCCCAATGAGCAAAGAAGGTAGAGTCCCCACGCAGAGCATCGAATATTAAGAGTTCATAAGCTTCTGGTATGTCTCTTGTACTTGCTGAGAAGTCAACAATTATCGGCTCCAAATTTCCATTTGTTAAATTTTTGCTATTTAATTGCATCGACACACCCTCATTTGGACTTACTTTGATAACTAATAGATTGGGTTCTGCAAATTGATTCTCGTTAGTATACACATTTTTCGTTGGATTCTTGAATTCAATCACAATCCGCGTCGACTTTTCCTTCATTCTTTTTCCTGTCCGGATATAAAATGGCACCCCATCCCAGAATGAACTATCAATCCATAAACGAGCAGCCACAAATGTATCGTTTGTGGAAGAAGCATTCACTCCAGGTTCTTCTAAATATCCGACTACAGGTTTACCCTTTATTTCCCCCGGTCCATATTGACCACGAACAACGTGGATACCTACAGTATCTTTCTGTACAGGCCGAAGAGAGTCCATAACTTTTCTTTTCACTGTACGGATATCGTTCGTGCTCATCTGTTTTGGCTGATGCATGGCCGTCATCATCAACAGCTGCATCATATGATTTTGGACCATATCACGAATAGCCCCTGCTTTTTCATAATAACTAGCTCTCTCTTCTACACCAACCGTTTCACTAGCCGTTATTTGCACATTGGCAATATACCGATTGTTCCATAGTGATTGCAGCACAGGGTTGGCAAATTCTAAAGCTTCAAGGTTTTGAACCATCGGTTTTCCAAGATAATGGTCAATCCTGAAAATTTCGTCTTCTTCAAAAGCTTTGCTTAGTTTTTCATTTAAATCTTGAGCAGATTTTAAATCACGCCCAAATGGTTTTTCGATCATTAATCGTTTCCATCCTTTTGTCGAGCCTAATCCACTCTCCTTGATGTTCAAAGCAATTACATCAAAGAATTCAGGAGCAACAGAAAGATAAAACATTCGATTCTCTTCAATACTCTGGTCTTTTTCATTTTGTTGAACGACTTCAACTAACTTCTTATACCCTTCAGCATTCGTGAAATCTAACTGGCAATAACGAAATGCCTTTACAAACTCTTGTTTTTCGGATTTATCATTTATCAAGTGTCTAGAAAAAGTGTATAGCGAGTCTGTTACATGGTTTTGAAAATCAACATCAGACATTTCGTCTATTCCTACACCAATGATCAAAAAAGAATCTGGTAATTTTTGATTCAAATATAAATTAAACAAGGCAGGGTAGATTTTTCGCTTAGCTAAATCCCCAGTTGCCCCAAATAAGACAAACGTCATAGAATCCACTTTTCATTCCTCCACTTTTTCAAAGCATTTTCAAATAGAAAAATGTCTGATTTTCTTCGTTTCCCCTACAAAACAACAAGGATTTTCGCTATTGCGTTATCCTACTTTTGGATGTAAGTTTCGTTTATTTCTCCCAGCTTGTCCGGTAATAATGATATCTCTTAATTGAGAATGTCCACATTTTGGACAGGTTTCATTATTTATGGTGATGATTAGACATCTTTCACAAACTTTTCGCTGCTTAGTTTTGAACCTTTCCATGCGGATCTCTCCTTTCGTAAAAAGCAACAACATGTATAAATTATTAAATGAAGTTTCACTTCATCTCACCATGCTTGTAGCAGTATTCCCTTAAGGTTTGGTAGTATTCTTTAAGCTCGCTATTACTTGAGCAAAATCAGTATATTACGTATGTTATACTTTTGAAAGTACGCACTTTATTAACATATAGATACATTTGTATAACATAGTGTTAAAAATAATACTATAAACTTGAATCCAATACCAAGAGTGAAAAGCCGAGGACAGCGATTATACAAGATTCGCTGCCCTTGGCTTTTTAGTAACTGATTCTTTTATTAAATGTTGTGTTTAAATGTTGTGTTTTTTCAACCTTTTAAATACGTAGAGATATAAAAAAACACGGACAGCATCTTTATTAAGATAGCTAACCGTGGTTTGTTAGTATATGAACTTTTTTACACTTTTTCGAACCCCTAGGAGAAACTCTTTTTTCTACTGAATAGACGATTTGTTTTCTGTTTCTTTTTCCAATACATTCTCAATATAATCTTTACCCCAGTCATACATAGCATCCAGAATAGGCATCAGACTTCTTCCATACTCAGTGAGTGAGTATTCAACTTTTGGTGGAACGACAGGATAGACTTCACGATGAACAATCAAATGGTCTTCAAGTTCGCGCAATTGATTAACAAGCATTCTTTGAGTGATACCCGGCATGAGGGCCTTTAGTTCACCAAAACGTTTGGTTCCTTCTTTTCCTAGATGCCACAATACCAACATTTTCCATTTTCCACCAATAATCGAAAGAGTCAATTCTTTTTCACAATTAAACACTTTTTCCCCAAGATTCGGCATTCATTTCACCTCCAACCCTTATTATGTCCAATAGTATACTTTTTGTTACTATATGATAAAAAAGTGCATACTTTTAATTTAGTAACATACCCAGTATACTGAGTATCATACCGTTAGTAAATAGCTATCAATTGGATACAATAACACTGTGCAAAAGAAAGCTATACGGCACAATATACTATTATATAAGGAGCGAGTAATAAATGAAATTACAATTAGCATTAGATCTTGTAGATATTCCAGGAGCCATTGAATTGGTGAAAGAAGTAGAAAATCATATAGATGTTGTAGAAATCGGCACGCCGGTTGTGATTAATGAAGGCCTTAAAGCAGTAAAGGAAGTGAAAGCTGCCTTCCCTAACTTAACTGTATTAGCTGACCTTAAAATCATGGATGCAGCTGGATATGAAGTTAGCCAAGCATCTGCAGCAGGCGCTGACATCATCACCATTCTTGGTACAGCTGAAGACGAGTCCATTAAAGGTGCTGTAGAAGAAGCAAAAAAACAAGGTAAACAAATCCTTGCTGATATGATCGCAGTTAAAGACATTGAAGGTCGTGCGAAAGAACTGGATGAACTAGGAGTAGATTATATCTGCGTTCACACAGGTTATGACCTTCAAGCTGTAGGAAAAAATTCTTTCGAAGACCTTGCAACCATTAAGAGCGTTGTAAAAAATGCGAAAACTGCTATTGCAGGCGGAATCAAATTAGAAACACTTCCAGATGTGATTAAAGTACAACCAGATCTTGTCATCGTAGGTGGCGGTATCACAAGCAAAGACGATAAAAAAGCAGTTGCAGCTAAAATGCAAGAATTAATTAAACAAGGTTAATTATAACTATGAAAACTACTCAATATTTAGCTGAAGTCGTTCAAGAATTAAGTCGGACAGTCGACTTAATCTCTGACGAAGAAGCAGAGAAGTTGGTTAATAAGATTCTGGAATCCAAAAAAATCTTTGTTGCAGGTGCGGGCAGATCTGGATTTATGGGCAAATCTTTCGTGATGAGAATGATGCACATGGGGATCGATGCTTATGTAGTCGGTGAAACTGTAACAGCAAATTTAGAAAAAGGTGATTTGTTGATCATCGGTTCAGGTTCAGGTGAAACGAAAACCTTGGTTTCAATCGCTGAAAAAGCAAAAAGTTTAGGTGGGACGGTCGCAGCTGTAACGATTTCCCCTGACTCCACGATTGGAAAATTAGCTGATATTATCATTAAATTGCCTGGATCACCGAAAGATCAATCTGAAAGTGAATATAAGACCATACAACCAATGGGGTCACTTTTTGAGCAAACGATGTTATTATTTTATGATGCATTGATCTTGCGTTTTATGGAAAAAAAAGGCTTAGACTCTACTAAAATGTACGGCAAACATGCCAATCTCGAATAGAGTACACTTTAAAAAATATGGAAACATCGTAAAGACCGCATTTATTTCTTTTATGAATTGCGGTCTTTACTGCATATTACAAATAACACAGTCCATACAGGAAAGAAAAAATAGCCCCTGATTCAGTCCCTTCTATGGCCGGATCAGAGATCATTATTGGGTGGGGCACAGCCAAGAATTTAGCCATCACTCACAGTATGAGCCCTATTTGGGTTATCACCAATATTTCACTGGTAGGCCCCATGTCTATATAAGTTTTTTTATGGGAAAATAAAATCCTATTGGCGATGAAAAACGCTTCATAAGTGTAGTAAACAAAACTCTTCGTTTTATAAAACAAAGGAATGAGGTTGAATAAATGGTTCGATTCGGCGTAATCGGTACTAATTGGATTACAGAAAGATTACTTGAAGCAGCAAATGATGTAGAAGATTTTAAACTAACTGCTGTTTATTCTCGCACGATTAGTAGAGCAGAAGAATTTGCAAGTAAATATGGAGTAACAAAAATATTTACAAACCTAAAAGAAATGGCAGTTAGTCAAGAAATTGACGCGGTGTACATTGCTACTCCCAATTCATATCACGCAGAACAAGCTATTTTATTTTTGCAAAATGGCAAACATGTGTTATGTGAAAAGCCACTGGCTGTTAATGCAACCGAAGTAGCGAGGATGATTCAAGCCGCAAAAGATCATAACGCCCTATTAATGGAAGCAATGAAATCAACATTACTTCCAAACTTCAAGGTCATTCAAGATAATTTACATAAAATTGGTCCTATCCGTAGATACTTTGCAAGCTATTGTCAGTATTCATCTCGTTATGATAAATACAAAGAAGGAATTGTCCTTAATGCCTTCAATCCAGAGTTTGCGAACGGTTCATTAATGGACCTTGGTGTCTATTGTTTGTATCCACTTATTACATTATTTGGTGAACCAAAAGAAGTGAAGGCAACTGGCATTATGCTTGATTCGGGTGTGGATGGTGAAGGTAGCGTCATCTTAAAATATGATGATAAAGATGCGATTGTGATGTATTCCAAAATAACGAACTCTTATTTACCAAGCGAAATTCAAGGCGAAAAAGGAAGTATCATGATTGATAAGATTCATACGGCTGAAAAAGTAGAAATTCACTACACTGACGGCACGGTTGAACAATTAACAGTCGACCAATCTCATCCAGCTATGTATTACGAAGTGAAAGAATTTATTGAATTAATCAACCGAGGAAAAACAGAGTCTGATACTAACTCATATAAAAATTCATACACCACGATACAAGTGTTGGATAAAGTGAGAGATGAAATAGGTCTTGTATATCAAAGTGATCATAAGTGAAAAAACACAAAAACCCCTACAGCGACTTGTATTATTCTCTTGAGAAATTACGAATCTGGCCTGTTTGTCGAAGAATAAAAGAAATCGTTTTAGAACTTACCTAAACTATTTTGCATCCATTCTTTTTTATAAGAGCATTATAGCATTTTCTACCCGGCTAACAAATTTTAAAGGACTTTTGCTTATTATGCAAAGGTTCAATGCTCATTTTTTAAGATGTGTTTCTTCTTTAATTTGTGATTTAGTTTAAGTATTCCTTAATAGGAGTAGCGACAATGACACTACCCCTATTAGGATCCTACCAACAACCGCACTTTTCTGACCCCACCCTACCCTACAGAGTAAAAAGGGTTGTAAATGTAAAAAAAATCCATGCTATGACCCTTTTTTACAAGTACCTCGGTCGTACCCCTATTAGGTATCTAGAGAATATAAAAATTGGGGATATTAGAGAAGAATTGCTCTTATTAAGAGAAAAACTTCATCTAAAGAACGATAAAGAGGGAATTTTTAGAGGCTGGGCTTTAACTATTTATACTATTATGACTTCTTATCCAGAAGCAGAATTAGTTACTAAATTAAAAGAAACATTTTGGATTGATGCTGAAATGGTTTTTCAAATGGATGAATTTAAAGAAACTATTTTATCCATAGACCAATTAGGAATCTATGTTTTATTAGAAAACAGCCCTGATATTCAATTTATCAAAAAATTAATTAATAAATCAAAAACTATTCTAATTGATATAGACTGTAAATTAATTCGCTCTAGAAACTTTTACTTAGAAGGAAAATTTTATAAAAACCTATTGAATGATACCAATAAAGCCCTTTCTCTATTTTACAATGCTTTGGATCTTTTGGATAATGACTATGAAGGTCTTTTAAAAGCCGATATTCTTTATGAAATCAGTAGAATTAAGGCAATAGAAAGCGAGGCAATGACGGCACTTGAATTATACCACGGTCATTTAGAGAGTCAGTTTCTATTCACTCACTTTCATGAGTTAACTTTACCTTCGTTTAAATTTTTAAATTTTTAATTTTATAATTAGAGAATAATGGCAATAAAGGTTAGTCATCATATATGACTATACGAAGTGGAGAGAATCTCATGTTAGAAAATAAAACAATGAAACAACGTATTCAGCAACTTGAAGACATCGAGGCATTATGAAAATACAAGCAACTTCACAGAAGATGCTACGTAGGAAAGCAACAATTACATTGTAGAAATGTTGAAGGAGAGTACTGCAACCGTTGAACTTGGAATGCATACTTTACGAACCGACATTTATATAGATGACGATACGCCAACGGGGAAATAACTTTTGTGGGTCGGTGTTAAAGGCGAGTTTGTTACAAATCTCGTCTATCAAAGTGAGCATGTCAAAGGACAATTTAACAGCTGAACAAAAGGAACTAGCTGAACTTAGAAAGCGAAATAAGCAATTAGAAATGGAGAATGACATTTTAAAGCAAGCCGCGCTGATACTAGGACGACAGTAAATGTGATTAAGGCACAAATACTCGATATCAGCAATGTGCAAAGCCCTACAAATACCTAGAAGTACTTATTACTATGAAGCAAAAGAGCGTCAGGCTGAAGATGACTTCAGTTCAGATATTGTTGAGATTTTTCAAAACTATGGCACTCGTAAAATTAAAAAGGAACTAGCAAAACGTGGGAAGGTTGTTTCTAGACGTCGAATCGGACGAATAATGAAAGCACAAGGCCTAGTGTCTTCCTATACTCTAGCACAATTCAAGCCACATTCCTTCACAATCTCCATTTCTTTCTAATTAATCTTAAACTAGCACTTAACATGGCATACTTATCTTTATTCAAGATAAGCGCTTGATTGCTGAAGATTGATCTAAACTAAAGCACCCAGTTAAATAAGCTATAACTCACCTTTACGCACTTTCAAACTCATTTCAGCATTAAAACTCAGAATACCTAATTCAGTTGTATTAGATATTTCTTTTAATATAATTTCAGCTTCATTTGCCTGATAGTCTATATCCAAAGCTATTCCACAAGCCCAAATAATCACATTCGGCTTTGTATGACACAAAAGTATATCAAGCATTTCTTCGGCTAACTCTCTATCCTCTTTCATTACAATAGAAATTTTGTATAGATTATCACTGGCTTTATTGCCCCTTTTAGAATCACCATTAATAGTTGATTCCCCCTGTATTACAGCGTTCTCAATAAATAATTCTGTAAGATCAATTATATCTTTGTTCACTTCATTCTCATCTCAAGATTAGGTAGCTAGAAAAGGTTAATTCACTTTAATGTTTGCTGAATTGAATAATATAAGTTCTTACCTATAAAATAGGTAATTAAAAAGTGAAATAGCCCAATAGTAAATAAAAATATTATAAATATAGGACCTAATATAAATAGAGGTAAAACGCTATATTGAATGCCAAACGTGTAAAATACAATTTTTACGAGTATTTCAGATTACTAGGGTAATAGAAGAATGTAGTCTATTTTTCATCAAAGTAGATAATATCACTAGAAGCCCAAGTAATCATATTAGGTTTAAAACTTTTAAAGTTATTCAAATGACTTATAAATATTCTATAGAAATCCAAAAATGAACGATGTAAATGAGTGACAATTAAACCAAATCCAGCAGGGCCAACGATAATTAATAAGGAAACTTCTTAACTACTTTCTGTCTCACTTTCAAATAATCCAAGAAAATCAATAAATGATGGGATACAAACACCCTCAAGTGCTACAAGAAAATAGGGGACCTCACCATATCTTTTTGTATATTGTTCATAAATGATATGTGCAATTACTTCTCCAAATATTAGCATTTCTTTTGTGATATGAGATAGGTAAGGTAGCAATGGAACGTAATCGTCGGATTTTTCTTTCTTCATGAAGTTTTCTATTAAATATTCATTTTCATCCGTCATAATTTTAAGTTGTTTTCCGTTATGAATAATAAAATCTCGAATGTCTCGTAATGCATGGAAAGACGGTTTAATTTCTAAAAGTGCTTTTTCTAAGTCTGATGTTAATTTTCCCTTAGTTTTACCTTTCTCAACAGAGGTGATTAAACTATTAAGTGAATCAAAGTTAATTTGTCCAAGTAATTTTTGATCTACCGACAACATAAGTAATTTTGACATAAAGTCATATATGGAACGCATATTTGCAAAGTACTTTTCAATTACCTCTGTAACAAAAAGAAAGTCTCTATGTCTTGTAATTCCATTTTTGTGATCGAAAAAATGTTTAATCATATCAATTTGAATACTTAACCCATGTAAATCATGATACATCGCTTCAAAAGCTTCAATAATTAGACCTTTATTTTTAGGTGAAACAGTATCATCACCCTCTTTCACAGAAGGTTCTATATTCCAGGACTTACGAATTGAAGTTAAAACACTTATTAACGTTAATCCCAATGCGTCTTTTGATTTCTCTAATTGTTCAGGTGCCCATCCGAAACTACTGCCTTTATTTATTAGCATACTAACCCTCCGTTAAAGCTTAGTGACACAAAAGTCCTTTTGGCTTCAATGTAATTGAAAAAGCTCATTGATTTTACACAAAGTTTTTAAAAACTGTTCACTATTATATCCGTTGTTCCATCATCTTCTTAACCACTAAAGAATTTGTTTCTATAACCTGAAGTATTTTATATATTAATTTGTAAAACCAAAAATAGGACCCTTGAATACTAAATCTGGATCATATTTTTTTATTTTTCCTTTAGGAGAATCACTAATATTCTTCTTAAGGATTTCCATCAATGTATAGTAATTATCTTCAATCGCTAGGAATAAATCACCCAGACTTTTAAATTCATTGCTTTCTAATCTAAATAGTAGCTCGTGTATGGTTGAACGAATATAAAAATGTAAGTGATCAATTAGTAAGTTAATATCTTTTTCAGCAGAAGCAGAATGAACTAAATTGTTTCTAACCCTATATAGCCTTTGAACCTGCCAAGTAATGGTATTATAATGATTATTCATTAAATCCCTTAAAGTTTGACTATTTGCTAAGATTTTGTAAATCTCTACTGCACGCTGCTTAAGAAGAGAATAGTCATTTAATGTCTCTAGATAACTATTAAACAATTCTTCTTCATAATTAAAGATAATAAATAATGACTTAATTGAGTTCCGATCATCCTTGCTAATAGGAGTTCCGTCAAAAACAGGTATTAAATTTGCTCGATAGCAATCTTCTAAAAAATTCTTAAGTAACCTCTGCACATATCTAGTACACATTATTGAAGGTATAATTTTTTTAATGTGTTCAATATTGGAACCATAGTGTCCAGTAACAAGTAATGATTCAACAGAACTCCATAAATTTGAGTAGGTGGTTTCAATTGATATAGCATTAATAGATAAATCATATTGCCTAAAGAAGTTGATTAACCTTCTTTTGTCTTCTGGTTGAAATAGTTCTCTTCTGAGTAAATTAAATACTGATTGAATATTTTCATCGTTTGGCTCTACTTCAAGGTTTGTTTCCTGTTCAATTGAGTAATTAGTAATTTTATCCTCATTAGGGAACACAACAAGAGTATTAATAAAATTCTCTAGATCTATATTGAAATATGATAAAACAGACTGTTTTGTAGACAGTTGATATAAACAATTTTCTACAGCAGTATGTAAATCATCTTTAAATGCTTCCGTTCTTTCCATTATATATTTGCTATCTTCCTGTATAAGTGTATTTATACCTGCGAATGTTCTTAGTATTTCCTCACCACTAACAACAGTAATATCTGAAGCAATTAGGCTTGTTATATATTCTTGTTCAGAATTATCTAATTTGAAGTAACAATGGAAAATTCCTGTACTTTGAGTAATTGCAGATATAAATTGGTTCCATTTCTCATTGAATGTAGAAGTCTTATTAAATCTAGGCAAAAAATGTAGATTTACAAGGCGAGATAAACTTCTTGGAGCCCAACCAAAATAAACTAGTTCGCTGGCTAACAATTCAGAAAAGTGTTCAATTTCTTCTTGATGATTTTGAGCAATGGATTTTTCGAGTTGAGCAATTAAATTATTACTATATGTACTTGAAATTATTTGTAAAGCGTTATTAAGTCGATATTCAAGCTGTAGAATGTCGCTTTTATTCTCTGCAAAATTCGAACTTACTTTTAATCCCTTGATAAGGGTAGGTAAAAGATCTGTGTAATACATCCTGAGACATAAATCTCTTTCTAAATGCTTTTTACACTCTTGAATTAGGTCTTTTAGGTTTGAAGGAGATATTAATTGTTCTTTTACCATCGTTAGTACTTGCTTTGTTTCAATTAATATTGTATGAGCATTCCTTAGTCTAAATTGATAAGTATTTATGGTTTTGAAAAAAAACATTTCACTCCATTTTTGTACAAATAAACATTGACCTTCAGTTTCTAAATTATAATGTTCCATTAGTAATGAGTTATTGAGTTTAGCTTTCATTTGACAACTCCTTGGCTTGCAAAGTCAAAAATGTTCTGTTATTATTTGTTTATACTAATATAAAAAGAGAATTTGAAGGAACTTGGTGCTGAGCATAAATGCCTGCCCAAGTTCCTTTTCTCGTTTAATTATACCAAACATTTGTTTTCTTATCTATATTTAACTATTCGTAAAAGAGAGATTTTACACGAAGTTTATTTTGAAAATTAAGCGAGAGTTTCCTCCCTCTTCTGTTTTTAAAAGTCTTTTCACTGTTATTTCCAACCGGACAATTATTTGATGAATAGCATTTTTCAATTGCGTAGTATTGTTGTACTGTGATGCAAATAAATTTAATAGGATTGTTTTTCTAATTCTTTATTAGCCCTCGTTGGGTTATATAAGTATGATTGATTTTTTAGATTGTCCTTTTTCTATATGGGTTATAGCAAGAGTAGTTTTCATTTATAAATTTAAGTAAGTAAACAAATATAAAAACGAACTCCCACATAAAATAAAAAAGAGATTTGAATTGTTTCAAATCCCTTTTACATATTCTTTAATTAGTTCCTACAACTTTAACCTTTTTTCTATATGGTAGTATCTTGTTTGATTCCACTAAGACTTTATCAAGAGAATTAATGTTTTCACTTATGGAATTTCGTAAGCTCTTTCCAGCTTTAAAGTTTGATCTTACAGTTCCATTTAATACTGAAGAAGCAGGTGATACTTTAATTCCCCCTGTCATCCGTGTAGCTTTAGTTTTTGCACTTAGAACAGGGGAACGCTTGATAATTATTGTGTCATCACTCTTATAATTTACAAATTCTTTTTTCATGTTCACCCTCCTAAAATTAACCCTTTGAAATAATCAAAGAAGTATTCGTGTTGGTCTATTATAGCATATTGGATCTCATCTTCGTAAGCCTTAACCTGATTCACATTCCAAGGTACATTTAACTTAAAATGAAGACACAAAACAAAATTCCCTAGAGGTTCGGTGACGTATAACATTTGTTTTTCTTCACGGAATGTTATTAACCTTACTTGGTTATTATATGCTTCTACAACATAAACGTCTTTTTCATCTAACTTGTAAAAATGATCTGGATCTATTTCATCGGTTGAACCTACTAAAGATAACATTCTGTCTGAATCTTTATCTATAGTGTACAGTGAAGCAGCAAAACATCCATTACTTGAATTTACTGCCATAGGATTTATATCTCTAGCCTGGATAATCTCTAATGGTCCTCTTAAAAAGCGAATACCTTGTTCAAGGAAATAGGACCATGTTTTCACTCCATTTTCAGAGATATCATTTCTTATTTCTAATAATTGCAAAGTATAATCAGCATAAGCTAATAAGTAAGATGCTTGTCCTTTTAATTCCTCTATTTGTTCTCTTTCAGAAACTAAACCTACTACAGATCGTAGAGTTGTACTTAGCATTGAAGATATATTTTTTGCTTGTTCTTCTGCTCTTGCAACATTAAAGTCATAAACCCAATTTCCATTTCGGTAGACTTCGTAAAGGAAAGCCCAAACAAATGGGTCGGTTAAAGCCAACAGGTCTTTAAAGGTCCCTTCCTGACTTAACTCGCTATTTATCCAATCAGACAGAGGGTCAAATGGGGAACTTGGTATCCTATGGTGTGTTTCTTGATAGGATTTGTACAGTTTGTCAAATTCTTTCCTTAAAAGAGTAAAATTATGCTTAACAAACGGGGACACAAAAACAAGTATATGTTTATTATGTTGCAAAGCGGCTTTATACTCTAGATATGTTGGAGTGACATTGCCATCTAAAAGTCGAGAGCTGGCACCTGACTTGTTATTGATTAACAGTACAAAGATGTCACATTCACTTACTACATCCAAACATTGTTTTAGCGTGTCCTTCTCCCAGGTTCCAAAATCACCATCTTCAAATATAGGGACTTCATGACCGTTTTCCTCTAATTGTTTCTTAATTATTTTCCGAGGTTCCTTTAAATCATTTTCATATGCAGAACTAATAAAGATTCTTGTTTTATTAATCAGTCGTAACACCCCCTGAATATAACGATTCCAAATTCAATTATACCATTTTTCTTAATTTTTCCATTCATTTTTTGTAACCCTTCTCGAAGTCCTCTAAAAAAGAAATTGTATATTGCACAGTAAGGGTCTTCTACGCATCTACGACTTGCTTATTCCACATTACTGCTCCTTTACTTCAACAATAATGGCCACTGTTCCTTCTGCATAGGATCAGTGGCCATTGTTATTGAGGATCTTTTGTTATAACTGTTTTACTTTCTCCTCATCCAATACTGCTTGGGTGATAGACGAATTTTAGTTGCTTTGCCAATTCTAAATCAATTCATGGCAATGTATGAGGTGATAAGCTTGTCCTATGAGGAGCTAAGATGACTTATTCTTTATCCAAACCTAAGAAAAACTCAACAAAATCTCGCCCAAACTTGGACATCTCGAAATTTTCTTTTGACTTCATTTTTGGTTCTTTTAACTTAGGTAATGATCCTTTATGTCTTGGGTTTGTTAACTTATCAAGGTATGTGTATAATTCTTTAAACCTCTTCGCGATTTCATTAAGATCATCTGTAATGCTTAAATCTGTTTTTGTTGTTAGTAGCCCAACCCTTAATAAATTTCTTCTGACCGATTCATATTGTTCGTAACTTATACCATGCATTTCCATTACATCATGAAACGTTTCCCGGGTTTCTTGGTCAAACATAAACCGTGAGGAGTACATAAGCCTTAAAACGGAAATATCAACCATTCTGAGCTCTTTAAGCACATCATAATACGTTAGGATAAAATCATCCGACACTTGTTCGTGATCTGTGATGTTTACAAATCCATTGACCATGTACTCAATTTTGTCTTCTTGTTGCTCATCAATGACATAGTCCATTACATAATGAAAGAGTTGATCAATCTTTTCTTTTTGTTCATCTGATTTATGCTCTAAATTAACACGTATGTCTTCTATCTTGGTGTATAAATACTCAGTAAAAGTTGTTATGTTTCTTTCAAAGCGATTACGTTTATAATTTTGAACCGCACCTGAAACGCCAGGGATAAGTGAACCTGCTGTATCTACCAAGATATCTCCTATCACACTTGTTATAGAATTTTTAGCAATTTCAGCTGCAGTATCACTACCAACACTTAAAGCGGTTTCTAGAGTAAGTCCTTTGCCAGTTTCTTTTAGATTTTTTCTTTTTTCTTCATTCAAAAGCACTCTCTCCCCTTGAAATAAATCATATTATAAAGAGCCAATTGTTTTTCATTCAACTAACGCACCTGTTAGTTCAAAAGGATCTCTTAGTTATCAGTATATTTATCCCTATTATAAGTATAAGGCTTTAGATAAAACCTTTTTCCTTTTTTTCATTTACCTCACCAACAATCCAAATACTACCATTTTTTCTCGAGTACATTGTTTAAATCAATTCTTAATAACCTTATTTGCCTTCTAATCCATTCCTCAAGAACAATCTCATTGTTCCAATACTTGAACCTACAAATAAAAAATGAGATTTTGTCAAGATGGTCGTAAATGTTGTCTCCAATTTTTAAATCTTGGTCTCTCTGCTTAAATTCCTGATAACCTGCTAAATCTAAGTTATGGGTCTTAACTATATCTTTTTATTTTCTATAAAATCTTTAGCATTAGATATATTTTTTCTAGGCTATTTGCATTTGAGTTTTGCTGGTAGTTTCCATTTCCCCCACTAAGAAACACAGGATTCTTCATGGTTTGGCGTTAAAATGTTCAATTCATAAAACAGAGATTTTACACGAAGTTATATTCTGAGGAAAATAGGGAGTTTCCTCCCTCTTTTTTTAAAAACTGATTACTATTATATTCAACTGCTAAAGTTTCAATTTAGAATTTTAATTAGACCTTCAACACTCGCGCTTAGATTGTTGAAGGTTAATCTTAGACTAAAGCTAACCTTTAGTTGAAGAAAACTCTGTAATTTTTATTAAGACATTTGCTTTTTCTTGTTATTCAGTGCATTAATGAGCTTAGTCATGAATTCTGGATTATTTACAATAAGCAACATGATTTGTTTTCTTGCACGGGTAACTGATTGATAAAACATACGTTCCGGATCATAATAATTTTTTCCTCTTACAGCAAGACCACCATCTTCACCAAAGTAAAAAGTAGATCCTACTAAAACAAGAACCTTATCAAACTCTTGCCCCAGAACACCATGCGCATTTAATCCTCTGTATAGTCTCATCTTTTCGATTAAATGCCCATTCCAATTTTCTCCTGTATAGTCGATAACCTGCCATCCTTCTATTTCCAATCCTTCTGCAAATCCTCTAGCTCGATTAATATCATCAAAGTAGTGAATAGATATATTATCGGTGTTATTGCAATACTTCATATGATTTAAGTTAAATAAACCTTTAATAAAAGCTCCAAGCTCTTTATTTGTTCTAATCTTTTTACTTAATTTATATACTTCACTATCTTCCAAGGTCATGAGTGTACGTTTATTATCGTAATTCCATTCTTGAAGAGAGAGAATTTGCCTTGGATCAATCGAGAAAATGCAGAATATATCATTTTCTATTACATATCTAATAAGATAGTCAAGTTGTGAAGGTCTCATTCTTTGAGTCTCATCAACAAAAATAAATTGTGGTTTTATTTGCTCAATCCCTTTACACGCTTTAATAGGAATGATGTTCCATTTATATTGTTGATTCAATATCAAATGCCCCGTATTTAAGGTGCCCGTGTGAATAACTACAATATCATGATTCTTATTAAATTCTTTTGCTAAATCGTAGAGCATTAATGTCTTTCCGGTTCCTGGTAGACCCTCTATAATTGTAAATTTTGCGGAACTATTTAATATAGCATCTTTAAACTCCTGTTGTTGTTTAGTCAAAAAGTAAGAACCACTATTGAACCTTTCACTATCATTGAAGGGGGATACTAGATAATCAGATGGATCAAATAAGTCATCTAAATTTGAATGGTGCTCCAATTTTTGACTAGTCAAAAGTTTTTCAAATACATCAAATTCTATTTGTTGAAAGTTTTCATCATCATCTAGTTGATAAAGACTGTTATGTTCTGCGACATAAGTAAATGACTTTATTTTCTTGCCTAAGGAAGCTAAATAATACCTATTCTTAATTAGTTGTTCCTTTGCAGCATCTACTTTTAAGATAGATTTTATTTCAACATTTAAGATATAGTTTTCTCCAAATCTAAGTAAATCAAATTCTTTGTCTATTTGAGGTATCTTGTAACCCAAATAAAAGTACCCAAAATATTTATTTTCAATTGTTAAGTTATCTATAAACTTTGAAATTTGTTCAATTTCATCTTTTCTTAAATCAAAATCGAAAAATCTCAGTAGTTCATCAAAAGTCTCTTTTGATAAAAAGTTATAACTGCTTACTAAAGAGTTTAAATCCATTGGTTTTTTCAAAAATCTCACCCACGCATTTTTTTGCTTTTTTAGTATATATTACCATATAACTATAAAATTAATAGTGTGGCTCATGTAATTTATATTAAAGCGTTGGAAAAGTACACTTTTTCGAACTAAATCTTGTGGATAATAAGAAAAGCTTTCCTAAAAGAGAAAGCTTTTCTTCAACCAAAACATCCGAATGTTTAAGTATATGCCTTGACAAAGATACCCTTCATCTTTTCCTTGCAATCTTTTACTTTAATAACAAACCCTTTTCCTTAGATAATGCGCTTCTAAAAATGGAAACAAAAAAAGTGGTCAAATGACGACTTTTTAAAACTTATTCGCTCATATACTCAGCACTTACAGCGATACCAGCTAATCCTGTCCAAACTGTTTCCGTTACAACAGATATAAGGAATTTTACGTATAGAAGACTTGGTAATTTTTTCATAGACATCTCTCCCGTCAATATTTTTATGCTGATAATTCTTAATAAAATTGCTAACAGGAGTAAGATTATTGCTACTGGTATAGATGGAGCTGCAGTTACACTCGTAAGTGCTCAACATACAAACTATTTAACTATAATTATTATCCACAAATATTCAGAAAAGTCAATGTTGTTCAAATATAATTTTACAAAAATGTACTTATGTAAAAGCCATTTTTTTGAGGATGGGACTATATGGGGTCCAGAGCAATTAACGCGAATTTTGTACGCTAAGCGATTTTTTACATAGAAAAAGCCGATTTTCCTTACGTTAAGAGAAATCGGCTTAAACATTTTATTCTTTAACTTTCAATAGTCGTAAGCTATTTAGAGTAACTATTAATGTTGCTCCCATGTCTGCAAAAATCGCTAACCATAAAGTTAACCATCCAGGAACAATGAGTAATAAAGCAACTGCCTTAATAGCTAAAGAAAAGGTAATGTTTTGCTTGATGATCGCCAAAGCCTTACGACTTAATTTAATTGTATATGGTAATTTGCTTAAATCATCGGACATTAAAGCAATATCAGCCGTTTCTAATGCTGTGTCGGTTCCAGCACCACCCATCGCAACACCAACCGTCGAAGCTGCAAGTGCTGGTGCATCGTTTACTCCATCCCCGACCATTGCCACACTTTGATGCTTACCACGAAGTTCTTTTATAAAATTCAATTTATCTTCTGGAAGTAAATCGGCTTTAATATTGGAAACGCCAACTTCTTTTCCTATCGCTTCTGCTGTTCGTTGGTTATCTCCTGTTAGCATAACCGTTTTTTCAATTCCAACTTGATGAAGTTTACGAATAACCTCTTTTGATGATTCCCTCATTTCATCAGCTACAGCAATTAAAGATAAGATCTCGTTTTCTGTTCCTAAAACCATTACTGTTTTTCCTTGTGTTTGGAGGGTTGTAATTTGTCCTTTAATTTCTGTTTTAATACCATTTAATAAAATTTCTTCAAATAGGTTTGGACTGCCTACATAGTACATTTCATTATTTATTCTTGCTTTTACACCTTTACCTGTAATGGATTGGAATTCTTCAACAGACACATCATTAAATTTCAATCCGTTTTCTTCTGCTTTTCTCATAATTGCTGAAGCAAGTGGATGCTGTGAGCCTTTTTCGATGGCTGCTGTAATGGTCATCAACTCATTTTCATTACCACCATATGTCACTACATCTGTTACAGCTGGAACACCTTTTGTAAGCGTACCTGTTTTATCAAAAGCAATAACTTTTAAAGTTCCTGTTTCTTCTAAATGGATTCCACCTTTAATCAAGACACCGTTTCTCGCAGCATTTCCAATCGCTGTAACAATCGATACAGGTGTTGAAATGACCAATGCACAAGGACAGCCGACCACTAATACAGCTAAACCGCGGTAAATCCATTCACTCCAATCTGCCCCCATAAATAATGGTGGGATTACAGCTAATAAAAGAGCCAAAATAATAATGCCTGGTGTGTAGTATTTTGCGAAACGGTCCACAAACGCCTGAGATGGCGCTCGCTCTGCTTGGGCTTCTTCAACAAGGTGAATGATTTTAGATAACGTCGTATCTTCGACACGCTTTGTTACTTTAACTTCTAGCAACCCTTCTTCATTTAATGTTCCTGCAAAAACTTCATCATCAATCGTTCTCGTTACTGGTACGCTCTCACCTGTAATGGCAGCTTGATTTAAAGTTGATGTTCCTTTAACAACTTTCCCATCCATTGCTAATTTCTGCCCAGGCTTCACGATCATAATATCCCCGATTTGAATATCTTCAACGTGTACCATCATTTCTTCATTTCCACGACGAATTAATGCCTCTTTTGGAGCAATATCCATCAATGATTCAATGGATTGACGAGCTTTATCCATCGAATAACGCTCTAATGCTTCACTAATTGCAAACAAGATCACAACCGTTGCTCCTTCGCCCCATTCACCAATGGCAGCCGCACCTAAAATCGCAACAGTCATAAGTGTATTCATATCGAAGTTGAAGCGAAGTAGGTTTTTCAAACCTTTAATGAATAGTGAATACCCGCCAATTAAAATGGCTGCTGCATATCCAATCGTAGGAAGAATATGTTCTTCTCCGTATTGGTTTCCTAAAAACCAACTAATGACAAGTAAAATAGCCGAAATATAGACTTTAATGTTTTCTTTTTGCTTCCAGAAAGGAACACGCTCAATTCTTTGTTCATTTTCATCACGAATCTTTAAATTTTCAAAAGCCCCAGCTTTCTCTAATTCCTCAATCGTTGTATTTCCTTGAACCGTAATTTTAGATGCTCCAAAATTTACTTTTGCTTCCTGAACACCGGGTAATTGTTTAACGTTGTTTTCAAATTTCGCTGCACAGTTTGCACAAGTAAATCCTTGAACACGATAGATTTTCATTTCTTGTTCAGATAGTCTTGTTTGTTGATCAGACATTAATTTTCACCTCTTTTTTATGTGCTAATGCGATTAAGATTAATTGCTTAATGTGTTCATCATCTAAAGAATAAAATGCGAGCTTTCCTTCTTTTCGGTATTTCACAACCCCTTGTTTATGAAGGGTTCGTAAGTGGTGGGATGCTGTTGCAATAGAAGAACCAATGATATTGGCAACATCACATACGCATAACTCCCCATCCTGACATAAGGCATAGGTAATTTTTGCCCTGTTTTCGTCTGCAATTGCTTTAAATAGTTGAGCAACACTAGAAAGGTCTTCTTTTTGTAGTTCACCTTGTATTCGATTGACTTTTTCTTCGTCATAACAATAAATATCACAAGTATCTTTATTGCTCATTATCATCACTCCATTTTCATTCAAATATCCATTTGAATATAGTATACCCCTTTCCCTCACTTCATTCAAATATTTATTTGAATGAAGTGAATAAAAAAGAATTGGAATTATCCAATTCTAAAAACCCTAATTGAACAAAAATAAAAACGCTCCAAGTATCCCTGGGCGTTTTATAGTCGAGGCGAAACCATCGTCATAAAATTGAACTTTCTTTCCATTATTCATTAAATCTCGTTTCCCCTGGGATAACAATTTCAAAAGGAAACTCTATTTCTTCTCCATTCGCATTTATTGCTTTTACATTCATACCCATTGTTCCAGCAGCATGGAGAAGATTCCCTGTGATTTTAAATACTCCATCTTCTATTTTGAATGCCTTGTAGGTTACATTGTAATTTGGCAGCATCGACAATGTAACTTCAACGTTCTCCACCTCTTCACCACTGAAATTCATTGATAAAACATTTAATCCAGGATGCAAAGGAGTAAAGTTTACATTTAACTCGATATTTTCTTTTTCTATTGAAGAAGGATAAACACCTTGCTCAGCTGCTCCTGGTGTTGAAACAACTAATAAGGATGCAAACAATATAATAAGTGCTGCATAAACAAGTTCTACTCTTGCTCGATTAATAACTGTATTTAAAGCTTTTGTTGTTAATTTTTTTATCTTCTTTCTTTGAAAAAATCCAACAATCAGTATGATAAGAGTTGCTAAAATCTTTACCGCGATTGCCTTTCCCCACTCACTTTTGATGAAACTACTAATTGAAAAAGAAGGGACATATTGATTTGTCATATATAATCCAGTAACAATAATGACCACTAGACTTATAAGTGCCCATTTCGAGTAATTCGGAAGAGCATCTTTTAGTAATTCCTTTATTTCTTCTTTTTTGGGAACGGTGATGATTGCAAATAATCCTCCAATCCAAATCGATGCTGCTAATAAATGTACTGCATTAACAATGACTGATAAATTACCACCATAACGAGGATAAGCAGCATGCCCGGTTATAAATGTCATTAATAATAGTGCAATTCCATAAAGAAATAATTTAGCTTTTTTAAACAGTAGTCCAGTTAACAATAGGACAATTTGCAATATAGGTATCCATACAAACTTTAATGATAAAAATTGTGTTAATGAGAGGCTTTCTAATTCCCCCTTTTGTTCTATAAAAATAATAGAGATACCAAATATTACAAAAAGCAATAAAACAGAAGAAAGCTTATTCCATTTTAATGAATTGTATTTTTTCAATATTACTGAATGAAAGAATGTACTACCAAATAGAATGGTAATTCCTATAAATTGTAACCAGTAACCTAATTGTTTAAATCCTATACTCTCAAACCAAAAGGATTTTGTTGGTTCGCCTACATTTAGTTGTTTTATTGGTGTAAACTCATTTACAGCAAAGTAAAAAACATCAAGATTATCTGGTTGATTTTTACCATCTAAAGTGCTCGGACGTGCATACCATGTTACTTGGTATGTTCCTTGTTGTAACTCTTCAGCAAACTCTATAATTATATGATTAGGGTCATTAGGATCTACGAAAGGTTCTTTTGTACTAATTGATTGCTGGTTGTCATCAAAGACACCAATAGCAGTTATTTCAGTTGGCTGATTAAACCAAAGATCCATTTTCTGAGGAGAACCCTCGACAATCTCACCATCGTCTGGTGAATATTTAAGTATTTTTAATTCCTCTTTCTTTTGTTCATTCTTTTGTTTTACCACCTGGAAATTCAATTCTTCTTGAAGGACAAAACCATCTAATGCGATTACGTTTATTCTTGCAACATAATGACCAGCTGGTAATTTTTCAGTTAGGTTAGCAATTATATGAGATTTATTGTCGGGATCAACCACTGTTTTTTCTAAATCAATATGATTTCCAGATGCATCCTCTAACTGAATGGACTCGGGATGTATAACAACAGGATCCTGAAACCACACTTCAATCGAAGATGGGCTTTCAGATAGCTTGTCCCCTTTTATTGGATATGTTTGTTGCAAGGTAGAATGAGCAAACCCTAATGATCCTGATATCAGAAACTGAATTAAAAATGCAAATATTAATAAAGTAAAAAAATTACGAAAGGCCAACAAAAAACTTCCTCCTTAAACGTTAAGGGGTTAAATATGAAAAAGCAACCAGATTTCGGTTGCAATTAGGATGTGATTTTTTGATTAGTATCCTTATTATTAGAAATAGAGATTATATTTGCTTGTTTAAATGATTTCATCTCATCCATGAGTTTCATATTTTGCTCCTGTAAATTTTGAACTTGCATTTGCAATGACTTCATGTCGTCTGTTGAGTTGTTTACTTGTTTTGAATGACAATCCTTTTTACTTCCAGTAAACATTCCCTTCATGCAGAACAACATCATTAAAGGACATAACAAATATAGTAACCATTCCATAGTTTTTTATCCCCTTTACTAATTAGTTGAAAAGACCTTCAGTAGAAGGTCTTTTAGTCTTTACAATGATGTGTCTTTCACTTCACTATCATCACTAGTTTCCATAAATTTCTCGCAAGCTTTCATCATTTTTTGCCCTTCAGGAGAATTCATAGCTTCCATCATCTTCGACATACCGTTACCGTTCATCATACCGTCTGGTTTTTCTGCATAAGTAAACTGACCTGCTACAAGCAATGTTGCTAATGCAAAAGATGAAACGAATGCAATTTTCTTTTTCATCAAGATTACCTCCTTTTTGTTTATTCAAAGAAATAATAGATAATAAGTTTGAAGAAAGTATGGAGAACACACCTTAAAATGTCTTATTTTTATTGAGTATGCACTGCTTTTCTTCGATAAACTAAGATCAGTAAACTACAAATAACTAACACAATAGAAATAAATTGCGCCATTCTTAGTGTTTCCGTTAACATCAGACTATCTGTTCGCATCCCTTCAATAATGAAACGCCCAATAGAATACCAGGTTATATAACTTAAAAATAACTCACCTTGACGAAGGTTGATTCTCCGCAACATTATTAGAACAATAAATCCGGCTATATTCCAAATTGATTCATATAAAAAGGTTGGATGGTAATATTGCCCGTTAATAAACATTTGATTAATAATGAAATCAGGTAACTGTAAGTTAACAAGAAATTCTTTAGTTACAGGTCCACCATGTGCTTCTTGATTCATAAAGTTTCCCCACCGACCTATTGCTTGCCCTAAAATAATGCTTGGAGCTATAATATCAGCTAATTTCCAAAATGACACTCCTCTTTTTTTAGCAAATACAATAGCAGTAATAGTCGCACCAATAAGTGCACCATGGATGGCAATGCCACCTTCCCAAATTGCAATGATCTCTGTAGGATTCTTAGAATAATACTCCCATTTAAAAATGACGTAATACACTCTTGCACTAATAAGTGCAATTGGAATAGCCCACATGATTAAATCTACAATAATATCTTTATCTAGCCCTACACGCTTTGCCTCTTTTGTGGCTAAATAAAGCCCTAGAAAAACACCAAATGCGATAATGATGCCATACCAATAGACTGTTATAGGTCCAATTTCGAATGCTATCCGATCAATTGGTTGAATTGTGCCCATCTTAGATGACCTCCTATGTTTTATTCTTTATTTTAGAGAGTACATAAAAAGTATGGAGAAAATATGGAAGAAATGCTGATTAAAAATAAAGGTAAGAACTAACAATCTCTGGTCTGTCTAACTTTGAATTTTTATTTTCAGGAAGAAAAAAAGAGAGAAACAAATTCTCCCTTTTTAGTCCTATTTACTATAGTTTTATTTAATTTTTGTAAGACTATTAACTTACAACGTTAGCTAACTTAATTTTGTTTAATATGAAGGTTACAATCAATCTTTCAAGAGACTTTTCCTTTCGTTATATTCCTCTGGATCAATCTCTCCACGTGCAAAGCGTTCTTTTAAGATAGTAAGAGCATTGTTAGAGTTATTTTTTTCAAATGGCTTCATAATTAGTAATATAAACCCGTATATAGCAAATCCAATTAAAACGATCCAAAATAACATATTTAACATCATTCCATAACCCATCATCATAATAATCACTCCTCTTCTGTATCTGACTTAAGATTAATCCCCTCACCCTTTTCAGCTATTTGATTCCAACTTCCACCGAGATCTTTTGTCATATAAATATCTTTTTCAAATGTTGTAAAAATGACCTGTTTTTCATCTTTTGGATTAACTGCAATATAGGCTATTGCATTTTCACCACTCAATGATGGGATTGATAATGTTGTTTCTTCATTTGTTTCAATATTAAACTTAGAAAGAGTAAACTCATTAGAAACACTTCCAGCAAATAATTCTCCTGTTAAAGAAAACGAAACGGCTGTTATTGGAGAATCTGAAATTGAATCAAATGATTGACCGTAGTCCTGTGATACAAAAAGGCCTTCATTCGTTCCTAAAGCAACAATGGCTTCATTTGTTGGGTGTACTGCTATTGTTGAGATTTGACCACTTAGACCTTCCATTTCACTTTTTGTCCAAGTTTTAGTATCATCTGTTGAGTAATATAATCCAGTATCATCCATTCTTGAATTTCCTTGCGGATTTACTACATATATCGCATGTGATTGATACCCTACTGCCATTCCATGAAAATCAATTTCCCCGTACAAGTCTAACATCTTCAGGTTTTTACCCATGTCATTCGTTTTAATAACACCAAATGGATTTTTTAATGAAGAACCTTCACCTGGATGTCCACTACTGTAAAAACCATCATCTACCATAGAAAAGCCCATATAGTCATGTTTTTCACCCTCTGCATTACCCCACATACCGTTTTTAAAAACTTTTAAGCCATCATGTGCAGGTATATAAACTTCAGATCCATCATTCGTGATACCTAAACCATGAATATGCATAAATTCAACTTTATCATCATTTGTATTATCGTTTAATATTACAAAAGCACCTGTAACAATAAAGGATAATAGGGATATAAGGGAAACCCATTGGCTGATTTTTAACCATTTGTTTAACTTATCTCTTTTGATTCTTCCTTCTTGTTTTTTTACATTAACAGTCTTTAAACGATTCTTTACTGTAAATAATACAAATACCCCTATAGCTAATAAAATGGCTGAAATAACAATGCCAGAGGTTAAAAATGTATTAGCAACAACTTCTTGTCGATGTTCTTCCTCGGTACCATGTGCAAATACACCGACCGGAATAGTAAATAAAGATACGATCAAAAATGTAAATAGTGATTTTAACTTCATAATTTATCTCCTCTTTTTTCCATACATTAAGTAGAATACTCCCACCAAAATAATGGGGATTCCCATCCATAAACAGATTTGAACAAACGTTTTTAAATAAACATCTATTCCCTGCTTAAACATTAATGAACCAGACATTGTTAAACAGATCAGTCCAGCTGCAATTAACAAAATGGATAAAACCACTTCAATTCTTTTCACTGAGCATCCCCCTTATCGATTGGGAATGTAAGCTCAAAACATGTCCCTTTTCCCACCTTGCTTTTCACCGAAATAGTCCCGCCTTGAAGTTCGACGAGATGTTTAACAATCGCCAAACCAAGCCCTGTTCCCCCGGATTCTCTTGATCTTGATTTCTCAACTCGATAAAATCTCTCAAATAAAAAGGGGACATCTTCTTCTGGGATACCAATACCAGTATCTTCAACCGTCAACCTTACAGTATTTGAATCACTTGATAATGTAACTTTAATCAAACCATCTTCCGTATATCGGATGGCATTTTCAATTAAATTAATAACGATTTGTTCCATTCTTAAACCATCAGCATATATACTAGGAATACCGGCCAATCTAGTAAAATCTAATTGTAATCCTTTTCTTTTAGCTTTCATTTTTGTCTTTAAAAGTGCATTTTCAACTACTTCTACTAAATCTACATCCTCAAAAAGTAATTCAACCTTTCCTTCCTCCATTTTAGATAACTCAAACAAATCATTAACTAATTTAGACATTCTGACTGCTTCTTGTTGTATGATTTGAAGATATTGCTTTTTTTCTTCTTCAGATTGATATAGATTATTTTCTAATGCATTTGCATAACCCTCTAAATACGTAATTGGAGTTCTTAACTCGTGCGAAATGTTTGCGAGAAATTCCCTTCTATTCGACCGGTATCGGTGTAATTCAACAGCTAAATCATTTATACCAGTTGCCAATGAGCCGATTTCATCTTTTGTGCGTTTAGAAACTCTAGTATTTAAATCACCTTTTGCGATTTTACGCGTTGCTTTCTCCATTTCCAAAAGTGGGTTTGATAATTTACGTGATAAGATAAAGGTAAAACCGAGTGCTAAGAAAATAGCACCTATTCCTGCTAAAATCACTGACTTTTCTATCATATCCACTGATTTATACATGTTTTCGATTGAAGCTAAAACGAAGATCCCGCCGATGAACACCTTATCAGAATAAATTGGCTTTCCAATACTTAAATAACGTTTATTATTTATGTCATCGTAATACTCGTTTTGAGAAGCAGCGTTATTAGCCAGCGAGTCAAACTTATCCGAATTTATTTTTTCACCCTTTGGTAAACTTGGTACTCCCGAATTTGCAACAACGATTCCCATGTCATCAACGATTACGATTTCTTGATCGATCATGGTTGCAAGCAATTCGAACATTTTAAGGTGTTGTTCATCTAATGAGTTTATCGAATCTGCATAACGATCTGATAAATGATCAATTTGTTCCTGTACTTTGCTAAAATAAAAACCAGAAAAGATCTGATTCATAATAAAACCTAGTGGGAGTAAAATAGCTAAAACTAGAAGTAAGATACTTGCACCTAATTTTACAACAATACTATTCCACTTCATTGTCCTTCATCAGGGGCTTGAAATTTATACCCCTTTCCCCAAACTGTTTTTATTGGATTGAACGAAAGATCATGTTTCCGAAACTTTTCCCGTACATTTTTAACATGAGAGTCAACTGTACGAATATCAAGAACGTCATGAATCCCCCAAATGTGATCCATAAGCATATCTCGTGTAAAGATTGTTTTTGGATTTAACACGAGAAGTTGAACAAGATCATATTCCTTAGGAGTTAACTCTAAAGCGTTATTTTTTATATAAACTTGCCTTTCTTTTTGATCTATTTTCAAATCTGATATTTGAATTACTCCATCAGAGATTAAATTAGATTCTGATGATAACGTTGAACGTCTAATAAGAGCTTTAGCTCTTACAAGTAATTCTTCTGTGTTAAAAGGCTTAACAAGGTAATCATCTGCGCCAACAGTAAATCCTTGAACTTTGTCCTTTATTTCTCCACGTGCTGTAAGCATAAGGATTGGGACTTGACTTGTTTCTCTTATTTTCTTACAAACTTCCCAACCATCCACTTCAGGCATCATTAAATCCAGTATTATTAAGTCTACTTTCTTTTTTTTTAGTACACTAAACGCTTCTACCCCACTTGAAGCTTCTTCGACTTCAAAGTGGGTAGATAAATGAATTTTAAGTAAATTCCTCATATTCCATTCATCATCGATCACTAAGACGCTTTCCTTTTTTTTCACTGTTTCACAACCTCTGTAACGGATTTAACTGGAATGACATCTTTTAACCTTTCTTTCCTTGCCCATTTAAAGAAAATATAGCCGATCATTGTTCCATACACGATTTCCTGTACCACTTTCATTATGATTCCACCTGTTCTTTGATCTTCTAATGGTGGGAGGATACCAAATAGTTGTGGTGCTCCTGAATATACAGGATAAAACGCTTGGTCTGAAAAAATGATGAGGGCACAAGCAGGAGTCAACAAAATGCCAGCTGCAAAGATATAACCAATTTTCTGAACATCCGTTAATCTATCTAATTCCTTAACCATTGGGATAAGTGGGACCCACATAAACAAAGCAGTAATAGTCAAAATAATATGTGTTAGATTATGCAAGATATTATTTGAAATTACCGCATTAAATATTAATGGGATGTGATAAAAAGAAAACAACACATTAAATAATAGTAATGGAATCAATGGATACTTTAAAAAACTTAGTATTTTGTACTCCAATCCAAAATGGATAATTGGTTCAAGAAAACGATTTGGAAAGCCTAACAAAAGCAATGGTGGTAAGGCCGTATAAATTAAAGATTGCTCTAACATGTGAGCACTAAATAAATAATGGTCTCCTAATAGGTGTAAAGGGCTACCCATTGCAAGATAAAAGACGACTAGAGCAAAAAAGAAAAAGAAAAACTTCTTTAAAAATTCTCGATCTTTTTTAAATTGATAGATAAAAATTGCTAAAATAACGACCAAAGCTCCAGCTAATATAAAATTCCATTGATCAAATATGTCAGTTGTGCTGCTTTGTTCATCAACGCCATTATGAGCTAAAACACTTTTTGTTAGATTAAATATAGAAAATAATAATACTCCAATAAATACCCTAATTTGTTTCATCATTTTTCCCTCTTCTACACTATAATTTTCCCAAATATTTTTGAAGAAAATATGGAGAGTCTATATTGTCCAGTAGGTAATTGTATCCAATACCCCTAATACAACCAAGATCACACCAGCAACTCTTTGAATATATAGACCAATCTTTCTTCCCTTTTTCATCACTGCACCACTAGCTCCGAAATACCAAATTAAGAACATAGCTAGAAATAAAGGTAAGGATGTGCCAATTGCGAACAAACTAGGCAAAACAACCCCGTACGACGTTGAAAAAACAATTGGCATTAATGTAACAAAAAATAAAACAAACATGGTTGGACAGAAACCCAGTGAAAAACTAACTCCCATTAAAAATGAACCCATTTTTCCCTTTTGAAAAAATCTCTTCGGTAATTCCAATAGTGTTAACGTCCGTTTCATCTTAATAAAGCCGAGCATGAATATACCGACAATAATAAACATCGGACCAATTACTTTCCTAAACCATGGAAAATATAATGTAAGTTGAGATTCAAATTCTCTTCCCAAAAACCAAACAAGAAGTCCTAAACCTGTAAATACAAAAATTTTTCCTAGGGTGAAGAAGAAAACATCAACCCATGCAAGTTCTTTTTGAAGTGATTTATTTCCATAAAGAGTAATTGCACCAATATTTCCTGTGAATTGGCATGGAGCCATAGCACCAACAATCCCAAGTAAAAACGCAAATAAGATAGGTATGCTTTCAAAGCTCCGCGCAAGGTTTAAAAAGGTTGAATCATAACATTACTTATTTGATTGAAAAATTCATACATCTTTTATCACCATTTTCTTAAAATATTACTGTGAATGATTCTATTTAAAAAGTTTGAAGAAAATATGGAGATAAAATCTTAACTATCGGGGAAGATAAAATTACCATAATTATTAATTTATTGGGGGGTGTATGCATTGGATGAATTATTATATTTAATTGCACTTCTCGTTGGTCTTTTTGGAGTATGGAACATATGGAGATACAGCCAAAACAAACGTAAAAAACTAAAATGAAATTTAGGAGGTCATTTTTAACATTAGTTACTATTATTAATCTTTCCATTATCATAATTAGACAATTAAAAAAGGAATCAGATACTGACTCCATTTTTAAAATTTCATTATTATGTTAGCAAAGACTCAATTTTTTCACGATTAATTGAAAAACCAATAAACACTTCATCACCAAATTTTATAGTAGGTACAATATGTTTACCAGTCAATGCAATAAGGTTGTCCATATTTTTTGAATCATCTTCTATATCGTTTTCTATATATGAAATAGAATGACTTGAGAGAAACTCTTTCGCTGCTTTGCAATCTGGACAAGTTTTGGTTGTATATATTTCAACTTTTTGATTTTCCATTTCAACTCTCCTCCTTATTTTATTACTTCCCAAAATAGTTAATTTGAAACGATAACATCTTTTTGATATTTTCCATATTTTTTTCAAAACTTCTAATTACTATTAGTATAAGTTGTTTAAAACTAATTAAATGGCGGATAAATAAAAGTAAAGATTAAAGTTCAGGAAAGTCGGTGAAATAAATGAGTCAATCAAAAGAACTTTCTCTTTCAATTACTGGTATGACATGCGCTTCTTGTGCAAACAGAATTGAAAAAGTATTAAATAAAATGAAAAGTGTTCATGCCAATGTGAATTTAGCAACAGAAAGCGTGAAAATATCCTATGATGAAAGTGAAGTAGCACTAAATCAAATCATAAAAGAAATTGAAACATTAGGATATAATGTACCCAAAGAAAAAGTGGAATTAGATATTCATGGAATGACTTGTGCATCATGTGTTTCTAGGATTGAAAAAGTACTAAACAAAACGGAAGGAATCGAAAAGGCTACTGTTAATCTAGCTTCTGAAAAGGCTACGATTGAATACAATCCTGGTCTCGTTTCAATACAAGATATTATGAAAAAGGTAAAGAATTTGGGGTATGAGGCAGTTTTAAAAAAGGATCAAGAGGAGAGCAAGGATCATAAAGAAGTTGAATTAAAAAGAAAAAAAAGAAACATAATCCTTTCAACTATCCTTTCCCTGCCACTTTTATATACGATGGTTGCACATATTCCTTGGGACTTTGGAATACCAGTTCCTCATATTTTTATGAATCCATGGTTTCAGTTCGCCTTGGCAACACCAGTCCAGTTTTATATTGGTGCTCCTTTTTATAATGGGGCATATCGTGCTTTACGAAATAAAAGTGCAAACATGGACGTTCTAGTTGCACTTGGTACGTCTGCTGCTTACTTTTATAGTTTGTATGAAACAATAATAACTCAAATAATTCCTGGGTACATGCCAGAACTATATTACGAAACAAGCGCCATCATTATCACACTTATTTTACTTGGGAAACTATTTGAGCATCTATCAAAAGGAAGAACGACAGAAGCCATTAAGCAACTATTGAACCTTCAAGCAAAAGAAGCAACGGTTATTAGAAATGGTGAAGAAATGAAAGTTCCGATTGAACAGGTTGAAGTAGGTGAAACACTTATTGTAAAGCCTGGTGAAAAAATTCCGGTCGATGGAAAAGTGACCAAAGGAAAATCAGCAGTTGATGAATCGATGATAACAGGTGAATCGATTCCAGTTGAAAAAAATGAAGATGACCCTGTTATAGGTTCAACGATAAATAAAAATGGTACCTTAACAATAAAAGCTGAAAAAGTAGGAAAAGATACAGCTCTAGCAGGGATCATAAAAATTGTGGAAGAAGCACAAGGATCCAAAGCCCCTATTCAAAGGATGGCGGATATTATATCCGGTATTTTCGTTCCCATTGTTGTCGTCATTGCTATCGTTACATTTATTGCTTGGTATTTCTTTGCAGACCCAGGAAATATCGCTGAAGCATTGGAAGCTTCTATCGCTGTTTTAGTGATTGCTTGCCCATGTGCACTTGGACTCGCTACCCCTACGTCTATTATGGTCGGCACAGGAAAAGGAGCAAAAAATGGTGTTTTATTTAAAGGTGGAGAATACCTAGAAGAAACCCATAAAATCGATGCTATTTTACTTGATAAGACAGGTACAATTACAAAAGGGAAACCGGAAGTGACAGATTTTCTTGTCTTTGAAGATAACGATGAAAAAAAGCTATTAGAATATGTCATTTCAGCTGAAAAATCATCTGAACACCCTCTTGCAGAGGCTATTGTTAATTATGGAAAAGATAAGCAAGTAATAAGTCCTGAAGCAACTGATTTTCAAGCAATTCCTGGACATGGCATTGAAGCAACTATAGATGATTCAAAAGTTCTTATCGGAACTAGGAAATTAATGAAGGAGCATTCGATTACTTTTGAAGAACATGAAAACAAAATGGCTGAATTAGAACAACAAGGCAAAACTGCCATGCTGATAGCTGTAAATAATAAGTTAAAAGGAATCATTGCAGTAGCTGATACAGTTAAAGAATCATCAAAGGAAGCCATAAACGAATTAAAGTCCAAGGGAATTGAAGTTTATATGATTACAGGTGATAACGAAAGAACAGCAAAAGCTATCGCTAATTTAGTTGGAGTTGATCAAGTTTTCGCTGAGGTATTACCTGAAGACAAAGCAGAAATGGTTAAAAAATTGAAAAGTGAAGGAAAACAAGTAGCAATGGTCGGTGACGGTATCAACGATGCACCCGCACTGGCGTTGGCGGACATCGGGATTGCAATTGGTACAGGTACAGATATTGCGATTGAAACAGCAGATGTAACTTTAGTTGGTGGCGACCTGAAACATCTTCCACAAGCCATTAATCTAAGTAGAAAAACAATGCGAAATATCAAACAAAATCTTTTTTGGGCTTTCTTTTATAATTCAGTAGGAGTGCCTATTGCTGCATTTGGCTTGTTAGCTCCTTGGGTTGCAGGAGCTGCAATGGCATTTAGCTCTGTTACTGTTGTTACAAATGCTCTTAGATTAAAAAATGTAAAAATCTAACCACAGCATAATATACGTGTCACTATAACTAAAACGGAAATAGTGCAAACGAATAATTTCTTACTTAGCGTTAACAATAAATATTTGGAAAGGAGGGATTATCCATGGATAACAAACAACAACTCCAAGAATGTATTAATGAGTGTGAAAGTGCGCTAAGACACTTAAACAACGCTATGACCAAGATGAACAATGAACGTTTACAACACGCTTCAAGAGACTTGCAAGAGTGCATCAATGAGTGCCGTAGCATGTTATAATCTTCATAACCACCTATTTTATTATAGGTGGTCTTTTTAGGCTTAAAAATAGGATATTTAAAGCCTCTTGGCCAAATTGAATATGTAATCAATTAAACATAGGTTTTTCAACATGGTTAGTACTCATTTACTATTATTGGTGTACCAATCGTTATATTCGTTTCGTTCACATTTGGATTATAACGTAATCCAAACTGTAGATTTATATTTTTATTATTCTTAGATGGAATGCTACTTTTCCATTTAGGATTATATGCAGAAACTGAAAGAAACTCTTCTTCTTTAAGACCCTCAATGTAATCAGCCTGAAAATCATTCAAAAATTGTTTCGCCATGTATTCCATGTCTAGTTTATTCGTTACAAAACCCTTTACTGTATAATATTCCTTATCAACTTCAATGTAGGATTCTATTTCCTTTAATATACTGTCGTATAACTTTTCATCCCCCTTTTCTCCAATTACTTCTAAAGTTAAAAATAAATGATATTTATCATCATTTTTGTAAGCATAAATTTGAATTTTATTGAATAATTGACTTGAAGTATTGTTTATGTAACCTTCAACTGTAAAGTGGTGGCTTTTCTGATCAAAACCTGTCCATTCTTTCACAAAAGGAAATCTCAATTTAGTGCTTTCTACTATTCTATAAACTTCCTCGATATCCCTTGCCTGTCCTAAATTGGTTTTAATATACCCCTGCCACGAAGTAATTATTATATTATTTTTATGAGCAATATCCATCATTTTTTCTAATTCCAACTCATTACTTCCCTCAACATGATTTGTAGAAAAAAAGATTATTATAAATAGACAAACCAATATGGTCATAATTTTTTTAAACATTAATCTCTCCCCCTTCAGGAAAAGCATTAACCAATTAGCAAAGATATATACATAGAACACTAGAAAATGTCCTAATCTATGAATCTCTTATGAAATTAATAGTCAAATTCCAATATGTTAATCCTTTATGTAAATTTGAAGCAAAGACTTACCGTTTTAAAGAAAGTTATACCGTTCGCAAAAAAGTTGCACCATTTTCCCCTCTTTGGATTTAGTTAAAAGGGTGTTTTATAGTGAAAGGAATAGAACATCTGAATTGAAAGGTGGATTATGGAACTGTGGAAACTGGAAACTTTTTAGGTATTGATAAAAAAGGAAGAGAGATATTATCATTTATTGAAGGAGAAGCTGGTAATTATCCTTTTAAAAAATACATATGGTCTAATGATGTCTTAATAGAAATAGCGAAAATGCTCCGTCTTTATCAAATAAAGGGCGCATTTCCTTAACAAAGATTTCGAAATTCATATTGACACAAAGAGCGACGTTAATCTTTATATTTTGGATTGTCAGAGAATTTTTGACAGAGAAATACAAACACCTTCATAACGACAATAATAACAACAGTTGTAGGTACTGCACCTAATAGGAAATTCTCAACATACCACCAAGCATCACTCATAAAACCACACCTTAGCTTTTTGCTTAGTATTTGCCAATATGAAATGGATTAAAACAACATTTTTTATATACAAATAATGAACTTTTCGCAAAAATTTATATAGTAACTTATTCAAGAAAGTGCGCGATTGTGGAGCAACACAGGCAAAAAAAGATCAATCTTTTTTATAAAACCCAAACTTAAATTCATTTTGATCAGATCTTTTTTTAAAATGGATTCTTTTTATTTATCGTAAAATGTTGGTTTATGAGGTGTTTTTGGTAAGAACCAATATATTTATTCTTCTCCTTTTAAAACTAATTACAGTACAACTCAATAATTAAGATAAGATACATTCCTTGGGGACATGTTTCCGTAAGGAATCTTTCGTTTGGATAGTTTCGGAAAAGAAAGCCAGTTTCCTATACGCTAAGGGATACCGGCTTTCTTATGTTAAGACTCACCTTTTTTGTAGCAAAAAAAGTATTAATCACGTTAGTGTAAATCCTCTTTTGGCTTTGCATCACGCTTTTCAATGGCTCGTATGAAACGCCAGATTAAGTAAAAGGTTCCTACTAATGAAGCTAATCCAAGAGCAAGTCCAAGTCCAAGGGATAACGCCATTATGGCTACCATTGAACTATCCATATTCTTTAGCATCATACATGGACACATATTTTTACTCCTTTTTATCAGCTCGCCATTTTGTGGCATTCCTCAGCACACTTACGGCAAGCTTCAGCACATTGTTGACAATGTGGATCCTGGAACTTTGCACATTCTAATGCGCAGGCATCACAGATGGTTGCACACAAATTGCAAAGTTGCTTTGCATATGTACTTCCGCGAGACATATATCGAGCAGCTAAAGAACAAATGTCGTTACAATCACGCAACAAATTTATGCATGTGACACGGGCTTGTACATCCGATTCCTGTAAACAGAGCGTTAGGCAATCTTCACAAGCTACTAAGCAATCGTTACATGCATCAATACAGGATTGATATTGATGGACAGAAGGATTTGCGACTGGCATTTTCAACACCTCCTTTCAAGTATATGTTTTTTGTTTTTTACTTTTTTTATTCATTTCTGAGTGTCCAGAAATTTAATTTTAAGGACGAACCAAGATAGAAAACACTATAATCTATGTTGTAATTCACTCATCATCCTACAAAATGGATTCCATAAAACAGGTTAAATTCATGTGTATCTACAAGAAACGGGAGCTAAGTTCTAAGCTCCCGTCTTAATAAAGCTTTACATTGGTTGAACACCTGATCCACCACAACAACCACATCTTTTGCCACCGTGACAACAAGGGCAACATCCACTTCCCTGACAGTGGTGACATCCACGCCCACTACAACAACAGCACATACCAGCTCCACCACAATAACGACAACATCCTGCACCGTGACAACAACGGCATTGGTGCATACACTCACCTCCATTAGATTAACCACACATAGTATATATATTTATGTAATATTAAACTTAGGCGTTCCCCTTATGTAAGGGGGTAGCTCAACCATTTATCACTTTTCCCACGTTTGTATATAATTCAATAAATAAGATTTCCCTAAAACGAACGTTTACGGAACTTTTAGATTGGAATCTACAAAACTACTAAAATCTATTTCTTTTACGCTCCAAAACTCATTCCCTAAAACAAAGTTTACTTATTGTTACTATACCCCCTTTTTGGTACTATTTTTGTAACTGAATTGATATGGAGGGATTTATTTGATCTTTGGATATGCTCGTGTAAGTACAGAAGAACAAAATTTGGATATGCAAATTGATTCTTTGCATCAGTATGGTGCAGAGAAAATATACCAGGAAAAAATGACAGGAACAAGAAAAGACCGTCAACAGCTTGAGGAGTTGTTAAAGGTATTGCGCAAAGGAGATAAAGTTGTCGTATACAAGTTAGACCGAATTTCTCGTTCAACAAAACATCTTATTGAATTAAGTGAACTTTTTAATGAAATGAGCGTCGACTTTGTCTCTATTCATGACAACATCGATACGTCAACGGCAATGGGGAAATTTTTCTTTCGTACAATGGCAAGTATTGCAGAATTAGAGCGAGATATTATAAGTGAACGGACGAAATCAGGATTAAAAGCTGCGAGAGCTAGGGGGAAAAAAGGGGGAAGGCCTTCAAAAAAAACAGATA
The DNA here is from genome assembly GCF_903166545.1 of Metabacillus schmidteae. Classification (NCBI taxonomy): domain Bacteria; kingdom Bacillati; phylum Bacillota; class Bacilli; order Caryophanales; family Bacillaceae; genus Metabacillus; species Metabacillus schmidteae. The sequence continues at coordinate 39,040 of NZ_CAESCH010000003.1, read as the reverse complement.
AAGTACAGATGGCACTGAAGATGTATGGCAGTAAAGAGTACAGTATTAAAGAAATTACAGAAGCAACGGGACTAGGTAAGACAACACTATACCGTTATTTGAATCAAATAGACGGCAAATAAAATAAAGGGAGACAGACATGGCAGCAATCGAACGAACAGCCTATCCAAGATTCAAGAAAAATTTAACTCGTAGAGAACTCAGAGAAATCTATACCATTACCACTGAGGAAAACCAGTTTGCACATAGCATGGCGCGTGGATCTATTCCTGTTCTTAGTTTTTTAATTATGATGAAGTGCTTTCAACGTTTGGGCTATTTTCCACGGCCAAAGGATATTCCAGCTACAGTTATCAGTCATGTTCGTACCTGTTTGCATTTACCAAACGATACTGAACCAAATTTTCAAACCAAAGCACTTTACCGGCATCAAAAAGCAATACGCGAATACTTGAAGGTTACACCATTTGGAAAGATTCCTCTAGATATTGCTACGACTGCTATATATAAAGCAGCTCAAGTTATGGATAACCCAGCTGATCTTATTAACGTTGCTATTGCAGAATTAATTAAAGAACGCTGTGAATTACCAGCGTTCAGTACGTTGGATAGATTAGCACGCCGTGTTAGAACTGTTGTAAACTATCGATTTTTTAATACAATCCTTAACCGTTTGTCTACCGAGGAGCGAGGCAAACTTGATCAATTGCTGAATACTTCAATGCAACTACAAAAATCTGATTATAATTATCTCAAAGATTTACCAAAAAGCCCTTCTATTTCTCATATGAAAGATTTACAAAGCAGATTATCATGGTTAACAACCTTTATCCCAATCATTGACCAATTATTAGAAGGAGTGCCTAATTCCAAAATTAAGCATTTCGCAGCTGAAGCCAAAGTATTAGATGCTGCCGAAATGAAAGACTTCGCTGCTCCGAAAAGATATACATTAGTACTATGTATGATTCACCGATCACAGGTTACAACCAGAGATAATCTCGTGGGAATGTTCCTAAAAAGAATGGGTAAAATCCACAAAAAAGGAAAAGAGGAATTGGCACTTCTTAGAGAAAAGCATCGATCCATGACTGAAAACCTTATCTCCGTATTACAAGAGGTTTTAGAGGCTACAGATATGGGTGATAACGATACATCGGTTGGTAAAAAAGTAAGGGAATTATTCATCGCTAACGGTGGCGTTATGGCTTTAAAAAGTGATTGTGAATCTATTTCTTCATACAATGGAAATAATTATTTACCTCTACTGGAGAAATTCTATAGAGGGCATCGAAAAGCTTTGTATCAATTGGTCAGATTGTTGGAAATTGACTCCACTACCCAAGATCGCTCACTTGTAAATGCATTGCAAATTCTATTAGAAAATGAAAACCGAAAGGTCGAACACGTACCGGCTAATATAGATCTATCATTTGCAAACGAGCAATGGAAAAACACCATTCGTGTTGGAAAAAATACTGACCTGTTCTATCGTAAACGTCTTGAAATCTGTATATTTTCTTGTCTGGCTACAGAATTAAAAACGGGGGATATTGGTATAAAAGGTTCTGAGGAATATGCTGATTACCGAGAACAATTGCTTTCATGGGAAGAATGCAAACCTATGGTTGCTGATTACTGCAATGAGTTGGGATTTAATTCCTCTTCAACTGGGTTTGTAACTCAATTAAAAGAATGGTTAACGCAGACTGCAGAAACGATAGATCGACATTATCCTGAAAATGGACAGGTTATGATAAACCAAAATGGAGAACCAACTCTTAAACGTTTAGTACGCAAGGAGCCTTCAAGAAGCAGTAAAGCATTGGAAAATATCATAATTCAGCGCTTACCTGAAAGAAATGTTCTTGATATACTTTGCAATGTTGAACACTGGACTCATTGGACCAGGCATTTTGGTCCCTTATCCGGTTCTGATCCCAAGCTTGAAAATCCGATTGAACGTTACATCGTTACTTCATTTGGATATGGTTGTAATTTGGGATCGACACAAACTTCTAAACATATGCGAAATACAGTGACGCCACATATGATTTCTTTTGTCAATCGACGACATATAAATGTTCAAAAACTTGATGATGCTATTCGAGATATTCTTAACCATTATAATCTTTTTAGTCTTCCTAAATTGTGGGGAAGTGGTAAATCAGCTGCTGCAGATGGCACGAAATATGATTTATACGAAGAAAACTTACTCTCGGAATACCATATTCGTTATGGTGGTTACGGTGGGATTGCCTATCATCATGTTTCCGATACGTATATTGCATTGTTTAGCCATTTTATACCCTGTGGTGTTTGGGAAGCTGTATATATTATTGATGGATTACTTAAAAATAAATCTGAAATCCAGCCGGATACTTTGCATGCAGACACACAGGGTCAATCTACACCAGTTTTCGCTCTTTCCTATTTGTTAGGAATCAACTTAATGCCTCGAATTCGTAACTGGAAAGATCTAACGTTCTTTCGACCAGATAGGGATGCTTGTTACAATCATATCGATCCTTTATTTGGTGATGTAATCGATTGGGATTTACTCGAAACTCACTGGCAAGATTTACTGCAGGTTGTCTTATCCATTAAATCCGGAAAAATTTTACCTTCAACCTTGCTCAGAAAGCTCAGTAACGATAGTAAAAAAAATCGACTTTATAAAGCATTTAGAGAACTAGGTCGCGTTGTAAGAACTGTCTTTCTCCTAAAATATATTTCCGACATTAAATTACGGGAACAAATAACAGCTAGTACAAATAAAGTTGAGGCATATAACGGCTTTTCAAAATGGCTTTTTTTCGGTGGAGATGGGGTTATTTCTGAAAATGATCCGGAAGAACAAGAAAAACGTATTAAATATAATGATCTCGTTGCTAATGCTGTTATTTTTCAGAATGTTGTTGATATAACGCTAATTTTATGGTCTCTCATAAAGGAAGGGTATAAGTTTTCGCGAGAAGATCTTGTTATGCTGAGTCCATACCTTACAAGGCACATTAAACGTTTTGGTGATTATGTCATCGATTTACAAAACATCCCTCAACCAGTAGAGGAGAATATACCGGTATAAACATAAAATGGGTCATAGACTGGAAATAAAAGTAAGCCTATGACCCATTTTTACACGTATCTCGGCTGAACCCCTTTAGGAGGTAACTCTAAGCAATATCCATACAATCAAATAGATCTATTTGTTGTTGTTCGTAGAATGACTCTAAATTCATTAAAAACTTTAAGTTTTGACGGATGATATCAATAGTACTCATCTCTTCTGGAGCTTTTATCCTAACACCATTTTTCAGAAATACTTGTCTTTGTTTATTTGATTTTCTACTGTTTAAAAAGGCAGAAGTATCTGTCGATGCGAAGGGGAATTGTAATAATAATTCACCATCAGCACCACCTGTTCCGTCTTTGCCTCTAATTACATATCCACTCACTCAATATCATCCTTTTCTATGTCACTTTTTGTTCAATGATTGTTCGAAATACACCTTAAATTACGCATTGTTTGTCTTCTTAGTTTTATCTCTGCAATCCTTACACTTATTTGTAAATCTCTTCTCAAAGTAAAACTTTCTACAAACGCTACATTCTTTAAATATCAATTTCACTATCCCCTTACTTTGGAATTTATGACAACTTATATTGTAAGGTACTATATAGGTCTACACGCAAATCATTTAGTCCTTTGTCAATTGTGTTGTCATAAATCAATACTAGGTTTAATAATTATCAGTATCTAAAAGTAACTGAACAACATTCTCTCCATCAATTGTCACTTCTGAAGGATATAGTTCATGTTTATCTTTAGAAATTGTAAAATTTCTCAGATAAATACCACCATTATTTAATAATGAATGAGCAAATCTGTTCATTTCTTCTGTATAATGATCAATCGGTAGAATGACATCATATCTTTCATCGTTGTAAATTACCTCTGCTCGACCCGCATTAGGAACTCCTATAACATGAACATAATCTTCTTCAATAACTAACTCTTGGTTAAAGTAGCTTAATGAAAAGATAGACAAAATTGTTATAAAAGCAAATACACCTACAATTGCTGTAATTACCTGTGCTAATGAGTATTCTTTAGTCATATTAATTTATCTCCTTTTTAATGTAATAGCTTATATTAAATAAATTGGGTTTAGTATGCAGCTGCAAAATCAGTAAACGCATTTTTATACAATTCAAACTTTTCGAATGAAATTTTATGATCAATACTCCGATTTGACTCTCTTAAAGGTTGACCAGAAATTGACTTCATTTTCTCAACAGGAGTTTGATCGTACTCTAATAACCATTCTTTAAGCTTTTCCACTGTACACCAACTTACAGTGATGCTTTCAAATTTATAATAATGCTCTGTAATATCATCTTTCTTATAAAAGCTATACTCCTGTAAGCTATCCTCAGTGTACGAGTTATTAATGAGTAAGATAGTGCCATACTCGAAGTACTGGTTTGGAATTTGCGTTTGATTTACTAACTTACTTGCTAATTCTTGCGCTTCAGCAACCTTCCCCTCATTTTTTTCATTTGATTTGTTTTGTAATAGTTCCATTTGGAAACACCCTTTCAAAAAGTTTTTTATAATAAAAAAGACGATTATCAAAGAAAAATCTTTGTTAATCGTCTAGATACACACATATGGTTTAGTAAAGGTCCAAAAAATGCAAAAAGAGCCCTGGACTCATAAGGAGTAAACTCCGACATGGACCCAAAGGCTCTATAAATTTAATAAGTGAACAGCTGACCAATATGGTCGCAAAAAAATAAAAAAGGAAAATAGTTATATATATAATATAGCATACCTTTTTTAGAAAGTGGTAAATTATTTTCTTAAGAAGAATAAATATAGAAGTATGTTTTATGACTGTCTGCCGAATCCAATCCTCATCGGCTAGTCAAAACTAATTGTGATTCTTCTGGTTTAAATGGATATGTCTCTAAAAGACTTACAGGATTTATTTCAATAAGTGAGAATCCTCTGTTTTTAATAAAATTAATTACCGTAGCGCCATACTCTTTATAAAGGTGGTCAACGATTTTGTCATGCTCTTCTTCTTTACAATTGCCGCTACAACCAAAACGAGTACATTTAGGGAAAAATGTTCTTCTCTTTACCCCTGTAATTTCACTTAGAGCATTTCTTTCTTCCTCATCTCTGTAAGGAAAATGGTCTATTAAATGCTGTGTATCTTTCCAACTATAATAAAGTTCTTGAAACATATCGTTATAGGAATCTGATGTGCTTTTTTTAAATTTTAATTTAATCCCTTCTTTTTCACTAATTTCCTTCAAAAATTCCCTCTGCTTTCTAGTCAGACCGTTTTTCTTTGGCTGATTTACGGCTTTAGCTGCTTTTACAATTGGAGCTGTTCGTTTTTCTTTTAACTCTTTAATTAGGGACGGGTGTACATTTATTTTTTCTCGTTTATATTGTTCGTACGTAGCTTCAGCTCCTAATTTGACTTTTCTTTGATAAAATTTTTCTACATCTTCCCAGGTTCTTGTTATCGTATAACCTTGTTCTTCTAATAAAACTCTGACTGATTTTCCATAGTCAAATTCAAATACTCGCGTATCTAATAATGTAAAAATTCCAAAGTCCTCAATGCTACGAATTAATCTTCCTACAGCCTGATCTAATTTATTAATCATAGTAGGGAAAGTAACATAGGAAAAAGTTTCTTGTTCGGTTAAACCTTGACTCAATAGTTCATATATTGGATCATCTTTAACAGGGAATGGTAATCTATTTAAGATAACTGAGGTTAAAGCCATACCTGTTACAGAAAATCCAGAGAAGAAGCTACCGGAACCAATTAAGACACTATTCTCATTCTCTTTGAACTTCTTTGTTAGTCTATCTACCCCCATCTTCCCTTGGAGGTATAAAGGAATATTAGATTCATTAAGATATGATTCTATCCCTTGATAAAAAGCCAACATATGTACTTTTGATGTATTTAATATTAGTGTCCTACCATCTGTTAATTTTAGTAATCTATGAATTTCATTGTTAGCAGTAGTTATAAACTGGACGTGATCAGGTTTAACTAATGTGTCAGGGATGTAAATTAATGACTGATTTTTATAGTCAAATGGTGTCCCAAATGCCAAAGTTAATACATCTGATCTTTCTAATCCCCATTGTTTTAAAATTGATGTAAAATCACCATTAACTGTTATCGTTCCGGATGTGAAAATTACTCTGTTGTATCTTTTCATTGTGTCAATTAATCGTGTAAACTTTTCTTTAAAGTTTCTCGGGATTAAACAAAATTTGTCATCTTCAAAATCAAACCAACCTACATACTCTTCCCTGTTTATTTTATCTAAAAAGAGCGAGATATCATCCAATGCATCTTCAGCAGCATAATCAGCACTGATTAGATTGTCGTCAATAATTTTTTTTATCTGACGTAATTTATCTTTTATATGTGAAGGAATAGAACTTCTTCCTTTATCCGATTCCTTTTTGTCTTGCTTTATCGTCTCTATCCAATTTTCTAATGCCCTTACATTATTATCTAAGGTCTTTTTGTCGGTGTTACGAATAAACTTGCTCATAACCTTTATGTTTCTTAATCTCTTGTTCTCTTCTATTCTTCCTAAGAAATTTTCTAAAAAGTGATGGGCCTCGTCTATGACTATTATGCCAGGATCAATATTGAGAACTTGGCTTCTTCCTTCCTCCATTGCACCCAGTAAAGATACAATTAATTGATCATGATTTGTGATAGTTAGATCATTTTTACTGCTTCTAAACTGTTTTCTGTGTAATCTTGTTGGACAGGACAATGAAAAAGGGCAGTTATCACATTCGTACGGTGTAGCAAGAAGTTCTATCTTACTCCAATCTTTATCTTCTAAATCTAGATCATATGCTTCTTCTAATTCACTACGTTGACCAGTCTTAGAGAAATTAAAGAATTCCTCTAATTTATCTGATATCAATGGAGAGAACTTATTACTAGCATTCAACTTGCTTAATCTATGGTGGCAGTAATAGTGTGTTTTACCAATTGCCAATAGTGGATTTTTCACTAATTTTGTACTCTTAAGTAGAGGCACTTCACTACTCATAAGCTGCCCTTGAAGACTGATTGTTGACGTGGCATAAAGAATCCTTTTGTTAGTGTTAAATATATCTTGATGTATATCAACTAATGCAGGAACTAAGATACCTAAAGACTTTCCTGTTCCAACTGGTGCTTCAACTAATAGTATGCGTTTATTTCCTTCTTGTAGAAAATGAGCTATGTCAAAAGCCATTTGAATTTGTTGTTGCCTTACTGTAGGTGCTCCATAATATGCAGTAATTTTATTTTCAAACAAATCAAAAATAATATCCTCTTTTGTAGCCAAATACTCAATTCCTTTCATGTAAGATTTCTCTAATTCTATTATACTTTATTTGGTATATCGTGAGGAATTTAAAAAAGTGATCGAGATTCGCAAAAATGAGGGCATAAAGAATATAATCGAGTAGAGGGAAAATAAGTTAATTATTTTCGCCCCTCTCACACCACCGTACGTACGGTTCCGTATACGGCGGTTCAATTTATATTACAGTGTGTACTTTTAGATAATGTTCTAAAGCAGAGGGGAGTCCCCTCTGCTTTAATCTTTTGTTTGAAATTGCTTTTTGTACGACTTTTGATAATCCAATGTAACGGTAACCTTTTCGACAGTAGGTTAATCCCTTCGCTTCTTCCTCAGGAATCCCTAATTGAATAAGCGATTTGATTTGTTTCTTCGATACCTTCCATTGCTTCCAGATGATGACTCTAATTCTGGAGCGAAGCTTCTTATCTATCTCAGTCATTGCTTTTTTCATATTGGAGATTCTAAAGTAATTAACCCACCCAAGTATGACTTGCTTTAGTTTTAAAATTCGAAAGTCTAGCCGGACACTCCAATTTCGCTTTGTCAGTTGTCGAAGTTTCCTTTGAAATTTCTGTACTGAATTTGGGTGAGGTTTCACTTGGTACCTCTTGTTTTTGAAGTCGTAGTAATACCCAAATCCTAAGAATTTTATTTCTTTTGGGCGGGAGATTTTGCTCTTTTCTACGTTGACTAGTAATCCTAATTTCTCTTCTATAAATCTAACGATTGTTTTCATCACTCTGTTCGCTGCTTTCTCGCTTTTCACAAAAATGAGGGAGTGAGTAGACCGAGGGAACCTCCCCCTCAGTCTCTCTCAGAACCGTACGTGAACCTCTCAGCTCATACGGCTCCCATTATTCATAGCCGGTATTATTCCATATTTCCAATGTGCAAATAACTTGCGTTCTCGCTGTGCTATAGCTCCTAACCAATATTCTGCCCTTCTTCGATGTTTTCGCTTCTTGTATTTTCGGCGAACCCATTTCACCAAGCAACTATTGATGTAACGCAATACACTATACATTTCTGATTTATAGAAATGTCCATAATAATTGATCCATCCTTGGATTTTCTTATTAAACATGTTGGAAATATCCTGCAGGGTTTTATCTGCTTTGAGCTGTAAGCGCCAGTTTCTCACTTCTTTTCTGATTGCTTTCTTTGCCTTATCGGCAATAGCTGGTAAGAAGTTTGTGAAAAATTTCCCGTATTTATTCTTTGATTGTCTTGGTCGAAAAGTGTATCCTAGAAAATCGAAAGAGATAGTCGGATAGTTCAATTGTCTGTCATCGTCTTTACAGTAAACAATTTTCGTTTTCTCCAAGTTTAGCTCCAATCCAAATAGTTGAAACCTTTCTTCCAGTCTTCGTTGAAGAAATTTAGCTTGTTTCAATGAAGCACAATGTGCTATTCCATCATCGGCGTATCTTGCCCAAGGAATACTTGGAAATTCTTTCGTCATAAAATCATCAAACGTATAATGAAGAAACAGGTTCGCAAGAACTGGACTGATAACACCTCCTTGCGGAGTTCCAGATGTTCGCTCTGTTTTCGTTCCATCTTTCATTTGAAAAGGTGCAGTTAGCCATCTTTTTATATATAAGATGACCCATTCTTGATTTGTATGACGTTTTACCATTTCAATGAGATAGTCATGTCGGATATTATCAAACAGTCCCTTAATATCGAACTCCAACACCCAGTCTTTCTTCCAACATCTTTTCCTTGTAGCCTCGATAGCTTGAATTGCCGATTTGTTTGGTCGATATCCGTAAGAATCTTCATAGAACAATTTTTCCACTGTTGGTTCAAAATATAGTTTCACAACCATCTGTGCCACTCGGTCTTCGACTGTAGGTATTCCAAGTGTTCTTGTCTCACCATTCTGTTTGGGAATAGCTACTGCTTTTACTGGTTTTGGAAAATAACTTCCTGAGGACATACGATTCCATAGTTTGTACAGATTATTCTTCAAATCTAGTTCAAAACTTTCAATAGACTGTTTATCAATCCCGTATGTCCCTTTATTAGCTTTTACTCGCTCAAATGCACCCATTACTGCATTCTTTGAAATACTAAACGGTTTTGTTTCTTGCATAGGTTCCTCCTCCTTTCAAAGTTGACCTATCCTTAAAACTGAATAATTTGGGTTCTTCGCTCCTCTTCAATTACAGAAGTTTCAACACTACTACAACCCAATCTGCCCCTATGACTGCATCGGTACTCTTTTCTCGTGGGTCTTCCACTTGAAATACTCCCTTAACATCAGCCCGTAGGTTCCCACGTTCCGTACAAACGCCTGTGTTATGTTCATGCCACCTCTATGCCGCCCATCACTTAGTCAGTAAACAGGTTTCCTCTAAGCTCGTCCTAGGTTAACGACTACCCCCTAGTTTTGATGGAATCTCTACGCTTTCGACATTTCCGTAAGTGGTTCACATGTTCGTTCATCTCCATAACACGCACTTGACAGTTCTTGACTGCCTTTTCCTTAACGCTCAATACCATAGCTTTTGACTACAGCACCTTAAGGTAGTTTGAAATCTCCACCTGTATGGCGATTCCGACGGGCCCACCGTCATCATTTGTACAGCATAGCTGCTTTGAGTAGTCTCGCTACTCACGCACACTTTCGTGGCGCACAGTCATCAGCGTACCTTACGAATCGTAGTCCTCTACTTGATAGTTCCATATCGAGTTCGTTTAACATAATATTACTCAATAGTGGGCTAAGGTTACCTCCTTGCGGAGTCCCGACTGGTGTTTCTTCATATTTTCCTTTCACCATAACCCCACTGACCAAGTATTTCCTGATTAGCGAGATGACATCTCCATCATCTATTGTGTTAGATATAATTCGCATGAGTTTATCGTGATGGACTGTATCGAAGAATCTTTCGAGGTCAATGTCCACTACCCAATCCTGTCCATCATTCAGAAATTCTAGACTTTTAATTATTGCCATCTCACAACTTCTTTTTGGTCTAAATCCGTAACTGAAATCACTGAACTGCTTTTCAAATATCGGACTGAGTATTTGATGAATGGCTTGTTGAACTACCCTATCCACTACTGTTGGTATTCCCAATTTGCGCATCTTGCCATTTTCTTTTGGGATCTCCACTCTTAAGGCAGCTTGTGGTTGGTATTTTCTAGTTCTGATGCGCTGACGCAGCTCCTCCTTGTGCTCTTTCAGATATTGCTTTAGTTCATCGACTGTTACCCCATCGATACCACTCGCACCTTTGTTTTTATAGACACGTAAGTAGGCTTCATTCATGTTTTGATTACTTAAAATTTGTTCTAAAAGTTTCACACTCGTTTCTCCTAGCCTTTCACGTAGTAAGTGATAGCTCCATTTTGGTTATCCTTTGGGATACGCCCATACTTTCACCATTAACACATTCGGAGTATTTCACTTACGCATTCGTGGTGTTGAAACACTACAAATTGTTCAGCCCTTCATGATTTTACTCATTACTATGGCTTCTGCTGACTTCTTGCGACAAACCTTTTTCGACTGTACTTCTGTACATCCGCAAGACCTCCCAGGGTAAGACAACTATCTTTCCTCTTTTACTCGCCTGATTTACTGTATAAAGTTACGCACATCTTTTGGACTTTGACTTGTCTAGGAGCCTCATCCCTTTATAAAGCCTTAGTATCAGATTTCTGTACGTCGAGCCAAGATTTTATTCCACGCTTCCTCCAGCCCTTACCTCACGATAAGTACCTTGCGCTTCCTTAGTGGTTGACGATGTGTACCCCCACAGTGGACTTTCACCACCTAGATAGTTGCCATGCCTGGCACACTAAAAAAAAAAGAAGTTGCGGAATACTGCAACTTCTTACGATTTATTAATTATTTAGGACATCATCTACATATTTTTTTGCTTCCTCAGAAGATTCAAACGTCAATCGTTCTTCGTCTTCCTCTTCTAATGGTGCGTATTCACGAATAAAAGGGAAATAGATGCCTATTACCCAACCATCTCCATCAGGATTCTGTAAAACGTGATACGTGGGTATCTTTTCTCCTCGGTGAGCAGTTAAAATGTGATGACTAAAGTAATTATTAAAATCATCTTCTATCCAATTAGGGTTTTCCATTTATTAATATCCTCCTTAAATAGCAACTAGTGTCATGGCTATTTAACATTTATTTGTTTTTCAAAATCTCTGAATAATTTTCATTAAAACAAGCTTAATTGTTCCATACTCACAAAAGGTTTTTCCTCTTCAACAGTCGGTTTTTCAATTGAATGTAAATGATTATTTTCATTCAAATCTTCAGAACAAAATCCCTTAACGATTTTAAAATCAGAAACTTTGTAGGATCCTAACCATTCATTATCACTAATTCGATTAACGAAAAAATGAGTGCCTGAATTGCTGTTAGTAGGTCGTAGAATATATTGATCTCCTAGCCTTAAATTATATGAATTGACCAAGGATTGCCCTATCAATCTACTGTTCTCACTGTCAAAAATATACAAAGACTCTTTAGAATCGGATTGTAGACTCTTTTCGTTTTCTTCTTTATTTTTGGTATCTGTTTGTAATGAAGTATTGTGATTACGTTGATAACACGCACAATACTTCATTACTTCGGGATCAGTATGTTCGTAAAAACAGTCTAGTTTCCCCATTGAACACACATTATGGTGCCCGCAGCAGCCAAAACCACTCTTAGAAAACCCTTTTAATGTAAAACCTGATCTATTTGCTTTAGTATCCATTGTAAGATCACCGGACATTTTGGCGTTATACAGTAACACTAGATTGCCAAAACCCTTTCTTCTTATCCTTATTTTCATTAAAATTTATCTGCATCCATTTTTTATAACTCTGTTCCCCATATTGATGAATTTTTTCATTCCTAGATGAAACGATAGCTTGTATCATCTCATCGATTTCATCTAAAGGATAATAGTGTCTATAAAAACCATCTTTAGTAACAGAGGTTATATTGTATGGACAGCAGGAAAGTAAATTGAATTTATATGATAAGTGAGCTTTTCCTTTATGATCACTTATTCTAATGCTATTAGAAACACCGTAATCTAATTTTAGATAAATACTATTAGTAGTAATGCTCGAATATTTCTGAATAACAAACCCTTCACTTTTTAGTTTCTTAATAAGGTATTTCTCTTTTTTTCTTAATTCTTTCATAGTCGCTTTATTTTTATATCCCATAAATTAGATCCCTCACCAATCTAGACAAGGAAGCTCTAATTGTAATTGGTTAGATTTACTCTCTGCTCTTTTAACGAAATCACTAAGTGTTAGATTTTGTCCTTTTTCGTATTTCATGGTGTGACCTATTCGTTCTTCTAATTGGACTAGTTCATTAAACTGCTCTGGAAATGCCTCTTTTATGTTGCTCATCTCCTGAGGAGAAAGGAAAATACAGAACTTACATGAACATCTAGAAACGTTATACTTTGTGTAGCAAGGATGTTGTTTTATTCCTGCATACTCCATTAGTAATCTCACGTCAATGCTACTTAGATGGTGAATGGGTCGGTACCAATCAACGAACCTTTGCTTCGTTGGTGCATTCGCTGCCTTGTATTCACGGAAATTCACCTTTGCTAGATTTTTAGCTCTACGTGAACTTTCTTCCGCTCTTTCTCCTGAAAGACATAGGTACCTTCCTGGTCCTTTTGATCTAACCCATTTAGCGTAAACGTCACGTTTTTGATAAGAGGTACAGAACTGCGTAGAAGCTGAAGGCCATTTTCCTCTTTCTTCAATCCTTTGTTTTAACCCCTTATCTGAAGCAATTGTAACTAATTTAAGATCTAGCATTTGACTACAATACTGCAAATGTTGATCTGTTTCGGGATAGTCAAAATAGGCAGGTTGATCTAAATTTCCATCAACTCTCATGTGGACTAGTTTTGCTTTCTTTTTCGGCACTTTATATCCATATATCATTAAAAGTGCTAAAGCAATGCTGTCGTTTCCACCGCTCATATTGAAGTGTAATTCATCATAGTTATCGAAAGAAGGCATACCCTTCGGAAGTTTAATGGCTAATCTCTCTGCTAATTCTATTAATTTTTCTTTATTCATATTAAGATCCCCATAACACTTGGCTGGTAGCCATAGTGTTAAAGGGCTATCCTCCTTATGTTATGTTGATTTTTTTCTCAGATTAAATCATCTATTTCATTAGAAAAACCTTTTCTTTGAAGATACTCCTTATCTAACATCCAACCTAAATCAGTGTCAGTTAGCAGGTCTAGGTCTTCCGCTGTTAAAGGAAGTTCATATTGACTCCAAGCTTTTAATCCTTGACGTTTCATTCTTTCTTTTAAGGAATCTAAAAAAGATAATTGTTCTCTTGCCATTTCTTGCAACTCATAGGCTTCCATGTGCTCCCCACTATGTAATGCAAGGATGATTTGTTCATGGCAGCACTCTAAGAATCTAACAGCTCCCATTTCTTCTAGTACAAGGTTTAAAGATTCTTGATCTTTTAAATATGGAATATAACCTCTTGTACTTCGTTTCTTTTGCCTACGAAATCCAGCTTTCTCGAAACAGTAACCGGCATTCTTAGATTGAACAGATTTAGGATCAACGTAGGTTAAGAAACCATCATAGAACTCTCCCCATTCTTGTGTAGTAGCATACATGGCATTTTGATTAAATCACTACTTAAATGGGTTGATTCATTACGGAAAATAGTGTTCTCAATACAATAACCATAACCATCTTTCCGTTTATATTTTGATCGCCAAGATACCCATACAGCTGATCCATCTGCTGTCCTAAGAATCAAATTTTCTCCTGGTCTTGTAAAGAGTGGTGAACCAATCTTTGCCTTGAGTAATGTTTATCCGCAAGCATAGGGCAACTCTGGTCTCCCTTATGAGTAACAATCCATTTTCCATATGTTTTTTCTTCTGTAACCTCTGACCAATCAAGCATCAACTGAACAGATTCGCTCATAGGTTATAATCCTGTTTTATATTTTGATCTCTCATTTAAAGACCTCCTCTTTAATAAAAAAAGCAATCTTCAACAAGTTGTGTTAGAAGATTGCTTATATCTCTCATATTTAATAGATTTCTTTTCTAGTAGTGTCTTATTACAAAAATATAGTAAAGCTACTAGAAACGGACGCTGGTGCATATGTAGCGGATTCATGACCAAGCTTTTGATTAAGAAAAGAAACAAACTTTTCATTCGCTAACACGAATCTTCCTTTTACTTTCAAAACTTGATCAAAATGCTCTTGGACAAGGCTTTCTACCTTATCTGGCAGAATACAATCCTTTACCACAATAGAAATAGACCAATTTCCACTCATAATTTCATAATTATTCATACGAGAAAATCCTCCTTTTTGCAAAGGCGAATTTTCCAGTACAATAAACCTCTTCTGCAGAATCAATGTTTGTTTCTGTAGCGGTATCTATAAACTTCTCTGTGTGAAATGGATTGTAGTATACCTTGCTAAATCCTTCACCCATTGGCTCATCAATACCTACTAATGTTCCTCGAATGAATGCGTGAACCCTTCTGCGCTTCTCATGAACTGTTTTAAGTCTCCCACTTTCGGATACCTTAAATGAAGCTGAGATTAATCTAACTGAATCACAATGGGCCAAGACAACACCTTTTCTTGAATCTCGGATACTATAGCCTTCTTGGTGTAAATTTCTGTACACATCGACTAGCATCCCCAACTCAACTGATCTCCCTTTAAATGGTTTCATATTATTTATCCTCCTGGGAACAATTGATGTCATCTAATTGAAGAAAATATCCGAATTCCTCGATTAAATTTGTGCTTAGTTCCATTTGTTTAGTAGTTGATAATTTACAGTGATAGAATCCTTTAGTCTTCAATAACATCATGATCAACCTCTCCTAAAAGTTTTTTAAATAAAAAAAGAACGATGTCCTATAAGTAGGTAGCAATCGTTCCTTTACTCATCATATTTAGTTTTAAGTAATTGTCTCCTTCAGAAGTATTGGTAAATCCTACATCTGTTTTTTCTAATCATAAATACACTCTCCTAAAAGTTTAATATAAACAAAAAAAGCAACCAAAGGGTTTGGTAGACATACGCCTAGCGTATGAAAAACGCACCCAAAGGTTGCCTTGTTGTTTAATAAGTAACTGCTGACCGGAATAACTGGTCGCAAAGAAAATAAAAAAGAAAAAACTTATATAGTTAAGTATATCAAATGACTAGTTTTAAGCCTAGTGTATTTTAAGAATTAACTTTTTCTATATCGATCTGGTCGAGTAATTCATGGAGCTGATTTGCATAATAACGTACTTCATCTGCTGTAACAGCATCCATCATCGCTGAATTTATGGATTCGTATTTGTTTCTTTGCTCTTGGTTCATTAAGTCCCATATTTTTTTCATAACTTCTCCACCCCTTACGATTTATAATAGTATATGTAGTAGAGGGAATAAATACCACTTTTAATATACCATTTTTCATAAAAGAAAAACAATTGAGAGTTATTGTAATAAAGGGTTGAACTAGGTATAAAGAGAAATGAATATAAAAAATAGGCTTTAATCTGGAGATTAGAGATAATTGTATGAGGTACTTTTAAAGATAAAAAGGAAGGGACGTCTAGTTATTTACAGACTATCCCTCTACAGCAGCAACAATTATATGTTCTGTTTATTATATTTTTCAGTTTATTACACGATTAACTTACCATCCATCGAAATCATGACTGTGCATGATGTCAGTTAAGGCATCATCTTCGTCTTCACTTAAACCATATTCTGCAAGTAATTCGAGATGTTCTTCACGTTCATTTTTATTCATCAATTTCGTCATCCTTTACTCTTCTATTTTCTTATCACTTAATAAACGAGTCACGATTAACCTTGTTATAGTAAGAATTGATTAAAATGAAAAGGTTAATTGTCCTTTGTTTTTAAATATTTCTTCTTCCTCTTTTGTATGCAATACTTCTGATATATCTGAACGATGTATTGAAGCATAATACCCTTTTTCGTCAGAGATGGTCACTGTTCCTAATGCCCAAATTGAACCATCAGGTTTCTTAAATACACTATGTTCATTTACATTCCGTACCGTCCAAACTTTTTTACAACCAGTTATCGATACTCGATCATTTGGTTTTAATGTAGGAAATGGTACATCAAACTCATTGTATGCTTCTTCATTTGGAAATATAAAAAGACAATCTATGCCGTCATATTTCCTTGATAGGGACTCAACTGCTTTATAACTCATTTTTCAACTCTCCCTTGTTTATTTTTAATCTTGCTTTACAATCAATTGCGTAAAAAAAGGCAATTAAGCCCTCATAGGAATACTTAATCGCCATTTCTTTTTATTAACTAATTTAATGAAAGACTCTGCTTTTTGTACTGATTCTAACCTTCTGTCTACTTGATCAAGTATTTCGTGAATTTGAGACGAGTAATGTTTTACTTCAACTTCATTTGTTGCTTGAATCATTTTTTCTCTTAAGACATCAATCTTTTTAATATCTAGTTCGGTTAACCCTCTCATTTTTTTCCCTCTCTTTATGTAGTTTTATTAAATTATTTTCCTCCAAAAAGGAGAAGAGATAGACAATTACTTCTTACCGATTAATCGTTGTTGAAGTTTATCTAACTCTTCAGATTTAGTCTTTTCTGCATTGAGTTCTCGATTAAGAAGAACATTTTCTGCTGCCATCCCTGCCATAATAGAAATTCCAAGCAACTCGCGAATATCACTTGGATTAAAGAGGTACGTAGTAGCAAAAATAGCTGCAAGAGCTCCAATGAAGAAGTCCGCTATGAAGCCAAAATACAAGCCAAAAGGACGTTGTCTTCTCTTTGGTAGTACAAGTACTTTATTGTTTCTTATTAAGTGTGCTACTAAACCAGTAACTCCACCTATGACTCCCGCTAACAATACATTTGTTAATGTGAACACTTATATCACTCTCCTAAAATAAAATCGCACAAAACAAAAAAGCGACCTTTAGGACGTCTCATAAATGAAAACACAAAGATTGTGTGTTTCATAGAGTCGACCCAAAGATCGCAGTAGTTTGTTAAGTAACAGCTAACTCGATAATGAGTTGCATAAAAAAGATAAAAGAAAAAATAGTACATAAAAATTTTACCATAGTAGAATTAGTTATGGTTAATTTTTCTTTTAATCTTCATCTAGTATTTCTAAAATCTCGGTTATCACATTCGTTCTTCTACCATTTTGGTATTCTAATAAGAAATCCAAATAAACTATTTCAACGAGATCTTCAACTTGGAGTGAATGATTAGGAGTAAATCTGGCTAGATCGCTTAATAAAACCTCTGCTCTATAAACGTATTCGCGGGGGATTTTAGTATGTACTATATTTGAACTCTTATTAGGGAGTAGTGGTTGATTATTTATTAAGGGAAATTGCTGTCTTCTTACAATCAAACGATTATAAATACTGCCAACATTTGTATCATGACGACGTATTTGTTCAATAAAGTCCTCAAAGATATGAACGATAAGATCACATTGACTATAATCTATATCTTCATCATATAGACGAGTTATATCATCACATAGGGTGTCTGATCTTAAATATAAGTCATTAGGTACGGTCACTTTAAAGGACAGCATACTTGATCTTAGTACAGAGTCAAGTATCTTCTTAAACGGATTCTTTTCTTCTAAAAGTGCCATTTCTTTCATTATTAAATTATATTGGCTGTACTGTTTTAGCAAATGCAAACCTCCTAGCTAACATGTATCTCATTCATTAAAATCCTATGTGCTGCTTGGCGAATACTACGAAGGCCCCATTCAACCTTTAAGCTTACAATCTTCTGGTGTACTTCATTTGTGATCTTAGTTGAAACATAAAGACTGGTATCATTATAAACATATTGCTTTGCATATTTTGTGAAATTCCTTTCAGTTGCGGTAGAAAAAATCATATCTAGATACGGATGAATTTCACCCTGGTAACCATTTTCTAAACTCAATTTACCAATCAACCTTTTTTCATCTAATGTTACTGGAACCTTAATTTGAATCTTTTTATCGTTTCTTGGTTTTCTTGGCTTTTTTTCGTGATTGAAATTGTTAGGCTTAGATGCCCTTTTATCAAACATGGGGGTGAAAGTACTACTCATACAAACAAACCACCTCTCTATTTGTTACTTTTTTTAACTGTAAAGATATCTTCAAATTGTTCTGCACTTATAGAAATACTTCCGGTTGACTGCAACTTTATTATTTTTTGCTTTGATCGTTGTTCTTTTAGGGTTTTATCTGCAATTATAAGATTTTTGACATATCCTGAAAAATTCTCTTTTCCCTTTTCATCTCTTTGAGAAAGGGAAAATTTGAATAACTCCTTTTCAATAGGATCGTTTACATTGAAACTCACACTTTTTCGTTCTCTTTTTTCAATCACAATCATTGCCCCCTTAACTGTCAGACTAATTACTAAAACTATATGGCTTAGATATATTTAATATGACTAGAAAGTGATTTTATTTACCCTAATTTATTTTCCTTATTTAAAACAAACACAAATATTTAATCTAGTCTAGAACAGAAAAGTCCACCTCTAAAATTAGTTCTTTTAAGGATCTTTCAGTTTCAAGACAGAATTCAAATACTCTTCTTAATAAATCCTCTCCTTCCGAATCCGAGTATTTTAACTTTAGGACACCATCATACTCAAAGGAATCTAGATCCGCTAATTCTTCCCCAAAAAGTATTCTCATACTTCGATATGTTGTTTCATCGCCAATTCCAAGGTGTCCTGAAACTAACATATGATCAACCTCAATATCGGTTGGATAATATGATTTCTTCTTGTTTTTGTATTTTTCCAAAGCAGTATATAAGAATGTACGAGTAGTATTCCTATCTAAGGTATTGATCCTTTTTGCCATTTCCGTTAAATCTTCAAGGAATTGTTCTTGATAATCTTCTTCTACGGAACAATATTCGATGAATGAAGTTGCTGTAAATTGAATCAATTCGTCAGGTTCTAACTTATATAATTCACCCTTAAATACACCAATAGGTTTAATTATGTTATTAGTAATATATTCATGAATTTCTGAAATTACAGTGCTAGTTTCCTGTGAATCTATTATCAGTATTAAATCTAGTAGATCTATTATGTGAATCTGATACTCAAAACCGTCAATGTTTCTAGTGGCGAGATAAATATTATGTATTTTTTTTTCGAATTCTATTTCGTGCTTACTTTTAGGTTTGAAATGCTTCTCCCCTATAACAAAGTGGTATAAGTCATCATATTTAACGTATTGATTATGCTTTTCAAATTGTTCTATAGTGTCCCAAAGCTTTTTATTGCTGCCATCGGATGTAATTTGCATGGACTTTTTATTTTTCTTATCTCCTAAGTCTATACCTGGGAAATTTTTTCCTTCTTCATATTCCAACCTCTTAAATTTAAGATCCCACATCAAATTAAATAATTCACAAAAAAATGGTTCACACACCTTATTAATATCATGTAAGCCGAGTTTATTTGAACTGAATTTTACATAGTATTGAAGTAGAGACAAACCTTCCATTATTTCCTCAATTTGTTTAAGTCTTTTGATCAAAACAATCTCCTTCTTTCATTCTAATTATTAAAGGATTAGCATATTTTTATTGGTGATTTATAAAAATAATATATTAAAGTAAGGATAACATCTGAATAGTTGAATAATAAGTGAAAGTATTAAAGTATTTAAAATAATTAGTGGATTATAGTTTAATAGAAATATTTATTTTGGTATTCTAAAGGCAATCTCGCTTCGTTGTAGATTTTTAAAAAAATTGATCAAAATTAACTAGGGGAGTGTTTTTATGCAAGTCAGTCCAAACAATGAATTTAATGATTTTAGACAATATCTAAAAGAAACAAATTTATCTAAAATAAGTGGTATTGATAAAAAGATTTTTAATGAAAATGGAGTCGATATAGCTATTACGAATAGTCCTGAGATTACTGAAGGTCTAGTGAAATCACATCATGATTTCATAACCAGTATTCTCTTATTAGAAGAAATAAAGAACCTTACAGATAACCATTTAATTAAAATTAAAATAGAAGAACACGTAAATAATTGTATTGGCTAATTATAAAAATGATTGATTAAAACCTATTTTATATCTTATAGAATCAGCCTATTTTTTATAAGAAAGTTTGATCAAAATAAATCTAAAATCCTGATAGATTAAAGTTTTACTTTCAATTCAGCAGTATTTTTGATCAATCTTTTTTCAAAACGGTACATCTTTTTTATAAACGATCAAACTTTATTTCAAATCAACATTTGGAATAATTTTTAAATAGAGTGATGGATAAGGAGAGATATCAATGAGATCAACTAGTATTGTAAGAAAAACTGATCCAATTGGAAGGATAGTGATTCCTAAGGAAGTTCGTAGAGGAATGAAGATTGGAGTGGGTGATGCTCTGGCTATTTTCGTAGATGAAGATCAAATTATCTTAAAAACCTATCAAACAGAGAAAGAGTGCCTTGTAACAGGAGAAATATCAGACCAAAACATATCCTTATTAAATGGGAAAATCCATTTAAGTCCTGAAGCAGTTGAACTGCTAATAAATGATATAAAAGAATATCTTGAGAACTAAAAAATACGATTAAACTAAGAGCCAAACCTAAAGATCCAAAGGTTTTGCTCTCTTACTGTTATTTCTTTTGAATTGATAATCGTTTATGCTCTAGTTTCAGGAACTGTCTCGAGGAGTAGCACAAAAGTATTTAATAGATTTATCATAGGGTAAAAACCACTTGGAAAGCTTGATATCCGACTGACAAAGTTACCCAACTTTTTAACGGATGACCACGCTACAATCTACGACAATTTAAGTTATCCTCCTGCAGCATAACCAGAAAAAATCTTTCAGTCGATTTTTTACTTCTTTAAAAATGAGTTTCTAAATATTTTTAATTACTTTGAGATTTCTTATTCAGATTTAAAATAATGCAGTTTATTAGTACAACTAGAACAGTAATATGGTAGTAAAGAATAAATATAATACTCCATTCAGCAATAAGTACCAGATATTTATACCAAACAATTGAGTATTATAAAAACTATTTAAGATAATGTTAAGAGACGGTTTTATATATAGACCATATACAAAAATAAATATTAAAATGAAATTACCATCGTAAAAAAATAGAGATCCACCTATAAAATATGTAATTGTCAGTTATTTATTTCTAAAGACATAATCATTTGGGATTTTGTCCCTTCAGGCAAGACTATTCTCCCTTTATCGTCAAAATAAAAATTTACTAACGGATACAAGCGATAAACTATTCCTTTTTCAATTTCTTCTGACAATTTTTCTGCAGCTTCGTTAATGTTATTTGCTTTAATGATAGAGTGTAAGTAATCTTTTTCAGCTGTACATTTCACCACGATAAACTTCTTAATCATTTAAATCCCTCCTAGTCAGAATTTCATTTGAAGATTTCAAGAACTTTCTTAACGCCCTCATCAATCTGATCTTCTACTTCATCTTCTAGAAAATGGTCATATACCTCACCAGCTACTCCTCCTAATTCTTTTTCTATATAAGTTTCAATTACTTCCTTGGCTACTTCACCCGAACCATTAATAGCATCACCTGTGAGCTGATCTTGAAATATCTGTCCCTCCACCGCTTCATTGTTATATCCCGAAGCGGTTGCGTAATTTGGAATGGACCATACATTCTTGTGTGCTACTCTTGCTGATTTCTCAAACTCTTTAAGATAACTTAAGAATGTAGTATTTGGCGGGTTAACATATTGAATGATTCCATAACCTTCTTCTAAAATTAATTCTTGTACCAATTTATTATCTAGCATAACATAGCAAAGGTGACGACCATACTTGTCTGTTTTATCACCCTTGTCGTATATCAAAGTAACTTCCTTACCTTCAACTAATTTTTTATTAAAATCAGAACTCTCTTTTCCGTAAGCCATAGGTGCTCGTGAGCCTACAGACTCCGGTGTATCTATTAAGAGGTACCTAACTTTAATGACTTCACCATTTTCTGTTATAGCTTCAATTGTATCTCCATCATATGTATCCTTTACGGTTGCTTTAACCGACTCTAAGCTATTCCCTATAATTCCTTCTTTTAGTGTAATATTGTTCGTAGAAATGTCAGGTGGAGTGGTCTTATTAGGACTACAGGCGATTAACGTTGTTGCTAAGGAAGTTATGACTAAAAAGTACTTTAATTTCCTCATATAACCTACCCTTTCAAAGTGAATTTTGTATTAGATAATTTAGAAATGTATTCAATACACTGGATAACAGGATATCGAATTAAGGATTTATCTTGGTTGAAAGTAACGCCTTTGTTTTCCATCATATTTATAAGCTGATCTATAGAGATCTCGTCTCTGCAGACTTTGTTATAGTTATACAAAATGATTTCTTTCCACATAGAAGAAGGTTCATTTATAAAACCTTCTCCTTCTACTCTATGATTTATCACTTTATCAATCTTTTCTTTTCTCTTCTTTAGAAGGACTTCTTTTTCAATGTTATTCAATAAAAATCAACTCCTTTGTAAATAAAAAAACCCACAGGAATATTGAAAGATAAAGATCTTCCATTATTCTTGTGGGGTGCTCCCATTCATATATTTAAATTGTACTAAATTGTATTATTGCCTGTAACATAGATTATTATAGCACATACTTATAGGGGAATATTAGCTTTTTCTTTATTTATGCGACTTCCGATAGTTCTTCTAATTGTAACAATGTAGATTGAATAATATCATTAATAACTGATTCTGAATATAAGGAGGTAATCTCTTGATACCCATTACTCTCAGGAACATATATCGCTAGATATTTAACTTTCCATTCTTCATTTAAAGCCATATTTTTATAGATACACATCTTAGCTTGATACGTTTCTAATGGATGAAATATTGCCTCAATTACTAATTCTCTTACTTGGCTTGAAGGGACCTCTTTATTGTAAATACGGTCACTAAGAACAACTGGACTAGTAATAAACATTGTCTTCCCCCGCTTCATAGTATTAATACTATATATGAATGAACCACAAAGATTATTACCAAAATTTATCGAATTCTATATAGCTATCTTTTTGTTTTAATACTTTAATGATTCTTTTTGCAACAGGAATAGATGGATATAATTCTTGATCATTAGCTAGCTTACTAATATATCCTTGAGAAACCTTCGCTTTTTGAGCTAACCAACTTTGCTTTATACCATTTCGATCTAGATATCTTCCAAATTTAGTTTTTTTAGTGGAAGTTAAACCAAACACCCAACTCACTCTCCCAAACTTTATTTTTTGTAATCAGTTTGGACAGAGGAAAAGACTTTTAAACTAACTTATCAAAAGCACCATAAAAAATTTTATTCCTAGCATGAATATTATTATTCCTCGTAAGAATAACGATGGGCGTTTTAAAAGTCCTGAGATTCATAGATTCATAGCAATCCTATATAAAATTTTGTTGTTTTTTCTCGTTCATTCTAAGTGTTTGGTGAACGTTCTTATTATGTGTAGAGCTGCATATAGTTTTGCAAACACTTCGCAAAGACTTTATGCTAAGTGTTTGCAGGGTGGATTACATTTTATTGAGTTTCTTTGAATTAAAAAGGTACACACTTTAAAGATTGTGCGTACCTCCATTCGGGTTAACTATAATATTTAATTTTTAATTATTAGTCTAAATATACATCGTTGATCACTGATAGGTAATCTAGTTCTGGTGTAATCTTTAGAAGAACTTCATGGCCCTTTTCATCAAAAAAACTCTTTGGTATTGATTTTCGTCCACCATAACATTGGTCATCCCAATACGAAATAACATGTTTTGCATCGAGTAGAAAATATTCTTTAATTGCAGTAAATTGTACAATAATAAATGTAATACCTCCTTGACTTTTTACCTGGCGCATATGTTCCACTTGGTGCTCGTGAAAGTTAGAGAGCGGAAATGAAGTTTTATTTTTAGTTTCTTTCGCCTCAAAATCTATATATTTACCTTTATAAACACCATTATAATCAGTTGTTGAGGCTTGTTTAAAATAAGCTTCGCGGATTGTAGCTGCACTTCTAACTGGATAGTCCACTTTAACAATTTGAATAGGAGTCGGTTTTTTATGAATAACAGCGCATTTTGCAACATTATTATAATAATTATTAGTTCGGTTTAGAATTTCTTCCAATCCCATCCCTCGATTTCCGAAATTTAACTTTTCTTTTCTCGTAGTGGAAACCTTATTCTTGATGGAACTAGTTGGAGATGTATATTTTTTTCCTGTGGGATATTTTATCAACTTAGATCCCTCCCCCTTTTTTGTATATGATTATGCTGAATTTATTTTCATAGAACGATTTGTGCATAATTATATTGTCATATGGATATAAGAATTTATAAGGTTAAATAATGTGCTAGATATTACTTCCACAAAAAAAGATCTTTGCATAACAGCAAAGATCTTTTTACTAAGAAAAATTTATAATGATTAAGTATTTTGTTCATTTTGATTTTTAGGATTTTGTTTTCCGTTTTGTTTTTCATTTTCCTCTTTTAACAATTTAATTTCTTGTTCTAATTCAACCCTTTTTTGACGCTCTTTTTCCAATTCTTGCTCGTAAGTCTTGCGAAGCTCTGTTCTTAAAACTTCTCGTTTTTGGTCATATTCTTCTAATTTATCTTCTAATGTTTGTCTAAATGCATCTTGAAGGGATGTTTGAATTTCTAATTCTTTATTTTTAAGTGAAATTTCATGATCTCTTTTTAAATCTTTGAGAGTACGTTTATGAGATTCTTTTTGGAGTTGGATTTCTTGTTGAAGAGATTCTACAGTACTTCTAAGTTCTTCGTTTAAAGAAATTGATTTTCTCATTGATTTTATTTCATTTTCTAGTTGATCAATTTTTTCGTTTTTATCTGCTATTTTAGTGTCTTTGTCGTGGATAGAGTCCTTTAACTCCTTAATCCGTTCATCATAGTCAGTTTGTTGTTTTTTTAAAGATTCTTCGGTTCTCCATTTATCTATCCTTGCGGCTCTTGACTCTTCTTCTAACTTTTCTTTCTCTTTTTCAAGAGAAGTAATACTCTTATTAAGTTCATCAATTTTATCACTTAATTCATTAATTTGACTATCACTTCGAACTTTTAATTTTTCATAATTTGTAGCCTGTATTTGGATTTTACTATTAGCGTGCGTAACAATGGATGAAAACCGTTCTCCAAGTTGAGTTAATAATTCATTTACAATATTAATTTGAGAACCAAATTCTTGATCTGCTTCTAATGAGATCCTTGCTCTCATGGCCAATAATTCCTTTTGAAATTCCTCTAATGACTTACCAGATGTTTGTGCAGCATTCCTCGTTTCCTCATATACACCATCGGACCAACGAATACTACGATTTCTTGTCTCGTCACTGCTTTTTTCTGGTGTAATACCTGATTCTTCTGATTGTTTATTTAAATCATCATTTTGCATTACATTTCACCCTTTGTTTTTGACTATGTATTACTTAAATTCTATACTATTTAATTATATCCTTCTTTAAAATAATGAAAAAACATTAATTAAGAGGGGATATTATATGTAATACATTTTATTATGCGTATTACATGAATAAAATTACACCCAGCAAAAGAAATGCTGGGTGTTCTAATGTATTAAATACTTAAATTAATATCTATTCTTTTAGAAGGGGTAAATGTAGAAATAGCGTGCTTATATATAAGTTGTTGTTTACCCTTAGACTCTAATGTCACTGTAAACCCATCATAATTAGTAATTATTCCTTCTATTGGAACGCCACTTTGCAGATAAATAGTTGTTGGTACCTTATGTTTCCTTATTTCATTTAAGAATCTATCTTGAATATTAACTTTTTTATTTCTCACCACTATTCTCCCTTCTATAAAGATATTAAGTCATCATGGTAAAAGATACCTTCTTTATTTCCTTCGAACAAAACACTGTAGGATAATACCTTACCGTTATGTATATATGAGATATTTCCTTTTTTGCTTTTAAATTGCAATATATAATAATAATCCTCAAGGTTAGTGTTGCTCTCAATGGGTAATTTTACTTGTACCAGCTGATTTAGTTTCAAAGGTTTATTTTGCTCTTTAACTAGCCTATTATCAGGCTCTACTTGAGGATCAAAAAAAGTAATTTGAGTCATCGTTTTCCCCTCTCTTAGGTCTCACCTTTAATGTAATAATTACAATAATTCGTGATCTTTAAGCTCATCAAATTTTTCAATATAACAAAGGGATTTTCTATTGTCCTACAAGATTCACATCTTTTAACAATGGTCATTGTAACTTTACCTATTCCTATATTTTTTTCTCTTTAAAGCCATTGTGACTCTCATAATTTACAAATTTTTTTAGTTTAACTTCCAATATTCACGAAATACCTCAATTGCAAGTTCTTCCATCGATACTTTTCTGGATGACGCTTCCTTTCGTATAAACTCTTTCAATTCAGAAGGTATATGGATTATGAATGGCTCTAAATCACTCTCTATAAATATGCTGTCTATATCAGAAAGGATCTTCCCTTCTATTAAATAGTGATCAATTAGATTTATAACGGACTGGTGAGATTGAGGTGAAAATGGTAAAGCTACAGGTTTCACTTCCATTTGTATATATTCATCCTCTAAAGTTAGACGAATATTTTGAGGACCAGCATATTTATAAAAATTCTCTATAATTTCATATATATCTGATTGCACACTATGAGGTTTTATAAATCTAAATTTAGCATAACCTCTTTTTGTGCTATAAGGTTTTTCATCTATTTTATAATTTGGAGTAGCTCCTAGCTCTATTGCTTCTCGAAGAGTAAAGGCTTCACCATCTTTTGTTACAACCTTGCTGTATTCTCCTTTTAATTCAAGTATTCTTCCGAATTGTCCATCATTAAAAGTAAAAGATTGAAATAGTATATGACCTGTATCTTTATCGTAAAATTGTTTTCGTTCTTTTTTTCTTTCTTGAGATTGAAATTCTTTAGACGAAATAAAATCTTCAATATCCTCTTCAGTAATAAAATACAGGTCTTTACCTTTATAGCGTTCAATTGTTGCAGGTATCTTCCCTTCTTTTATATAAGTTAGAATTGTAGCCGAAGTAACACCGACACGTTCAGCTGCTTCTCCAGTGGTTAATCCCGGCTTATTAAATTCCTTTTTAAGTTGTTCTACTTCATCTAACTTAAAAAGCTTTGTCTTCCTCATCCGCCATTTATGATCATATAATGATGTTAGTTTGTTTTCTTTTTCATACTTATATATAGTTTGGGTTGATACACCTAATATTTTGGCAGCATCGCTGGTAGAAACATAACCATTTTGTGTCTCATTATTACTTTGCAAAGCCTTGTCTGCGCATGACTCACATAATTGAGCTTCTTTATCTGCCATATATTCGAATTCATTGTGGCAACCGATACATCTTTTCACAATTTTTCACACCTTTGTTTAGTAGATTGCTTTTAACATATCTAATTCTCTTTCATTCCAGACTTTTACTAAGTCTATATAGATTTCATGAACTATAAGAGTCAATTATGATTTTCATCTCAAAACTACTGATTTTTCGATCACTATTTGTTTCTGAAGATCAACAACATATAATTAAAGGAGGTGATATTTTATGACTACCTTCTTCTTAATTCACAATTTCCATCAAATGCACAGTTTCCTTGAAATACGCATTAAATCTTTTGTATCTCTATTATCTGATCTTGATTCAACGTTCTATAAATAACAGAAACATATTCATGAATTATTAGATAATCATCTGTAATTGAATCTACATAACCTTCAAAAATATCTTCATTTTCTCCATATACTATCGAAACTTTATCATTTTTATTTAAAGAATTAATAATCTGTTTCATCACTTTTCCTCCTTCGGAATATCCATCCTTATAATCCTAAGAATCTTGGGTCTATTGTTCTGCGAGAATAAACTTTCCTGCCATCAATTTTCAAAACTTTATACCATTTATAAGTATCATCATCCCTAATCAGATCGTTGACAGTAGGTTTATAACTTAATACCATTACTCTTTTATCGCCTACAAACATCGGGAACATCTATCTCCCTCCTTACTTCTCTATTTCCATCAATTTTTTTGCGAAAAGCGAAGTACTTAGTTAATTTTTCACATCCAAAAAACATTAAACTTTGAAACAGGTAGATTCAAAAAGTTTGCTAATTCGTGCGTTGAATCAAAATTATTCGACACACTCATTCCTTTTTCTTTATCTAATACATTTTCTATCCAATATATAATGTCGTCTTCTGTTTTCCCTATATTTCTGTATCTCTCTACTTGTTCTTTTAAATGTTCTCGATACCTTTTGACCTGTATATTATTCTTATCAACCGGAAACATTTTAACTCTCTCCTTTTTAATTCGCATTTTTCATCAAATTTGTATCAAATTTAATTCAATAGCGCCAAATAATGTTCGTTTTTAGGTCTTGAACAACGAATTAATTTAAAAGCTTCTCTAGCTCAATTACAACAAGCCCAAAATCAACAAGTCTAAAAAAGTAACAGAAATATCCAATTCCACAAAAAATAATTAAAGAAATTACTGTAAGAGCCAAAACTTCATAAAAAGACATAACTTCTCCTCCCATTACATAACTCTCCTTCCCTTTCTATTTAAAGCGAACTATGCATTAACTTTTAATGCTTTTTCACGTTTTTTATTGCACCAGTAACACAATGCGACATCTTCACGATTCTTTTTATACAAAATTTCTTATGATTCTTTCATCAATTCATCTTCATTTACGTTAAAAGTAGAATAAATCTTACTTAATGTATCTTCATCAACTCTTTTTAAACCTTCTTCAAAAGAGATATATTTAGTAACCTCTATGCCGATCTCATTTGCGAATTCTTGAATAGTTAGGTTTTTGTTCTTCCTAAAATTCCTTAAATTATAACCTTTAACATTAATCATTTTAAAATCCTCCTTGTATTAATTTTTAGGTCTGTATATGAACTACGCATTAACTTTTGAAATCATCAATACTTTGAGTAACTGTAGAGCTTTTTCTTGCACTTCTAGCAATAGAAGATAATTCTTTAAGAGTATTAGTAACTTTTTGTCCTACTGGAAAAGAATGATATAGTGATTTTCCTTCGTTTAAATCCTTGTATTTCTTACGAAAGGCATAGCGTTCTCTATATTCTTGGTAATCTTTATTTGCTTGTTCAAGTTCTTCTCTTGTCATTGTTGTTAAATTAAATTCATCTGCAATGATAGGTAAATACTTTTTCTTATTCTTTTTCTTTTGACGTTTTTTCAACTAAATCCACTCCCTTTCTTTGTGTCGCTATTTGTTCGATACTCTTAGCGAATTACGAACTATGATGCTTTAAAAACTCAATAAAATTTTTATGAAGTCCATGACCATATTCAATGTTATCAATCCAACTATCGTTAACCGATTCATCATTTTCAAAGCCTTTATCAACAAGCCAATCTCTAACTATTTTTTCGTGTTTTCTCGCCTTCTCAAATGCTTTTGAAGATTTTTCAAGACTGTCTTGAATGTACTTTGGTATCTCCATAAGGACACCTCTTTACTTCGCTATTCGTCGATACTTATTTCACATCAATTCCATTAAACAAAACCATAACTACAGAATAGTAATGTTAATAATCATTATGAAAATCTCTTTATATGCCTTTTTATGCTTACTTCTCAAAGTGAAAAACTAATTATCTTTTAAAAACTCTCATAAATACTAGAACGATAATAAAAAACAAAATCCAAGTAATAAGTTGATTTAAAGAAATTCCCAAAATGTTATTAAGTAAAGAAATACCATTATTAAAGGTGGTTTCAACAGTTTCCTTCATGATCAACCATATACCTGTAGTGCAGAAACAGATAATTGCACCAATAAAGCGAAATAGCTCTATATTACTTATCTCCCTGGTTCTCAAATACAGCACTAAAGTAAAAATCATAACTACTATAGAAAATATAAATAAAGAAAATATCAATAATAAAATGTCTATAATTTCACCTTCTTTTCATGTTGCTATGTCTAACATAAGTTCGCCTTTCAAAAGCTTTAATATATAATCTTTAATGACCAGAACCTCAGTGGATTTATGCTGAATACGTTCTACCTATAATCTCTTTATCGGGATATGTATATATATTGTTTATTAAGTCATTGTAATCATAGGTTACTAGAATATCGGCTCCGGGGAATCCAAAATGAAGTGTATCTAAAAGAAAGGATAATTCTATGTGATCCTTTTCTGTGTAATAACAATGGTACAAGTCTTTGCCCTTTATGACATAAGGCGGATCGATAAAAATGGTGGCCGTATCATTCCAATATGATTCTTCAATTAATTCCACTGCATTTTCTCGGGTTATCTCAATTCGATCACTCATTGAATGTATCTTCTCGATTCTTCTAATAAGCTCAACAGGATTCCATCTGGACAGTAAATCATGCGTTTTTCCGTTTTTACCACCAAGTGGGTTTGCCTTTGCTACTCCACTGTACGCTAATCTATTTACTAATAATGAGGACCAGGCTGCTTCAATCAGATCAACACCGATATAATCTGATTTAATTATGGATTGTGCATTAAAATAATCTTTATGGTTAGGTTGTATTGACTTTATTCGGTCAATTAGAACATAGGGCATATGTTTTAATACCCACCAAAGTGAATAGACTCCAGTGTCTATGTCATTAAGGTGAAGCTTCTCAACAACCCCTGCATCCAACATTGCTAATTCAAAACTACCTCCACCAGTAAATGGAGAAATAAGTTCGCTTGTCTTCGCTTCTCGTAGATGCATAAAAAGAAAATTTATTATTTTCGATTTCCCACCTGGATACCTATAAGGAGATAATCTCTTACTCAACTTTACAGCTGGGGGATTATATGATTTCTTTTCTCTATATTTATCTTCTAAGATAAGTGTGAATCTATGTTTCTCGGAATCTGCTTCCAAGTAGGAGTATCCATCGCATATCTCACACCAAAATCCTCGTTTATACTTATCTAATTGAATATAACAGTTATCAACCAAACCACAAAATTGGCAATTAAACATATTCTCCCCCCACTCTGCACAAGCATAAGTTAATACTCCTAATGATTATTATTGGTAGCTAATCTTGATAAACTTTTTCCTTCTATTTTAAATGTGCTTAAAATATGGCTTAAGGTAATTAAGTCAACCTTCTTAATACTCCCTTCAATCCTCTTATACTTTTTGAAATCTAAATTTGTAATTTTGGCAAACTCTTTAATGGTTAAATTATTTTCTTCTCTAAATAATTTCAAATCTTTTCCTATTATGTTTAAATGCATGTGAATTTCTCCTTTTATAATTATATCGTTTATTCAAACCTACATATAGTAACTTATAACTTTTAAATTTATATAAAATAACTTCATGCAATTAGCTATTTCACTGTTATCTCTTTATCTTTATCTCATCATCATCAATTAAACTAATATATATCTTTTCTTAGAAATTTCTCTTTTTATATAACGCTAATTTTTCCTGATAAATCACTTGATACATTATTTGACATGTAGATATTATAAATAGAAACAGAAACTTCATCTAACATATCAATAGTTAATTCCTCTAGTGTTAAAGACTCATAACCTTCAATGAGGTGAATAACCTCTATTTTGAACTTGACTGTCTGAGGTTGATTAAATTCTCCTCCGCAGTAGATAACCTCGATCTCTTCTTCCTGCTTTTTCACTAGAGAATATTCTGAACTACCATACGATTTAATTATATATATCTTACCTTCTTCCATTTCACTTATATGTAGCTTCCTCATAACATCCTCCTACATCTAATTTTAGATGAATGGAATGGCTTAGAACTCTAAGCCATTCTCTATCACTACTTACTATTTAGTGACAATTCAGCTTCTTCCTTTGTATCAAATACCAATCGTAGTTGTGCTTGTGTTAAGTCATAATAGTGTGATTGAGCCTGTGTGCTAACTATGTAAAATCTATATTTCGTTTTTTTAGCTCCTCCATAAACAACTGGTATAATCTGATCTTTTGCAACTAAATATGCGCAATCACCTTCATACCAAAGATTGTCTGCTTTTTGCCATTCTGGTTGAGGGTTCATAATTTTATTTATCGCTGATTCATCATCAACTTTACTAATTGCTATAGGGATAACCTTTAACCTCTCGTTATTTTCAAGTGCGATGTTAATTGGGTATTTATTACGAGATTTGATATTAGTGATAACACCTAAATTCTCATTATGTAAGATAATCTGACCGATCTTTGCTGTTTCCAAGCTCAATACATTTCCATCTGCAATTGAGTAAGTTATCTTTGGGAATTTTTCTTTCATTTGTTTCAATGCTTCTTTTTTAGCAAGTTCTAAAATATCATGATCTGACATTTTACTATTAGTACTTACCTTTACTTGGATTGGTGATAGTGTTAATGAAACTGTTTTTGTTGACATTAGTAGAACACCCTTTCTAAAAGTTACTCTAAAAGTTTTTTATTATAAAAACACCCTTCACGAACAACTCGTTCAAAAGCGAATTTATAACTTATAGTCTAATTATAACTATACATATATAAAATTACAATATAATTATAACTTCATGTACATATAGTTATAATTTAAAAATATTTTAGTTTATATTATGTATATAAACAAATATTCTATTTTTTTAGTTGTCTTGTAAAAATCAAAAAGATAAAATTAAAATAAATAGATAAATATTGGTATTTATAGTTATAACTTCGATAATAGAGTTAGTTGTAAAGATGTTTGAATATAATAGATAATGACTAAGTGGGGTGTTAATAGATTGGTTCGAGGTAATTCAGTTTTAATAAATGAAGATAAAACTAATATTTTTTTAAACTCAAATGCAAAAACCATATCAGAGTTAGTCCTTCAGATGAAGGATAAATCATTCTATCCTCTTCTAAGAAAAAAGATCCATCTAGCAGAAAAGAATAAGGAGGAAAAATTTCACGATTTCAATGATTATGAAATTCTCTACTATTATGTACATGAGCAAAAAAATATAGACGAAAACAAAAATCGTAAAGATAATACACGAAAAGAATATTTAAGAGAGCTTTTACATTTTGCAAAGAATATTGCCCAATATGCAGCTGATATTGGAATAGATATTAATGAAATTTATGAAGGGTCGCTATTTAAAAGCTTGGAACCAAGGCATTTGAGCCTTTATCAAGTATGGATGGTCAAGAAAGCTCCAAAATTAGTTGGAAAAGAGTCATATTCACCAGCAACTATCTCTCGAAAAAATGCGATTATAAAAGATTTTCTATCTTTTTTATATGAAAAGAGATATCTAATTGAACCTATCCATACTGAGATGGGAACAGCTACAGTGAGTATTGATGAGAGACCAAACAAAGACCTGGGTGCAAATGAAGTAATTCAAATCCTTAAGTTTTTCAAAGATGAAAAACATCCTATTATATATGGGATCATACATGTACTTGTTACAACAGGAATAAGAAATAGTGAGTTTTGCAAAGCGAGGATATGTGACTTAACTTATGATCAAGGGCGATCTGAATATTATCTACTAGTAGATGGTAAGGGAAATAAGAAAAGAACAGTACCTATCAAACCTAAAGTTTTTCAAAGTATTGTAGAATTTAGAAGAATGAGAGGATTGGAAACTAATCTTGATTCATCTGATAAAAATTCTTTATTTGTTACATCTAGTTTAAAAGCATATACACCTTCTTACTTGTCCCAATACTTAAATAAGGCAATTACAAGAACCAGTCTTGAATTTATAAAGAAAAGATCAAACCCAATCGGTCCTCATACCTATCGTCATGCATTTTCAATCATTTCTTATAATAGTGGTGCTGATATATACAAAATAATGAGATCTCTTGGCCATGAATCAATTGAAACAACAAAAATCTATCTGCAGAAGGAATTCGAAAAAGATAATCACGCTACTCATATGTGGGATAAAGGTGATCTTGCAGAATATATCTAGCACTGATGTATACTTACTATTATAAAATTGAGGTGTAGAGATGAATATAGAAAATTTAAACCTTCCTTTGGGGTTGAAAAACTACTTATTACATACGGAATATCCTAATCCAAAGCTTACGGACTATGTCCTCGCTAAGATTGAGGAGATATACCTTATTCATAATAAGTTATCATGAGTTTGAAGATTTGGAATTTTCTAACGTTGCAATTGAGTGTGCTGAACGTGCAAAGTCAGATGAAACTTTTGGGTCACATTTATTAAAAACAATTAAAAGAGAACTGAATCTAAAGGTGATTCAACCTAGAGAAATATATTCTAAATACAGTAATATCAATGATGATTTAAGAAAGGCAAAATTAGATGACTTTTATTTAAGAACTGATGATTTTTCTAGGGTACGTGCAGCGGGTAAACTCTATGATGCTATGGATAATAACAATTGGATTTACCTTCATGGAAATTTAAGTACTGGTAAATCATTTCTAGCTTCAGCTGCATGTAATTATTATTTGGAACAAGATAAGTCTGCTTTATATATTTATACACCAGCTACTGTTTCTTTATAAAAAAGATTGATCATTTTTCATATTTGTGTAGGAGGGATAATCATGAACATTGGCGAATGAGTTTTAGCTAAAAAT
Source organism: Metabacillus schmidteae (assembly GCF_903166545.1). Lineage (NCBI taxonomy): Bacteria > Bacillati > Bacillota > Bacilli > Caryophanales > Bacillaceae > Metabacillus > Metabacillus schmidteae. The sequence continues at coordinate 3,874 of NZ_CAESCH010000003.1, read as the reverse complement.
CAAGTCGGTTTTATCGTTTATAAAAACCATACTGAAACATCTATAAAGGTTAAATTTGGTTACAGAAACAGTAAGGTTTACACAAAAGACGACATATCTCCAGTTAAATTTCAGTTAGAAAATGATGCAATTCATAATCTTCAACTTTTAGCATTAGAAACCAATGATAAAAGTTGGTTTGAAGAATTAGGAAGATTAAAGGCACATTGCATTTTATAAAAAAGATCGATCAAAACACTCTTCACTCCTTAATGGAGCAAGTCAGTTTTTATAAGAAAGTTTGATCAAAAAATACTATAAACATTGTTAAATCAGCATTTCACGAGTAATTAATCCCTTATTTTGATCAATCTTTTTTCAAAACGGTGCAACTTTCTTATAAACGACCAAACTTTATTTTAAAACAACAGCTACTCCTATGAGTGGAGAGCTAAGAGAATATATGGAGAGGGTTGACTGTCTTGTTTTAGATGACTTAGGAACGACACATAGAGAAATAGGATATTTATTAGAAGTCTTAAACAAACGAGTAGGTAAATTAACTATATTCACTAGTAATTTTAGTATTCAAATGTTAGAAGAAATGTATTACACATTTAAGGAGCAAGGTAAGATAGACAATTCCAATTGGGAATTGTCAAAAATACTGGAGTTTATAAGATCTAGCGAATCCGAGGAGTTATTTAGACAGTATACTAATTAAAATAATTAGACCATAAGTGAGTTTATCTATTCAATATTCTTAGTACGGTGATATTCAACAATCCCAAACCTAAAGAAACACCAAAAGAAATAGAGGATGCAGTAATTACTCCCAAAGTAGTTTTAAAGATGGAATTAACTATTAAATTACTGTATCATCTTAATCTTCTTCTATATATCAAATCTCGACTTTCTAACATGAGGTCAATAACCTTACCTATAAGTTGATGAAATGAATAACAGTATGTATATACTCTGAACGGTGTTAATATTACACCCGCAATAAGATGTTTTATGTATAACTTATCATCATACCAACGAAAAACGGTTTCTATCTTTGCGGGGATTTCCAAATCATCTTTTACGATAATATTTCCATTATCCCTTCTAAAAAATATTCTATTAATATCTATTTCTTTTGGATCTACGATGACCTTGTATTTACGTTTGGTTGACTCATGACCATGGGAGAATATAAACGATAAAAACTCCGGTTCATGTGTATTTTGTCTATCTTCCAAATGGAACCAAACAAATTTTTGTTTTTTATCTTTAAATCTCATTACATAGTTAGACGCAGCTCTATTAGAACCTGTTAATTTTATCAGTCCAGTTTCTAAGTAGGATTGATAATCTTTATCTGTAATTTTATTTGTATAGTGTATCAATTTCCTATCTCTAATTTCCTTATATTTTTCTTGAGTTATTGACTCTATGAAGTATGTTTTATTAATTTGAAATAACCTATAAATTACATAACTAATTAGCGGAATGATTAGATACCATGCTGGAATAAAGTAAGTTATGATTGGTAAAAAAATGATACCAAAGATAGCTATTAATATGCATTCTATTATTGATGCTGAAAAAACAAGTATGTTTCTTTTTCTTGCGATATGCATTTCTCTAGTCTCTTGGTTTTGATTAACCATAATATCCCCCTTAAACAATCTCTACATTAATAATTGAATAAAAATCAACGTTAAATCTACTACCTAATTCATCCTCAAATAAGATAGACTTTGCAATAGGATTTATCTTTTTTACAATCCCAGCTCTTTTATTTATATAACCATCTTTCCAAATTGTTACCAATAATAGTTTCTTATATTCTATACTCTGCTGTATCAAATTTTCAAACTCTTCTATCTGTGTTTCATCAATTTGAGGGCGTGGTTGCTTAAGAAGATCATGTTCTAACTCTTTAAGCATTGATGTATGCTCTGTCATAAAGAAGCCTTGCCATTTCTTTTGTTTACCTCTGTCTCTTAACATATTGCTGCTCCCCCTATAAAAAAGTCCTGACTATGCCAGGACAAAAATGAGTAATCGTCATAATAATTATAACAGAACGTTAGTTCTGTTATAAAGAGACTCTTTTAATATAGGCTTAGTGACAGGGTTGCTGCTACGAACCGCAAAGTACTTCCTTGAACTAATACTAATACCAGGCGTACTTGTAACCAAGAGCAAAGTAAAAGTTTGGGCTATTACCAATAACCACGGTTTTTGTAACTACTTAGTCCATTTAGCAATTGAATGATTGTTATTGAATTCTATAATTACCAAAACAGATGTCCAAAAGTATTACCAAATACTTTTACCATAACTATAGAGTGCTCTTGGATACTTTACTTTGCGGTCTACAGCAAGAACCTTGTCATTAAGCCAATATAGGCTATAAAAGAAGATTCTCACCGACTATTTCCACTTTGAACTATAAGTATTTGAAGCCTTTTTATAATAATTAAATATTCACCATCTCTAGTGAGTACACTATATGTTTTGGTTAAACTTCTATTTTTAAGAGGATTAAAATCAACATATAGAACTTCTATATTACGTTCGTTAAAGTATTCATAAATAGTCTCAACTTGTCGGTCAATAGCACCAGAATAAAATCTGTAATAAATAAACAATATAACTAAACCTATCGAACCTAAAACAAACGGCCAATTCATCTTTTGTCAATTCCATGCACTTTGTTAATGAAAATCTTCATTTAATACACCTCTAGTTTGTAATTTTAACTCTATTTTCTTTTTCTTAATCGTCGTGTACCAAACCAACTGAAAAATCGAACCTGCAATAAAGATCCATAACATAAAAGAACATACTACGAACTTACTTTACTTTTATTTTTATCTTTCTTTTAATAAAATAAATCGGTAGTATAAAACCAAATGTGATTGCAAATGTATTAACTCCATACCTGAAAGACTTATCTTTCCAATATTGAATGAAATCATCTATTGGTGCAGGTTCAAGAAGTTGTGGCTTGTACCAATCTGGTATTGTTACATGTTGTGTATCAACATGTATTATAAGATATATAAAAACTACTGTTAACGCGAGCGCTAGTGGTACTAATATTAATGAAAATATTGAATCTTTATAATTCCTAAACATTTTTCTACCTCTTTCTAAATTCTTTATGCGAACTTCGTATTAAGAAAATAATTTTATTAAACATATCCCAATAAATCTAAAAAACAAAAAAATAATAAGTTAAATAAAACAAATGCCGAAACTAGAATAACCACTTCTTTTCCATCCAAATTAAGCAACTCCTTTTAAGCGAAAAGCAAATTAAGAATTAATCAGCATAGTCAAAATTTGTTTATATATTTAATCCTATAGCAGCTATACCACTTACCACTCCTAAAAACTATTATAAATAATATGTAAGCTATGCGATTGTTTGTGAAATATTTTAAGACCATAATCAGAATAACTACGGAAATCGCAACCCCTATAACTATTAGAAAAGGAATCAGGATAAAACATTTCTTTTGATAAACTAAAGAATTTATTTATAAATCCACTCAAAATAATAACTCCTTTATGTCGATATTTTCTTCGATTCTCTAAGCGAATTATGTATTAACGAATTTTATATTTATCAAAAATGCGTTCTATTTGATCAATAACTAACCAAGACAAATCTTTTATTGATTCTGCATGACCAACTCTTGAAATAGCCGATACTTCAATGTCTGTAAATTCAACTCCTTTTTCATCACATTTATTTATTAGCTTGCTTGTTGTATTTTGCAATAGAAAAGTGCAGAAAAATGCAAAGAAAAGTACAGAGGTTTGTCACCCGAATTACTTTTCTTTATTTTCTTTTAGATAATGCATTCGTTAAGCGATAACTCTCTCCTTGATACGA
>NZ_CAESCH010000001.1:357500-425000 GCF_903166545.1 Metabacillus schmidteae | reverse complement strand
TGCGTTTGCTGCAGCACTAAAGGGCGGAAACCCTCTAACACTTAGCACTCATCGTTTACGGCGTGGACTACCAGGGTATCTAATCCTGTTCGCTCCCCACGCTTTCGCGCCTCAGCGTCAGTTACAGACCAGAGAGTCGCCTTCGCCACTGGTGTTCCTCCACATCTCTACGCATTTCACCGCTACACGTGGAATTCCACTCTCCTCTTCTGCACTCAAGTTCCCCAGTTTCCAATGACCCTCCACGGTTGAGCCGTGGGCTTTCACATCAGACTTAAGAAACCGCCTGCGCGCGCTTTACGCCCAATAATTCCGGACAACGCTTGCCACCTACGTATTACCGCGGCTGCTGGCACGTAGTTAGCCGTGGCTTTCTGGTTAGGTACCGTCAAGGTACCAGCAGTTACTCTGGTACTTGTTCTTCCCTAACAACAGAACTTTACGACCCGAAGGCCTTCATCGTTCACGCGGCGTTGCTCCGTCAGACTTTCGTCCATTGCGGAAGATTCCCTACTGCTGCCTCCCGTAGGAGTCTGGGCCGTGTCTCAGTCCCAGTGTGGCCGATCACCCTCTCAGGTCGGCTACGCATCGTTGCCTTGGTGAGCCGTTACCTCACCAACTAGCTAATGCGCCGCGGGTCCATCTGTAAGTGACAGCCGAAGCCGTCTTTCAATTTCGAACCATGCAGTTCGAAATGTTATCCGGTATTAGCTCCGGTTTCCCGGAGTTATCCCAATCTTACAGGCAGGTTACCCACGTGTTACTCACCCGTCCGCCGCTAATCGTTGGGAGCAAGCTCCCTCAGATTCGCTCGACTTGCATGTATTAGGCACGCCGCCAGCGTTCGTCCTGAGCCAGGATCAAACTCTCCAATAAAGTGTTTGATATAGCTCATAAAAGTTTTGTACTATTATAGTACGATTTTTGTTAATCGAAATTAACGTTGGCACGCTTGGTTTTGTTTAGTTTTCAAAGATCATTTATTTAACGCAACTTTTAAATAATAACATTACTATACATATAAAGCAAGTGTTTTTTAAAAGTTTTTTGGTGGAGCCTAGCGGGATCGAACCGCTGACCTCCTGCGTGCAAAGCAGGCGCTCTCCCAGCTGAGCTAAGGCCCCAAATCTAATAATTTAAGTGGTCGGGAAGACAGGATTCGAACCTGCGACCCCTTGGTCCCAAACCAAGTGCTCTACCAAGCTGAGCTACTTCCCGTAATATGGCGCGCCCGAGAGGAGTCGAACCCCTAACCTTTTGATCCGTAGTCAAACGCTCTATCCAATTGAGCTACGGGCGCATATAAGTGGTGCCGAGGACCGGAATCGAACCGGTACGGTAGTCACCTACCGCAGGATTTTAAGTCCTGTGCGTCTGCCAGTTCCGCCACCCCGGCACTTATTGGAGCGGAAGACGGGATTCGAACCCGCGACCCCCACCTTGGCAAGGTGGTGTTCTACCACTGAACTACTTCCGCAAATATTTACATGGTGCGGGTGAAGGGACTTGAACCCCCACGTCACAAGGACACTAGATCCTAAGTCTAGCGCGTCTGCCAATTCCGCCACACCCGCATGGTGTGTAAATGATGAGCCATGAAGGACTCGAACCTTCGACCCTCTGATTAAAAGTCAGATGCTCTACCAACTGAGCTAATGGCTCCTATTTCTCTAAACACTCTTAGTTGACACCCAAATCTCAGGGAGATTACTCAAGAAGCAGCTCGATTTGTGTGCTGAAGTATTGCTTTGTAGCATATTCGAACGTGCTCTACCAACTGAGCTAATGGCTCATTTTATAATGAGTGGTGCCGGCGAGAGGACTTGAACCCCCAACCTACTGATTACAAGTCAGTTGCTCTACCAGTTGAGCTACACCGGCCTAAAATAATATATAATGAGATTTTATGGTGGAGGATGACGGGATCGAACCGCCGACCCCCTGCTTGTAAGGCAGGTGCTCTCCCAGCTGAGCTAATCCTCCGGATTAGAATTGCATGATACAATTCTGTATATTACTACTTGGCGACGTCCTACTCTCACAGGGGGAAACCCCCAACTACCATCGGCGCTGAAGAGCTTAACTTCCGTGTTCGGCATGGGAACGGGTGTGACCTCTTCGCCATCATCACCAAATAATATAAGTTTGAAGGCATATTCCTTCAAAACTAGATAACGATTCACAATTCAATTCACTAAGCTTACGCTTTTATTAGGTTAAGTCCTCGATCGATTAGTATCAGTCAGCTCCACACGTCACCGCGCTTCCACCTCTGACCTATCAACCTGATCATCTTTCAGGGATCTTACTCACTAGTGTGATGGGAAATCTCATCTTGAGGGGGGCTTCATGCTTAGATGCTTTCAGCACTTATCCCTTCCGCACATAGCTACCCAGCTATGCCTTTGGCAAGACAACTGGTACACCAGCGGTGCGTCCATCCCGGTCCTCTCGTACTAAGGACAGCTCCTCTCAAATTTCCTACGCCCACGACGGATAGGGACCGAACTGTCTCACGACGTTCTGAACCCAGCTCGCGTACCGCTTTAATGGGCGAACAGCCCAACCCTTGGGACCGACTACAGCCCCAGGATGCGATGAGCCGACATCGAGGTGCCAAACCTCCCCGTCGATGTGGACTCTTGGGGGAGATAAGCCTGTTATCCCCGGGGTAGCTTTTATCCGTTGAGCGATGGCCCTTCCATGCGGAACCACCGGATCACTAAGCCCGACTTTCGTCCCTGCTCGACTTGTAGGTCTCGCAGTCAAGCTCCCTTGTGCCTTTACACTCTACGAATGATTTCCAACCATTCTGAGGAACCCTTTGGGCTCCTCCGTTCCTTTTCAGGGGGCGACCGCCCCAGTCAAACTGCCCACCTGACAATGTCTCCCAGCCCGATCAGGGCTGTGGGTGAGAATTTCAATACAGCCAGGGTAGTATCCCACCGACGCCTCCACCGAAGCTAGCGCTCCGGCTTCTCAGGCTCCTACCTATCCTGTACAAGCTGTACCAAAATTCAATATCAGGCTACAGTAAAGCTCCACGGGGTCTTTCCGTCCTGTCGCGGGTAACCTGCATCTTCACAGGTACTATAATTTCACCGAGTCTCTCGTTGAGACAGTGCCCAGATCGTTACGCCTTTCGTGCGGGTCGGAACTTACCCGACAAGGAATTTCGCTACCTTAGGACCGTTATAGTTACGGCCGCCGTTTACTGGGGCTTCGGTTCAAAGCTTCGCTTGCGCTAACCTCTCCCCTTAACCTTCCAGCACCGGGCAGGCGTCAGCCCCTATACTTCGCCTTGCGGCTTCGCAGAGACCTGTGTTTTTGCTAAACAGTCGCCTGGGCCTATTCACTGCGGCTTTTCCGGGCTATTCACCCTAAAAAGCACCCCTTCTCCCGAAGTTACGGGGTCATTTTGCCGAGTTCCTTAACGAGAGTTCTCTCGCTCACCTTAGGATTCTCTCCTCGCCTACCTGTGTCGGTTTGCGGTACGGGCACCTCTCACCTCGCTAGAGGCTTTTCTTGGCAGTGTGGAATCAGGAACTTCGGTACTATAGTTCCCTCGCCATCACAGCTCAGCTTATGTGACAACGGGATTTGCCTCGTTGTCAGCCTAACTGCTTGGACGCGCTAATCCAACAGCGCGCTTACCCTATCCTTCTGCGTCCCCCCATTGCTCAAACGGTGAGGAGGTGGTACAGGAATTTCAACCTGTTGGCCATCGCCTACGCCTTTCGGCCTCGGCTTAGGTCCCGACTAACCCTGAGCGGACGAGCCTTCCTCAGGAAACCTTAGGCATTCGGTGGAGGGGATTCTCACCCCTCTTTCGCTACTCATACCGGCATTCTCACTTCTAAGCGCTCCACGAGTCCTTCCGGTCTCGCTTCACAGCCCTTAGAACGCTCTCCTACCATTGTTCGTAAGAACAATCCACAGCTTCGGTGATACGTTTAGCCCCGGTACATTTTCGGCGCAGAGTCACTCGACCAGTGAGCTATTACGCACTCTTTAAATGGTGGCTGCTTCTAAGCCAACATCCTGGTTGTCTAAGCAACTCCACATCCTTTTCCACTTAACGTATACTTTGGGACCTTAGCTGGTGGTCTGGGCTGTTTCCCTCTTGACTACGGATCTTATCACTCGCAGTCTGACTCCTGAACATAAGTCTTTGGCATTCGGAGTTTGACTGAATTCGGTAACCCGATGGGGGCCCCTAGTCCAATCAGTGCTCTACCTCCAAGACTCTCATTTCAAGGCTAGCCCTAAAGCTATTTCGGAGAGAACCAGCTATCTCCAAGTTCGATTGGAATTTCTCCGCTACCCACACCTCATCCCCGCACTTTTCAACGTGCGTGGGTTCGGGCCTCCATTCAGTGTTACCTGAACTTCACCCTGGACATGGGTAGATCACCTGGTTTCGGGTCTACGACCACGTACTCTTTCGCCCTATTCAGACTCGCTTTCGCTGCGGCTCCGTCTTATCAACTTAACCTTGCACGGGATCGTAACTCGCCGGTTCATTCTACAAAAGGCACGCCATTACCCATTAACGGGCTTTGACTACTTGTAGGCACACGGTTTCAGGATCTCTTTCACTCCCCTTCCGGGGTGCTTTTCACCTTTCCCTCACGGTACTGGTTCACTATCGGTCACTAGGGAGTATTTAGCCTTGGGAGATGGTCCTCCCTGCTTCCGACGGGATTTCACGTGTCCCGCCGTACTCAGGATCCACTCTGGAGGGAACGAAGTTTCAACTACAGGGTTGTTACCTTCTTTGACGGGCCTTTCCAGACCTCTTCATTTACTCCGTTCCTTTGTAACTCCGTATAGAGTGTCCTACAACCCCAAGAGGCAAGCCTCTTGGTTTGGGCTAATTCCGTTTCGCTCGCCGCTACTCAGGAAATCGCGTTTGCTTTCTCTTCCTCCGGGTACTTAGATGTTTCAGTTCCCCGGGTCTGCCTTTATTACCCTATGTATTCAGGTAAAAATACTACTCCATTACGAGCAGTGGGTTCCCCCATTCGGAAATCTCCGGATCAAAGCTTACTTACAGCTCCCCGAAGCATATCGGTGTTAGTACCGTCCTTCATCGGCTCCTAGTGCCAAGGCATCCACCGTGCGCCCTTACTAACTTAACCTTCGACATCGAAGATGTCATTTACTTCATTAATAAGAGAATCACTAAACTAAGCGTTTAAACTCAGTGAATTACTTGAATTGTTATCGTTATCTAGTTTTCAAGGAACATAAAGCACAGGATATTTATATCCTATGTGTTTTATTACTTATATTGAAAGATCCAATGATCTCTCAAAACTAAACAAAATACCAAGCGTACCTCATATCCTTAGAAAGGAGGTGATCCAGCCGCACCTTCCGATACGGCTACCTTGTTACGACTTCACCCCAATCATCTGTCCCACCTTAGGCGGCTGGCTCCTTACGGTTACCCCACCGACTTCGGGTGTTACAAACTCTCGTGGTGTGACGGGCGGTGTGTACAAGGCCCGGGAACGTATTCACCGCGGCATGCTGATCCGCGATTACTAGCGATTCCGGCTTCATGCAGGCGAGTTGCAGCCTGCAATCCGAACTGAGAATGGTTTTATGGGATTGGCTTGACTTCGCAGTCTTGCAGCCCTTTGTACCATCCATTGTAGCACGTGTGTAGCCCAGGTCATAAGGGGCATGATGATTTGACGTCATCCCCACCTTCCTCCGGTTTGTCACCGGCAGTCACCTTAGAGTGCCCAACTGAATGCTGGCAACTAAGATCAAGGGTTGCGCTCGTTGCGGGACTTAACCCAACATCTCACGACACGAGCTGACGACAACCATGCACCACCTGTCACTTCGTCCCCCGAAGGGGAACCTTCTATCTCTAGAAGTAGCGAAGGATGTCAAGACCTGGTAAGGTTCTTCGCGTTGCTTCGAATTAAACCACATGCTCCACCGCTTGTGCGGGCCCCCGTCAATTCCTTTGAGTTTCAGTCTTGCGACCGTACTCCCCAGGCGGAGTGCTTAATGCGTTTGCTGCAGCACTAAAGGGCGGAAACCCTCTAACACTTAGCACTCATCGTTTACGGCGTGGACTACCAGGGTATCTAATCCTGTTCGCTCCCCACGCTTTCGCGCCTCAGCGTCAGTTACAGACCAGAGAGTCGCCTTCGCCACTGGTGTTCCTCCACATCTCTACGCATTTCACCGCTACACGCGGAATTCCACTCTCCTCTTCTGCACTCAAGTTCCCCAGTTTCCAATGACCCTCCACGGTTGAGCCGTGGGCTTTCACATCAGACTTAAGAAACCGCCTGCGCGCGCTTTACGCCCAATAATTCCGGACAACGCTTGCCACCTACGTATTACCGCGGCTGCTGGCACGTAGTTAGCCGTGGCTTTCTGGTTAGGTACCGTCAAGGTACCAGCAGTTACTCTGGTACTTGTTCTTCCCTAACAACAGAACTTTACGACCCGAAGGCCTTCATCGTTCACGCGGCGTTGCTCCGTCAGACTTTCGTCCATTGCGGAAGATTCCCTACTGCTGCCTCCCGTAGGAGTCTGGGCCGTGTCTCAGTCCCAGTGTGGCCGATCACCCTCTCAGGTCGGCTACGCATCGTCGCCTTGGTGAGCCGTTACCTCACCAACTAGCTAATGCGCCGCGGGTCCATCTGTAAGTGACAGCTAGACGCCGTCTTTCAATTTCGAACCATGCGGTTCGAAATGTTATCCGGTATTAGCTCCGGTTTCCCGGAGTTATCCCAATCTTACAGGCAGGTTACCCACGTGTTACTCACCCGTCCGCCGCTAATCGTTGGGAGCAAGCTCCCTCAGATTCGCTCGACTTGCATGTATTAGGCACGCCGCCAGCGTTCGTCCTGAGCCAGGATCAAACTCTCCAATAAAGTGTTTGATGTAGCTCATAAAAGTTTTGTACTATATAGTACGTTTTTGTTAATCGAAATTAACGTTGGCACGCTTGGTTTTGTTTAGTTTTCAAAGATCATTTGCTTAACGCAACTTTTATATAATAACAAATGTCCGAGTTGTTTGTCAACAACTTTTTTGTTTTGTTATTAACTTGTTAACCGCATGTTTCGCAGCAACGTATTCAAATATACCATCACCTATTCATTAAATCAAGAACTTTTTTTAAAAAAATTAAAAACTCCTGCAAACAGCAGGAGTTCATTATTAACGATGTCTCATTTGCGGGAATAATAATACATCTCTAATTGATGGAGAATTAGTTAAGAGCATCACTAGACGGTCAATACCAATCCCTAATCCGCCTGTTGGAGGCATTCCATATTCTAAGGCCTCAATAAAGTCCTCATCCATCATATGAGCCTCATCATTACCTTGCTCACGCTCTTTTAATTGTGCCTCAAAACGTTCCTTCTGATCAATTGGGTCATTTAACTCTGTAAATGCATTTGCATGTTCTCTAGCGACAATAAACAACTCAAAACGATCCGTAAAACGAGGATCTTGATCATTTTTCTTAGCTAAAGGAGAAATTTCTACTGGGTGACCATATATAAACGTAGGTTGAATTAACTTTTCTTCAACCTTTTGTTCAAAGAATTCATTAACTATATGCCCATATTGCATATGTTCGTTAATTTCAACATTATGCTCTTTCGCGAGTTCACGAGCTTCTTCATCAGACATCTCTTTCCAGAAATCTGCACCAGTATGTTCTTTTATAGCATCTACCATATGCAGTCTTGTCCATTCCGGTTCAAGGTTTACCTCATAATCACCGTACTGAACTGTTGTAGTACCTAATACTTCTTTCGCAATATGCGCAATAACATTTTCAGTTAATGACATAATATCTTTATAATCTGCATACGCTTCATAAAGTTCGATCATAGTGAATTCAGGATTGTGACGTGTTGAAACACCCTCATTTCTAAACACACGGCCAATTTCATAAACTTTTTCTAACCCGCCGACAATAAGTCTTTTTAAATGAAGCTCAATGGCAATACGCATATACAAAGGCATATCCAAAGCATTATGATGCGTAATAAACGGACGAGCAGATGCTCCTCCCGGGATTGAATGCATAGTAGGAGTCTCCACTTCTAAGTATCCCTGATCATCTAAATAGCGTCGCATTGCTTGTATGATTTTACTTCTTGTAATAAATGTTTTCTTACTTTCAGGGCTCATAATCAAATCAACATATCTTTGACGATAACGTTGTTCTATGTCTTTTAAACCATGAAACTTATCAGGCAGTGGACGTAGAGACTTAGTTAATAATTCAAAGGATTTGACTTTAATAGAAAGCTCTCCAACTTTTGTTTTGAAAATAACACCAGTAACACCGATAATATCCCCTAGGTCAGCTGTATTAAAGATTTCGTAAGCTTCCTCACCAATCTCATCTTTACGGACATAAATTTGGATTTGACCAGTTAAATCTTGAATATGAGCAAAACCAGCTTTTCCTTTTCCCCGCTTTGTCATAATTCTACCTGCAATTGTGACCGAAGCTTCTTTCTCTTCCAACTCTTCCTTCTCAAAATCACTGAATTCAGTAATAATTTCTTCTGTTTGATGTGTTCTTTCGAAACGTTTACCGAATGGGTCTAACCCTTGTTCTCTTAAGTTATGTAATTTCTCTCTTCTGACTTTGAGTTGATCACTTAATTCTTCTTGATTAAATTCTTCCTGACTCATCTATAACACTCCTTCTTCACTAAATAAAAAAAGCAGAAAACTGCCAGATATACTGGCAGTATAACAGCCCCTTCACAATTTTAGGCTTAACCTGCTTGAATAGCACTTTTTTCTTTTTCTTCCATTTCTAAAACAAATTCATCTAAAAGTGTAACAAATTCATCTCTTGTGTTCATGATATTTATATCATTACGAACTTTAGCATTGCCACGTATACCCTTTAGGTACCAGGCTGCATGTTTTCTCATTTCACGTACAGCTATATTTTCATTTTTAAGAGCAATCAAACGATCTAAATGAAGCTTGCAAACTTCCATTTTTTCACGTACTCCCGGCTCATCCATTAACTTGCCAGTTTCTAAATATTTCACTGTTCGATAGATCATCCATGGATTACCTAAAGCCGCACGTCCGATCATGACACCATCAACACCTGTTTCATCAAGCATGCGCTTCGCATCTTGAGGTGTTGTTACATCACCATTGCCTATTACAGGAATACTAACTGATTCTTTCACTTCTTTAATGATATCCCAATTAGCCGTTCCTTCATACATTTGTACTCTTGTACGACCATGCAGAGCAACTGCTTTAGCTCCTGCACGTTCAATAGCCTGCGCATTTTGGACAGCAAAGATATGCTCATCGTCCCATCCCATACGCATTTTAACCGTAACAGGTTTATCAACCGCTTCAACTACAGCTGATACCATATCATAAATCTTGTTGGGATCTAATAACCACTTGGCACCAGCATCACATTTAGTAATCTTCGGAACAGGGCAACCCATGTTTATGTCAATGATATCAGCCGTTGTATTTTTATCAACAAATTTAGCTGCTTCAACTAGCGTTTCTTTTTCTCCACCAAAAATTTGCAAGCTTAGTGGTTTTTCACGTTCATCTATATAAAGCATGCCCATTGTTCTTGCATTATTTAATAGAATGGCTTTATCACTGACCATTTCCGCACATACTAAACCTGCACCAAATTCTTTTACTGTTAAACGAAATGCCGAGTTACAAACTCCAGCCATTGGTGCCAGAACAACACGGTTCTTTAATTCAATATCGCCAATTTTAAACAAATTTTTTCTAACCTCCTATCTACCAACATCATTTGGACTTAGCTCTTCAATTGTTACATTAAGAGATTTAGCCACATCCTCTAAAAATTCCTTGCTGGGTTCACGATTGCCTCTTTCTATTTCCCCTAATACAGAAACAGAAACTCCAAGATCTTTCGCAAAGCTTTCTTGGGTATATCCTTTTAACTTTCTAAAAGCGCGAATACGTCTACCCCATTTTTCTGCTTCCATATTCGTACTCCTTCTTTATCGTGTAATTGATCTATGATAGTCGAGATTGGCTCATCTATACTTGGTATTCTTACATCTTGATTTAACTCAAATAATGGAATAAGAACAAAAGCTCGTTCATGCATTCTAGGATGAGGAACAATTAATTGTTCTGCTTCAATATTTTCATAATTAAATAACAAAATGTCAAGGTCTAAAGTTCGTGGCCCCCACCTAATATCTCGTTTTCGATTTAGGTGTTCCTCAATTTCCTGTAAAGCTGATAATAGTTGAAATGCTGTTAAATCAGTATTAATGGATATAACCATATTTAAAAATTCATCTTGATCTGTATAACCAACTGGATCAGTTTCATAAATGGAGGATATATTTACCACCTTAATATTTGGGTAATTATGAATCTTCTTTATCGCATCTATGAGATATTGTTCTCGGTCTCCTATATTTGAACCAAGAGCTATATAGGCATGATTTTTCATGATCTTCCCCTTTTAATTTCCACCGCTACCTCTTTATAATGTCCTGGAATAGGAGGATCCGGTTTTATAACCTTTACGGTACAATAGGATATCAAGGGAAAATCGACTAAGATTTTAGCAGCAATTTGCTCTGCAAGAGACTCAACAAGCTTTACCGGCTGACCTTCAACAATCTCCTGACAAACTTTATATAGCGAGGCATAGTTCACACTATATTCTAATTCATCCGTTTCTCCCGCTCTCTTCAAATCTAATTCTACCACTAAATCAACTCTAAATCGTTGTCCAAGTTTATTTTCCTCTGCAAACACACCATGGTATCCGTAAAACTCCATACCATTTACATAGATCTTATCGATTATGCTCCCCTCCCTTTCCAAGCATTGCATCCATCATCTTAGCCATTCTTGCTATTTCTAACACATCATGGACTCTAACCATATGACATCCCTTTTGAATACCAAGACAAACAGTTGCACCCGTACCTTCCATTCGTTCTGTAGGAGGTAAATCAAGAACGTGCCCTATAAACCTTTTACGAGAAGTCGCTAGTAATAGAGGATAACCTAATTGAACAAATGCTTCCAAGTTTCTCATAACCACTAAATTATCATCCATCGTTTTGGCAAAACCAATACCAGGATCCAGGATTATGTTTTCATCCTTAACTCCGGCATTCTTGGCTATCGTAACAGATTCCATCAAATCTGCAATCATATCTGGAATTAATTCATCATAATTTTGATTGTCTCGATTATGCATAAGAATAATTGGTACGTCATATGCAGCTGCTACATTCGCCATTTGTGGATCCGCTTTAGCTCCCCATACATCATTTATAATCGTTGCCCCTGCCTCAACGGCCTGCTTGGCTACTTCTGCTTTATACGTATCAATTGAAATAGGGACATCAATCTCTCTGGATAACCTTTCTATGACCGGTATGACACGTTTCACTTCTTCTTCAACTGTAACAATTGTTGACCCTGGTCTGGTTGACTCTCCGCCAATATCAATAATATCTGCACCTTGTTTAATCATTTCTTTTGCATGTTCTATAGCTTTTTCAATGTCAATATAACGTCCGCCATCTGAAAATGAATCAGGAGTTATATTTAAAATCCCCATGATCATTGTCTTATCCTGAATATTTAGTGTGTATTTCCCGCATTTAACTTGCCGATGTTTCTTCGTTATTTGTTCCATCATCTTCAATCCTTTACAACTCATCTATACTTAATAGTTTCGTCCTATTACTCTTATATAAGTCATATAACTTCTGAATAATTATTCCATTTTTTCCTCTAAATTCATATCCGTCAATATCTTTTATAGCTAAAAGTTCTTGCGATGAGTTCGTCATAATCACTTCTTCAGATTCGAACATTTGTTCTTTTCTGAAAAATCCTTCTCTTACTGGTATTTGAAGCTTCTGTAAACATCTGATAACAAATTTCCTCGTAATTCCATTTAATATACCTGTATCTAGTGATGGGGTATATACTTCATTCTCATCTCCCCAAAAAATGTTTGATACAATCCCTTCAGCTACAAAACCTTGCTCAGTTAAAAAAATGCCATCTATAGTAGGTGTATGGATAAGCTCCCTTTTTCCAAGAATATTATTTAAATAATGGTGGGACTTAAGACGATAATTACCTTCAGGTGTATTTCGCCTCAAATTTAAGATTGTAGCACTTTTTTCAGTCATGTTTAATGGTGGTGCTTTTCTTAAAAAACAGAGTACTGTTGGATAATCATATACTTGAAGAAGGTGACCGACTTCCCCATTCCCTGCAGAAATATTTAAGCGGACTGTAACATCTTCTGACTCATACTGATTGATCGTAATCAACTCTTGAATGATTTCAAAGATTTCGTGGCGATTTATTTTATACGATATTCCTACCTCGTCTATGGCTACTTGAAGGCGGTCCAAATGATCGTGCAATAGAAATGGGAAACCCTTATATACTCGAAACGTTTCAAATACACCTAAACCATAAAGAAAGCCATGATCAAATGGAGAAATCGTGGCTTCAGAATCTTTTATAAACTTTGAATTATGATATATATACACTTGTTTAACTCTTTTCTACAGGTTTATATTGAGAAATAAAGTTTTTTAATAAATCTTTTCCAAACGAGGTCATGATTGATTCCGGATGGAATTGAACACCTTCTATTGGTAATGTTTTATGTCTGATAGCCATAATTTCATCTTCTTCTGTCCAAGCTGTTACTTCAAGGCAATCAGGCAATGTCTCATTCTTCACAATTAATGAATGATAACGTGTAGCTGTAAAAGGATTTTCCATCCCTTTAAAGATAGTTTCTCCGTTATGGTGCATTTCAGATGTTTTCCCGTGCATTAATCGTTCTGCCCGAACAACATCACCACCGAAAACTTGTGCAATTGATTGATGTCCTAAACACACACCGAATATTGGAATTTTACCAGCAAAATGTTCGATAGCCTCCATGCTTATTCCAGCTTCATTTGGACTACATGGCCCTGGAGAAATCATTAAAAATTGTGGATTTAACTCTTCAATTTCAGAAATGGTGATTTCATCATTTCGTTTAACAACTAATTCCTCACCAAGCTCACCTAAATACTGCACAAGATTAAAAGTAAATGAATCATAATTATCGATCATTAAAATCACTATACTCACCTCAGCCTAATATTTTCTCTTCTTTGCTCAACTCTATTGCTTTTACTAAAGCTTTTGCTTTCTTTAAAGCTTCTTTATATTCATAATCCGGATTCGAATCAATGACAATTCCTGCTCCAGATTGAACATACCCATATCCGTCCTTCGCAACCATCGTACGAATAACAATATTAAGTTCCATATCTTCATCAAAACCTATCCAACCTATCGAGCCTGTATAAATTCCTCTTCTAGTCGGTTCAAGTTCTTCAATGATTTCCATAGTTCGAACCTTAGGTGCTCCTGTTATTGTACCACCCGGGAAGGTCGCTTTGATAATATCTGCATAATTTGCATCTTTTTTTAATGTTCCTTGTACATTTGAGACGATGTGCATGACATGTGAATATTTTTCAATCACCATAAATTCATTTACATGCACAGATCCATATTCGCACACACGACCTAGATCATTTCTCTCCAAATCAACAAGCATAACATGCTCAGCTCTTTCCTTTTCATTCTGAATGAGCTCGTTAGCGAGTCTCATATCTTCTTGTTCATTTTCCCCCCTGGACCGTGTTCCTGCAATCGGTCTTGTACTCACGAGGTTTTCTTTCTTTTTAACAAGTAATTCAGGCGAGCCGCTCACAATTTGCAGATCAGGAAAGTGCAAGTAAGCCATATAAGGTGAAGGGTTTACTTTACGTAATGTCTCATAAATTTTTAGAGGATGGTTTTCTAATAAAAAATGCTGTCTTAAAGACAAATTGACCTGAAATACATCACCTTGTCCGATATAATCTTTTATTGATTCCACCGCTCTTTTAAATGCGTCTTCTGAGAAAATGATAGGATCAGAAGGCGTCACTTGGTTCATGTCCTTTTTCACTGCTTCCTTCGGGACACTTGTCCAATTCCCCTTCATTTCCTCTAATTTTTTATGAGCTTGTTGGACTTGATCCTCCTGATAATAATGGGTCATTAACCATAATTTTGACGTCTGATGATCATACACAGCAATATCATCAAACAACAAAAAATACAAATCAGGAGTTTCTAAATCATCTACAGCAATTTCAGGCAATGTTTCAAAATGACGAACACAGTCATAACTAATAAAGCCAATAGCCCCTCCTTGAAAATCAGGGAGATTCGGATCAGAGCTTGTATTATATTGCTTAAACCACTCTCTAAATAGGTCAAGGGGTTTCCCATTCAAAACAACACTCTCATTATCTTTTGTAATAAATAGCTGTTCACCTTTTCCTTTTACTGTAGCAAATGGCTTAAATCCAGCAATGCTATACCTTCCACCTCTTCCGCTCTCTAAAAACGCATGTTTTTCTTCATCTTTTGAAAGGTATTGGTACTGACTGAAAAAATCGTGTGTATAGTCAAATTGTACACTTAACGTTGTCCTTCTTTGCTGCATATTTAAATCGCTCCTTTAAACTCTTACTTACCATTTTACATAATTCTAATTAAGAAATCATAATATTTTATTTTTTTCTAAAAAATATAAAGATAATTTTACATTATCTTTAGTATATGGCAGTCTCATTTATAATATAAAAATGCTGGGTAAAACCATTGAAAAAAGAGGCTGACTATATAGTCAACCTCTAAGCTTATATTCTAATGGATTAATCAAACTGATATAAAGGTGTGCTTAGGTAACGCTCACCGTTACTTGGAAGTACAGCTAATACTTTTTTACCTTTACCTAATTCTTTCGCAACTTTTAGCGCTGCAAAAATAGCTGCACCTGATGAAATACCACCTAGAATTCCCTCTTGACTTGCTACTTTTCTTGCAGTTTCAAATGCTTCTTCGTTTTTAACGGTGATAACTTCATCATACACATTTGTGTTAAGGATATCAGGAACAAATCCTGCTCCAATACCTTGAATTTTATGTGGACCCGGCTTTCCACCAGAAAGAACTGGTGAATCTGTTGGCTCAACAGCGTAAATTTTGATTGATGGATAGTTTTCTTTTAAAACTGATCCTGCACCGGTAATTGTTCCGCCAGTACCGATCCCTGATATAAACGCATCAAGTTGATCACCCATTTGCTCAACAATCTCTTTTCCTGTTGTTAAACGGTGAACTTCTGGATTTGCTTCGTTTTTAAATTGCTGTGGCATGAAGTAACCATGTTCCTTTGAAAGCTCTTCCGCTTTACGGATAGCTCCTCCCATACCTTCAGAACCTGGCGTTAATACTAGTTCAGCACCATAAGCACGAAGTAGGTTTCTACGTTCCATACTCATTGTTTCAGGCATTACTAAAATTGCTTTAAGACCTTTTGCGGCAGCTACCATCGCTAAACCAATTCCAGTGTTACCACTTGTAGGCTCAATGATTGTATCACCTGCTTTTAAATCGCCTTTCTTCTCAGCAGCTTCAATCATAGCAAGACCGATACGATCTTTTACACTACTGCCAGGGTTCATAAATTCTAATTTTAAATATACATCTGCACTATTATCATCAACAAGTCTATTTAACTTTACAATAGGTGTTTCACCAATTAATTCATGAATTGAATTTGCAACACGCGCCATTCTTATTCTCCCCTATCCCGAGTAAATTTATTGGATTTATAAGTAATATAGCAATTTAATTCAAAATTGTCAAAACCTTTTGTGCTATTTGTCCTATATTTTTCCTTATTGCTCACCATAAAACCATTTAACACCAATTTCTTCCCATAAAGGGTTCACTGAGACTGTACCCTCCATCTGTTCTAATGCAATTTGTCTTCGGATTTGATCTTTTACATCATCAAAACTAAAAGTTTGTCCTTTCATCTTTTCATGTAAAAGAAGGATTGCATACCCTGTATCTACTTCGACAGGTTCACTCCAATCTCCTTCCTTTAATTGTGAAGCAACTTTAAGATAAGACTGTGGTACATACGTATCATTTGTTGAAACAAACCCTAAATTGCCTCCGGAATTAGCTGTAAATTCATCAATTGAAGCCTCTAATGCAAGGGCTTCAAAACTTGAACCACCTTCTAATTCCTCAATAATGGCTTTGGCTTCTTTACTTGTTTTTACAACTATATGTGATAGATGATAAGATTCATCAATGTTATATAAATCCTTATTATCTTCATAAAACTTCTGGATATCTTCCTCTGCAACAGAAACATCACGTGTTAATAGTTCTTCTAATAAGATGCTGTAGCGAATTTGCATTTCCCAGTTTTCTTCGTTACCAAACTGTTCTTCATC
This sequence comes from Metabacillus schmidteae, assembly GCF_903166545.1. NCBI lineage: Bacteria > Bacillati > Bacillota > Bacilli > Caryophanales > Bacillaceae > Metabacillus > Metabacillus schmidteae. The sequence continues at coordinate 408,606 of NZ_CAESCH010000001.1, read as the reverse complement.
CAATGAGTTATACATTGATTTATAAACAGCAAGTTCTCTATTAATTACTTCATCAGATACTGTAATGTCATATTTTTCAGCTAACTCTTCCACTACTTGAATATTAATCAACTCTTTTAATGTATCTTTACCATAACGGCTTTCCAACTCAGCCATCCATTGTTCTCTTGTAATTTTCTTATCACCGATAGTAGCAATTGTTTCATCAGTCATTTCATTACTAGCCACCGGGATTGCTTCGGTTTTCCCAGACACAAAGTAGGCTATGGTTAAGCAATTAATGATCACTAAGCCAAAAATAATGCTCCACAACACTTTACCACTCAAATTCTCAACTCCCGGTATATCTCAGTCTCTTTTTATAAAATCAGAATTTATATTTTTTCTTAACCTATCTTGCGTTTCTGAATCTAGCTCCAGGCGCCATCGGCTCGAGTCATAAGTCAAACAGGAATTGAAGGTAAAGAACACCTTCTATTCCTGTTCGCCTTATGCTTGTCGCCGATAGGCAGGCGCCTTGCGCTTTTTTATTTACTTGCTTCTTTTTTTAATTCTTCTAAGTCCTCTTTTGTTAATAAATATAATTCATTACAAAAATGACATTGTGCCTCAGCTTGTCCATCTTCGTCAATCATTGCTTGTATTTCATCAGCACCTAAACTAACAATGGCATTTTCAATACGTTCCTTTGAACATTGGCACTTAAATGCAACTGGTTGTTTTTCTAAAACCTTCACGTTTCCTCTTCCAAGAACTTCCTCAAGTATTTCTTCAGGTGTTAACCCTTTTTGAATTAATTTTGAGATCGGCTCAACCTCGCCTAGTCTCTTTTCGATTTCTGTAATGGTTTCATCATTTGTTCCCGGAAGTAACTGAATAATAAAACCACCTGAGGCTAGGATTGTATTATCCGGATTCACAAGAACGCCTACACCTACTGATGAAGGAACTTGTTCAGATGTAACTAGATAATATGTAAAATCTTCGCCTAATTCACCTGAAACAATTGGTACTTGTCCTGAAAAATGATCTTTTAATCCCAGATCCTTTACAATTGTTAAATTCCCTTGTGTTCCTACTGCTCTTGCTACATCTAATTTCCCTTTTTCATTAAGGTCAAAATGTGTTTGAGGATTTGTTACATAACCTCTTACTTCTCCTTTTGAATTGCTATCAACAATAATAACGCCGATTGGACCGCCACCTTCAACCTTTATTGTCAGCTTTGCATTTCCCTTTAGCATAGAACCAAGCATAACTCCGGCGGTCATAGACCGACCTAATGCGGCAGAAGCAGTTGGCCATGTTTGATGTCTTCTTTGAGCTTCAGATATAGTCTCCGTTGTTCTAGCAGCATAAGCTCTTACCTGGTTATTAAAAGCTATGGCTTTAATTAAATAATCTGTCATATAATTTAACTCTCCTTCAAAAAGTAATATGATTAATTACTTTCTATTCATTCACATTACGTTTGTAAATAAGTTGAAGACCTCTTAGTGTTAAAAATGGATCAACAATATCAATGCAGTCAGATTCTTTGGCAATAAGGGTTGCAAGACCACCAGTTGCAATAACTTTTGGTACCTTCTTAGATTGTTCCTTCATTCGCTTAACAATACCTTCTACTTGCCCCACATAGCCATATAATATCCCCGACTGCATAGCACTGACTGTATTTTTCCCAATAATATTTTCAGGGCGTGTGATTTCAATTCTTGGTAATTTTGCAGCTCTTGAATATAGAGCTTCCGTTGATATGTTGATACCCGGAGCAATAGCTCCACCCATATATTGCTTATGCTCATCGATATAGCAGTATGTAGTTGCTGTGCCAAAATCAACAATGATAAGCGGACTACCATAGTCCTGAATACCTGCAACTGCATTTACAATTCTGTCTGCTCCAACCTCTCTCGGGTTTTCGTATTTAATGTTGAGTCCTGTTTTTATACCAGGTCCAACAACTAATGGCTTTATCCCAAAATATTTATCGCACATTCTTTCGAGTGCAAACATGATAGGAGGGACAACAGATGAAATAATAATACCCTCAATTTCATGAAATGAGATTTCTTCATGCACAAAAAGGTTTTTAATTAGCATACCGAATTCATCTTCTGTTTTATTACGACTCGTCTCAATTCTCCAATGATGTTTTAATGTATCTTGACCATATACCCCTAAAACGGTATTTGTATTTCCTACATCCAATACTAAAATCAAAAGGATCACCACTTTGCCTTGTTCTATTTTTTTATTCCGTATTATTTTATCATAAAGTACCTTGACTTCCATATTCCGAGATACAGGCAGATATAAACAAAGACTGTAATTTTAATTTTTCAAAATCCTTTCTATACAAATAAAAGACCGATGACAAATGTCACCGATCTTTTATGCTTAAGAAAGTTATTTATCAGAAGTGTTATCTTCTTCTTTTTTTGTATGAATATTGACCTTTACATCCTCTGACTTCTCTACTTTGTCGTTATTAACGGCGACTGGGCGATCAGGGAGTTTCCCAGTTTCAACAAGGCTTGAAATTTGAGCAGCATCTAATGTTTCAACTTCTAACAATGTTTGGGCAACAAGCTCTAGCTTTTCACGGTTTTCTGTTAGAATCTGACGTGCTCTTTCATATGATTCCTTAATGAAACGTTGAATTTCCAAATCAATTTCATGAGCAATTGCATCACTGTAGTTTTGTTCATTATGAAGATCTCTTCCTAAGAACACTTGACCACCTTGTGATTGACCGAATTGTAATGGTCCGAGTTTATCACTCATTCCGTATTCTGTAACCATTTTTCTCGCGATATTTGTTGCTCTTTGGAAGTCATTATGAGCACCTGTACTAACTTCGCCAAAGATAATTTCTTCAGCAACACGGCCACCAAGTAGACCTGTGATTTTATCCAATAATTCAGGTTTTGTCATAAAGTAACGATCTTCTTTAGGAAGCATAACAGCGTATCCGCCGGCTTGACCACGAGGAACGATGGTAACTTTGTGGACCATATCGGCTTCATCTAAAACAACACCAATAATTGTGTGTCCTGCTTCATGATATGCAACAATGTTTCGTTCTTTCTTGGAAATTACGCGACTCTTCTTCGAAGGACCGGCAATAACACGATCTGTTGCTTCATCAAGGTCCGTATTATCGATTTTCTTCTTATCTTGTCTAGCTGCTACCAGAGCTGCTTCATTTAATAAGTTTTCTAAATCTGCACCTGAGAATCCTGGTGTACGGGCTGCTATCGCCTTAAGATCAACAGATTCATCTAGCGGTTTATTTCGAGCATGTACTTTAAGTACTGCTTCACGACCATTTACATCTGGACGGTCAACTGTAATTTGACGGTCAAAACGTCCCGGACGAAGTAATGCAGGGTCTAAAATGTCTGGTCTATTTGTTGCAGCAATGATAATAATTCCTTCATTTGCTCCAAAACCATCCATTTCAACAAGTAATTGGTTTAAGGTTTGTTCACGTTCATCATGACCGCCACCTAAACCAGCACCACGTTGACGTCCAACAGCATCAATTTCATCGATAAAAATAATACATGGTGCGTTCTTTTTCGCATTTTCAAATAAGTCACGAACACGTGAAGCCCCGACACCGACAAACATTTCCACGAAATCTGATCCACTGATTGAGAAGAATGGTACGCCAGCTTCACCAGCAACCGCTCTTGCAAGTAACGTTTTACCTGTTCCCGGTGGTCCATTTAATAGAACACCTTTTGGAATTCTTGCACCTAATTCTGCAAATTTACGAGGATCTTTTAAGAATTCAACAACTTCTACAAGTTCCTGCTTCTCTTCATCAGCACCTGCTACATCTTTAAACTTAACCTTTTTCTTTTCCTCACTATAAAGCTTGGCTTTGCTTTTCCCAAAGTTCATAACACGGCCGCCACCGCCCTGAGCTTGGTTCAACAAGAAGAAGAAAAGGATAAAGATAATAACGAATGGAATGATGGATGTGAAGAATGTTACCCATCCACTTGTTTCTTCTGCTGGAGCAATATTTAATTTCTGAACATTGTTTGCATCAGCAGCCTTGTCAACTCGATCTAGCCCTTGTTCTGTTGGTATATATGTTAAAAAGGTTTCGTCTTCATCATAACCTTTCATTTTACCTCTAACCTCAAATACACCTCGAACCGGCTGTACAGTCATTTCTGTAACATTTCCTTCGTTTAGATCAGAAATGAAATCATTATACGTTACTTGCTCTGTTTTAGGATTAGCACCTGTAAAGAAGCTAACAACTCCAATGATGACTAAAAATATAAGTAAATAAAATATGGTATTACGGAAGATCCGATTCATTCCTTACCTCCTCCCACAGTCAACACAACTATTTTAAATAGTATCATAGAAAATCATGGTAATACAACAAATTAGAAACATTGATTATTTCTGATAAATCTCTGGCTTTAATACACCGATATATGGAAGGTTACGATATTTTTCAATATAATCCAAACCATATCCAACAACAAATGCATCCGGTACTTCAAAACCAACATAATCTGCATTAATATCAGCTTTTCTACCAGTAGGTTTATCAAGCAAAGTAACAATCTTTATTGATTTTGCTTTACGATAACGGAACAGTTTAACTAAATAACTTAATGTTAACCCACTATCAATTATATCCTCAATAATCAGAATATCTCGTCCTTCTACAGAAGTATCTAAATCCTTAATAATCTTTACTTCACCAGAAGAAACCGTGGATGTACCATAACTTGAAACATCCATAAAGTCCATTTCCAAGTATGTATCAATGTTCTTTAAAAGATCACCCATAAAAGGCATAGCACCTTTTAAAACACCGATTGCAAGCGGGAAGCTGTCTTTGTATTCCTCTGTTAGAGCCTTCCCTAATTCTTTTACCTTTTCCTGAATTTGCTCTGATGTTACTAAAATTTCTTGAATATCTTGTCTCATTAATGTGTGCCCCCTAGAAGATTAGCTTCTAAATTCTAATACGATCCATCCATCCTCATTGACATTCTCTGTCTCTAAACTGGATTTTTTGAGACCTGGGATCCAGAGGATGTTCCCTTTCCCGTCTTCTACGATTGGCCAAGAATTTCGGCTATATAATGGAATTTTTTCGTCAATAAATATATCTTTGACTTTTTTCCTGCCGTTCATGCCTTTCAATTTAATTTTATCTCCCTGTTTTCTCGTGCGAACGATTAAGGGTTCAGATAAATCTTTTTTGCTCAGCAGGAAAAAATCGTTTCCCTTTTTCACGTTTTGAATGTTCTGAGCAGCATGACAAGATATACTATACCCGTTTGGGAGAGTAACCACAGAGGGGATTTCTAGTACATAGCAGTATTCTTTAAATTCATCATGCTCAAAAGTAAACAAACATGTCTGATAGGATTTAATCACTTTAAGACCGCCTGGATAATCAAGTGAACCTGAAGGATGATCCTGTGAGAGCAATGACTGCAAACTCTCGATATGTATTGAAGAAAGGGAAGATGGAATATTTACATATAGATAGTTTAATATTAGTTTAATCCCTCTTCTTTGTAAAGGCAAAGGTAGACTTAGAAATGCTTTGATATCTATTTCAACAGCGAATTTTTCCTTTCTTTTGATTACTGTATTCATGTGTTTTTCAGTTAATGCATGTAAATACGTTTCATCCTCTAATAAGGTTTCACTAAAATACTGAAATTTTTCATGAACTAACGGATTTTCTTGTTTTATAAAAGGAAGTACATACTTTCTAAATCTATTTCTTGTGTAGTCTGTACTTTCGTTGCTGGGATCAAATCTCGGCATTAAGTTATTCTTATCACAATAGTGAAGAATTTGATTCTTTGAAAAATCTAGCATAGGCCTAATGATATGTCCATGATGAAATGGTCGAATACGTTTTATTCCAGCCAATGCTTCACCTATATTACCTCTAACCAATCTCATAAGAATTGTTTCAATCTGATCATCACCATGGTGACCTAATGCTAAGTATGTGGATTGGTATTTATCAAGAACTTCTTTAAAGAATTCATACCTGCATTCCCTTGCTGCTACCTGTGAGCTCAACTGATTCGCTTTTGCATAAGCTTTTACATCAATTTGTCTTGCTTCACAAGTGATCTCCCGCTCATTACAAAATGATATGACAAAATCCATTTCTGCTTGGGACTGTTCACCTCTAAACATATGATCAACATGAGCAGCCACAACATTCAAATGCAATTTCTTTTTTTGCTTATAGAGCATATGGAGTAAAGCCAAAGAATCAGGTCCACCTGACACCCCAACAACAATTGTTGATCCTTTTTTAATTAGTTGTTGTTGTCGAATCAGGACATCTAAATTTTCCACCTTTTTCCCCTCTTTATACGGTTTTCCTTAATGAATTTTCATATATTTATCCTACCACTATTTTATATGAAATAACAAAGAAGAAGGCACCTTTTCACATATTCAACATATTTTGATGGCTAATTAACAAATTTTAGGTGTTATAAGAGAACATGATATACATATAAAGAATATATTACACAAACTCCTATTAAAATGACGACTGTTTCAATAAAATAGTTTGCTTTCTTTTTCTTCTTTTTCACTTGCTGTCTAGTCTGATTTGTATGTGCCTTCGGCTGATTTGTTTTAGGGGCACCTTGTTTTGGGATCGTTGACTTGTATGTGTGAGAAGATGGTCTTCCTGTACTCGTTTTCGTTGATAGCAACTGGATAAAGTCCGCCTTCATTTCCCTAGCACTACGGTAATTTCCCATTAATGCCTTTTGTAAAACATCCTCATGTTTAAGTAGAAAAGGATGTTGCTTAATCTTTTCTATTATCTGACCTTTGCCATCACGGTCATTGACTTTCTTAAAACGTTTTGGGTATGCAGCATTTATCATAATCATCGCCACTGAAAACAGATCATATGGTGGATCCGCCTTTCGATCTCCCATTCCCCAAAACCCGCGATCAAAAAACTCCGTGAATTCTTTTATAGACCTGCCTTGTTGTGTTGTCCCACCTACATCAATACATCTTATTCTCGGCGGCGGACCTGAAACAATTAAATTTTCCGGCTTTAAATCACCAAAAATCCATCCCTCTTGATGAAGCCTCTCTAAGTTTGTTAAAAGTTGTAGAGTTAATACACCTGCCCACTCTATACCTCTTTGTTCCGTAAACTCAAGAAAGTTATTACCTTGTACATATTCCATCACATAAAATGAAACTAACTTCTGTGAATTAGCAATCCAATCATCCACATCAAGTAAAGAAGGTCCAAGTAAAGTACCTTGGACCTTGGAGAAATGTTTTAGTACATTTACCTCAGATGTAATTGACATGCTGTTTTCACTAAGTTTAATTGCTACGTTCCCTCTTCTGCTATCAGCCAAGTAAACATTCCCTGTTGCACCTTGTCCTAAGGCCTTAATGATCGTATAACGCCCCTGATTCCATTTACCTGTAATAACGGAACCAGGAGCGAGGTTACATACTTGATTCATCGTAATACTCTTCTTCATTTCTTAATAGATTTCTAAGGGAACGCTTCTTTTTAAACTGCCCTATAGCCTCTCTAATCGCGGGACCAGTTGGTGTAATACCTCCTGTAGATAATTTAGGGAAGATAGATGATAAGGATTCAAGCCTTGGTGTCCAATCAAGCACCTGCTCAACATCATCCTTTTTCCCAGGAAATACTGAGACTGAGAAACGATTATCTCCTATCCTTGAATTTAAGCTAATTGATAAATCTAGCAAAGCTTCTTTCACTGTTGGAAGTTTCGGCTTCATACTAGCACTTGTATCAACTAAAATAAGGATTTCAAGGCTTGTTGTTTCACCTAATTCATCCACTACTTCCATCACTTCTCCTCTTTTTTCAGGAGGCAGTTCTTCCATAGATGTATGTTTACCTAATATTTGTTGGAGTTCCTTATTTACTACACCTTGAAGAGTCTGTGTCATCGCTTTTCTTGTCACATGTTGAACAGTTTGTGAAAGTTGGTGAGCATAGACAATTTGATGGACGCCTCCACCTGACATGGCAATTCCTTCAACCTCTTGCAGGGATTCCTGATCTATCACATTTTCTTCTAGAACACCAATTACATTTACGGTAATACCCTGTTCTTGCGCTAAAGCTGCCATTGCAATTGGATCTTCCCCATGATTTGAACAACCATCTGTAATTAATAAGATTTGTTTTAAATGACCCTTTTCCATACTTACCCTCCTAGAGAGATATTGCATACTCCTTAAATTTTCCCTTTGTATATTGCTACCGTATCGACATAAACTTTAAAAATATTATTATCATACTCGCCAGGAGGGTTTTATTTTATACTTCTTATTATCCTATTTTCTTAGATACAACCGGAATACTCGCCCACTTTGGTGTATTATGTTCAATCGCTGACACCACTACAGTCATATCATCTTCTATTTTTCCTGATCTCGTTCTAATCACCTCTTCCATAATGAGATCTGCAATTTCTTGCGGATCAGTTGTTTTCATTTCACTTATTTTCCGTTTCATCCATAAATCATGATTTTCAACATGCTTTGGTCCTTCAAAAATTCCATCGCTCATCATAATAAGTAAATCTCCTGCCTTTAGCTTTTCACCTACAACATCAACATCAAATTCATCAATGATTCCCATAGGTAAATTGCTTGCCTGGATTTTAATGATTTTATCTCCTCTCTTTACAAAGCTTGGTGTTGAGCCTATTTTTAAAAATTTACTATTGCCATCCTGTAGATCAACAATGGCTAAATCAAGAGTTGAAAAGATTTCGTCTGTTGTTCTTAATGATAAAATTGAGTTAATTGTTTTTATTGCTACCTTTTCTTCAATGCCCGATTGCAGAATCTTTTGTAAAAGTTTAATGGTTTCATTGCTCTCAAAATGAGCCCTTACTCCATTTCCCATTCCATCACTTATTGCGACAGCAAATTTTCCAACACCTAAATCGATCATTGAATAACTATCTCCTGAAACCAAGCCGCCGCCTTTCGCAGCATGTGCAACCCCAGTTTCAATCCTATATTTTTTAGCTGAACCAAATGAAACATGACAGTATCCATTTGGATAATTTGCACATTCCTCTTTTTTAACGATAATGGACTCTTCTAGAATATCCGAAAGCATTGGAGCGATAATTTTTTCACATTCCCCATGTCCATTGCAAAATGGAATACTCATTTCAATATCTACATTTCCTTGTTCCAAACTGAAAATATCAACATTCACAATCTCAATTCCAAAGTTTTGTAACGCATCTAAAATTTGTTCTTCTTGTACAAAATGATTTTCCCGTTCTCTTCTAATCTCTTTTGATAAATCTCCCATGACATTTGAAACACCTAATAATTGTTCAGCAACTAATCTTCTACTTTCTTGCACTTCTTTCTTTAATTTAAGGTTTGCTTGGAAATAATTGATCTCCTGCTCAATTGTTTCTTCCACTTTACTTGCCTTTGAACAATGTCGATCAAAGTCCTTTCTCAATTTCATATTTGACTGATACGTATTTTTTTTATTCTCATGCATAATCTTTTGCATCAAATCATAGGTTTTATCAAAGTTCTCAACCCAGCACTTTTCCTTTTTAAAACAATGCTGACATGTACTTTCTGTAATACTGCTTAAAAATAAATCAGTTTCCCGCTGCTCACTATCATCATGTTCATCCTTATCGTAGAATGTAGCAAAGCTTTCTGATAATGCATGAAACACTTGAGAAAATTGATCTACTCTATGAGCCGTAACATCACGAATTTTTCGGACATACTGCTGTTGTTCCTGTGCATGTTCATTTGTCCCAGGAATATGCTTAGCTAATCTCGCAGTAACTGCCTTTGGAGTTAGTAAAAACAGCAAGATAGCAATCATTGATTCCGATAATGTTGTCATCAAATCTGCAGATCCTTGTCCATACAAGGAAATTAATACTGAACCAACTAATAGTCCTATGGCCGTTCCAAGCTTTTGTCCTTCCCGCAAAAGCCCACCTAATAATCCTGAAAATGCTAATAAACTCATATGATATAAATTTCCGACATTTGCCAGGCTTAGAATTAACCCCGTTACAACACCAACTGTACAACCAATACTTGACCCACCAATAAACGCAAACAAGAGAACAATATAACGAGAAAAAATATGCTCTGCCTGAAGGTTTTGAAATGATACCCCAACAAGTCCAGTCATAACTGAAGCAAGAAGGATCATAATACATATAATTTCTTCAATCTTTAACGATTGTTTATATTTCCGCGCCGATATCAATGGAATACTTTGAAGAAAAATTAACGTTAAAATAAAGGAAAGACCTGATTCCACCCCTGCCATCATATAGTCATACAGCATTAACTCTGTTTTAATTGCAAAGGAATAAGCAAGTCTTGTTATAGCAACCGTTCCAAAAATAACAAAAGGAAGTACCTTTAATTGATCCTTAGATACATAAGAGACGAGTCGATTCAAGATCAGGAAGCCAATAATCGAAATCAGAATCACTGAGGCTACTTGAAAAGAAATTGTTAGACCCCCAAGCATAAGTGATAATCCCACTAACAAGGCCTTGTCCCTTTTCATAAGTAAGATTGCTCCGAAGAATGGGAGAGCAAACGGCAAAACTTCTGACAGAATGATAGCCCGTCCTAATAAGAATCCGATCAATCCATAAATAATTCCTTTATGTAAGAGGAAAAGCTGAATTTTAGATGAAATTCGATGAAAGAATCGATTGACCACTTGTTGGGTTTTATCTAATCCCAAATTCGATACCGGCTCCATTAACCTTCTTTCTACTTTTTCCATTTTTCATTCCCCCACTTATTCATGTTGCTTGTAATTATAGCTAAGCTTCTGGCAGGAATTTGTCAAAAGAAGGTAGGGTATCTAAAGAACTGTTCGACTGTTTTTGAAAAAAGCGACAAATATCTAATTGATTAGTATTCTTTTCATCAAGTCTTTCGTCAAATTTGTGTGAAACCTGTAGTGTCAAGTCAGGAATAGTCAAAATAAAGTTGGAATCGGATGAACATTAATAGGGAAGGTGAATTTTTATTCTCTGATTAAACTATGAGGTTGGTTGAATTCTGTGGAATGATGGTTGAATTGTTATAGGCTGTGGTTGATATCATTCTAATAGTGGTCGAATACTTATTAACTTTGATCGAATTAATTATTTCATCTAGTTCAATCTTCCAAAACGGATTCTAATTGAACGAAAAAATGTACTAATACAATTTCTAAAACAAAAAAACTAGCTGCATGACGCAACTAGTTTTTTCGTAATGATGACCCGTACGGGATTCGAACCCGTGTTACCGCCGTGAAAGGGCGGTGTCTTAACCGCTTGACCAACGGGCCATATGTATATCTTATCTATGGTAGCGGCGGAGGGAATCGAACCCACGACCTCACGGGTATGAACCGTACGCTCTAGCCAGCTGAGCTACACCGCCATAGTTTTAAAACGCTCTTTGTTAAAAACATGTTCGTCTTGTCTCTTCCAGACACATTCCTCACAAGCCTACAAAGAAGAAGATCATTCAGGATGTTTACGGCTCGCTCTAGTCAACTGAGCTACACCGCCATAGTATTTTAGCCTATTTTTATGTGCCCTGTTCTGAGGCACAAGATATATAATACAATTGAAAAATACTTTCGTCAATAAAAATTTTATATAAAATAAGCATATAAAAAAGGAAAACATAATTAATTATGTTTTCCTTTCGCACAAAATGTATATGAAAGCAGCAAGCTATCCTCTTCTAGCTCCACGACCACCACGTTTTGATTCAGTATTACGTTTTAATGAAGCTAGACGATCTTCACTATCTTTTAAGAAACGATTCATCTTTTGTTCAAAGTTCTCTTTGTTATTATTATTATTGCGGAAATCATTCCCTCTTGATCTTGGGCGATCTGAATTTCTTGGGCGTTCAGGACGTTGTGGACGTTCTGGACGTTCTGGACGGTCAATTGCCTTTTTAATAGATAAACCAATTTTACCATCGTTTTCAACATTAATAACCTTTACTGTAACTTCATCTCCGACTTTTAAGTGATCATTAATATCCTTCACATAATTATCGGCTACTTCACTAATGTGAACAAGACCTGTGGATCCGCCTGGTAACTCCACAAACGCCCCAAAATTAGTAATGCCCGTCACTTTACCCTGTAACTTGCTGCCAACTTCAATCGACATAAAAATAATGCTCCTCCTTAAACAGATAAAAAATCATTCGAACCTTTATTATATTATACATAAATAAAAAATCTAGTGTCAACAAGGCTAATCTTTTATGTTAAAGATGATTTCATTATCATCTGATAAGAAATAGTCTCGTCTTGCAATCTTCGCAATATACTCATCATCATTAAGTTTTACTATTTCTTCCCTTAATAAATCTTCATTCTTTTCTAAACCTGCTAATTCATCTTCCAGCTTTTCTTTTTGCTCGATTTTTTCATTTATTGCAGAAGATTGACTAAATAAAGTGGTCAATATAACAGAAGAAGTAATGATGACTAAGATTCCAAGTACTAGTAGCCGCCGAAATAAGCCTCTTTTGCGCCTTTTGGAAATTTGCTGTTGTCTTTCCTGCTCCATTGCATACTGTGATTGTAATTCTGTAATTTTCTTCGATCTTTCGAGACTCATGTTTATCCTCCTTACTTCTTTGTTAAACGCTGCCACCACAATTTTAGCTTATTCAAAGTATTCTTGATTTTTTTTAGATATCCTGCTAACTTGTAAAGAATTCTTGTGAAAAACTGCCTGATCTGTAATGGTACTAATTTCCACAAAAGCCTTCCTGTCCATCTTAAAGGGGCTAATAAAATTTTAACCAATGTATAGAGAAATTGAAAAGCCCATTTTAATAATTTCCATATAACGTTTAAAATTCCAAGTACAATCACAATGAAAAATTGGATTAACGCCCGTATTGGGCGAACAAGCATAACCTGTCCGATTTTAATGATAATGTTATATAATCGAATACTTGTCTGTATTAAATACTCTAATAACTTCAAATAAACCTGTTTGAAGAGTCCTTGGTACGCAGCATATCCGCATAGTAAGGCAAGGAAGATGTAAATCCTTAGTTCCCCTTCATTTACAAGTAACAGCAGATAGAATAAAATTAGGCCTTGAACAACCCAAAACATAAAGTCATTGATAAAAATTACCCATCTAGCCCTCAATGGCCGCTTCAAAAAGCGACCATATGTGTCAAGAGCTACTCCTATCCAGCTACCCATTCCTACCATCGCAAGCATAGTATAAAACTGTGTCGTTAAACTCATTTAAATAACTTGCTAAAGAGTCCTTTAGCTTTCTCCGAATGCTGTTCATCCAAATAGATAAGGTCAAAAATTCTACTGCCTTTTATTGATACGATTCCTTTATCCACATCTAAATTTTTCATTTGAAGGTTTTGACCACGTATCGCTAAAGCCCCCATAACGGTATCTAATAAGAATTCCTCACTATCAAAGCTTTCAACTTGCTTTACCCCAGTGATTTCTATTAACTTTCTGCCTCGCATGATCACATCATGCTCTTGAACTGTACCTTTATGAACAGATGCATGATTTTCATAGTATTGGCTCATATTCTACCTCCGAATTCTAATAAAGGATTTTCTTTTACATGTGTATGATCCCAGAATTCGGTTTAGAACAAGCTATAAATGAAATGCGGAAGGTGCCCGCTAATCGGCGACAAGCATAAGACGAGTAGGAATAGAAGGTGTTCTTTACCTTCAATTCCTACTTGACTTATGGCCTCGAGCCGATGGCGCCTGGAGCTGGACACCAATACTAAGTAAGATATTTTACATTTCTATCGCACAATTACGGAAACGCCTTGGTCAGACTGGGCATCCAAGGAACACTCTTACAAAGACTCTTGCTCGATCTTCTCTTCCTTTACCACCCTATAAAGGTTTGTCGCTTCTTCTTTTCTTGTCGTTTCCTTCAAATCTTCAATAACTACCGTCACAAGCTTTTGTCCAAATCGGATAACCAGCTCATCACCAACTTTCACATTCGAGCTTGCTTTACCTGGTGTCCCATTAATTGAAATCCTTCCTTGATCTGCTACTTCCTTAGCTAATGTTCTTCGTTTAATTATTCTTGAAACCTTTAAGAATTTATCTAATCTCACCTTACATCCCTCATTCTTTATCTAATTTCTTTGCTTCGTTCCAATAAAGATCCATTTCTTCTAAAGACATGTTTTGAAGTTCCTGCTTATGTTCAAGTGCCCTCTTTTCTATATATCTAAACCGATCATAGAACTTTACGTTTGTTGAAGATAATGCTTCTTCCGGTTCAATTTTATAATGTCTTCCAACATTCACGAATGCAAATAAAAGGTCACCAAACTCTTTCATGATGAAAGAATGATCTTTATTTGCAGCAATTTCATCCTCAAATTCTTTTAATTCTTCTTTTACCTTATCCCAGGCGCCTTCTACTGATGGCCAATCAAAGCCAACCTTTGCTGCCTTCTTTTGCAAATGAAAGGCTTTAGATAGTGCTGGTAGTGAAGATGCAACAGTATCCAATACAGATTTCTCTTCTGTTGTCCCTTTCTCTTTCCGCTTTATTTCCTCCCAGTTTATCAGAACTTCATCCGAATCTTGAACAGATTGATTCCCAAAAACATGAGGATGACGCCGAACCATTTTTTCTGCTACACCTTTAATCACATCATCAATGGAAAACATTCCTTCATCATCACCAATTTGAGCATGAAGAACAACCTGTAATAATACATCTCCCAGCTCTTCAATGATATGATCAATATCATCCTTATCGATTGCCTCTAATAGTTCATAGCATTCTTCTATAAGATATTTCTTTAATGATTGATGTGTTTGTTCTTTATCCCATGGACATCCGTTCGGTCCCCTTAACTCGGCAATAATTTGACGGAAGGAGGAAAATTGGTGATAAAGAATGGTTTCATCCTTCACAGGCGGAATATAGACACTTGTCAAATTATTAATAGTTGTTTCCCGATCTAATTCATAGAGCTCGATTTCTTTTATTTCCTGAAGACTACTGCCTGCAGCTGTGACAATTTTTACTTTATAAGTATCCGGTAATTGCTCCATTAATGTTAGCTTAACTTCTGAGGCAACCATTTGATCATAAACTTGAGTGATAATGACATGTCCTTTAAGCTGCAGGATCTCACCTTTCAAATCAAATGCATCAACAAGCTGGAATCCTTCAACAGGATCTATTTCTAATGCTTGAAAGGTAGAATCCAGAAAGCTCTGTCCACCCTCAATTTTAATATTAAATCCTTTTTCTCTACCTTCTTTTAATAAAAGCTGAACTGTTTTTTCGGCAACAAGCGGATGACCTGGCACAGCATAGATTATATCCATGTCATTTGCTTTCGCAAAAAGAGCATCGACAATTGTTGTATATACCTGATCAAAATCATCATATTGCTCATAAATACCATCAAAGGACTCAAATTGTATTTGATCACCTAATTCACTTATTACAGGATGTTCCTTTGTTCGTAAGTATAGGTGTTTTGATTGAGTCAATAATCGGTAAACACCATAAGGCAGCTGATTTAGATCTCCTGCTCCCAGCCCTACAATTGTAATTGTTTTTGTCATCTATGTACCTCGTTTCAATTTGAAAAGTTTCTTTACTACAGGAATATATTGAACCTCTGAATATGAGAATACTTTCATTTTTAAAATGACCATGATATAAAGAATGCCACCTATCATTACTCCTATTAAAGAAATGATTGTTGAGTGTATACGATTTTCTGATCCAACAAAATTTAGACCAAATTTGAGAATAGCAACCATAACAATAATGGAAATTCCAATTTGGCCAATTGTTTTTAAATAAGGGAAAGAAAAACCCTTGGCTTTTATGAATACCATCATGACCAAAGCCACAATGAAATATGCTCCTAAACTTGATATAGCTGCTCCCATCACATCAAACTCGGGAATAAGTATCAAATTTCCAAGGTATTTAAAAACCACACCGATCACAACAGCTACTGCAGGTACAAATGTATACCCTAAACCTTGTAATACAGCAAACATTGTTAGACAAATTGAGGTAAATAAAATAGATCCGCTTAAGACCATCAGTACATTTGTGCCTGTTGCATCTTTAAAAAGCATGATATTAACAGGTTCTATTAAAGCTATTAATCCAGCAGCAGCTCCAGCTCCAATCACTAAACATAATTTTAATGAAATATATAGCTTTTCCTTTATAAACCTCTCATTTTGTTGCATTTTTGCTTGAGCTATAGCTGGCACAAGTGATAAAGCAAAAGAGGTAGCTACTACAGTACCTAATTGTATTAGTGGTTGTCCTCTGTCATACACGCCTTTCGCAACTTTAGCCAGCTCCTCAGCCATTCCATTATGAAGTAATAACGCATATAAATTCAGGGCGTCCACCAATTGAATAAAAATTAACAATAAGCTGCTTATTCCAAAGCTAAAACTGTATTTAATTAAAGTTGCTACAATTTGTCTAGTTTTAATAGATGCAGATTTATTCCAATGCAAGATTTGATTTTTTTTATTTCGTTTCCAGATAAAAAGAAGAACGAAAAAACCTGCTATACTTCCAATGACAGATGATAACAAGGCTCCCCATCCAGCAGTATAAAGATCATACCCCAGCTGAATGAAAAGATAAGAACTTATTAAAATAAATGAGACCCGAAATCCCTGTTCAACTACCTGAGATATAGCAGTCGGTTGCATATTCTGCTCGTATTGAAAATACCCTCTTAGTAATGAAACAAAAGGAGCCACTATAAATGATAAAGAAGCTATTTTAATAAGAGGGGCTAATTTTGTATCACCCATTACGTCTGAGATAGGATTTGAAAATATGTATAGAAGTAAAAACAATGCTATCCCAAATACTGTTAGATAGATCATAGTAATGGATAAAATCTTTGAACGAACCTCTTCGGATTTTCCATGTCCTAAATCACTCATCACCTTCGATATCATAACAGGAAAGCCGGAAGTTGCTAAAACAACGCTCATTCCGTAAAAAGGATAAACTTGCTGATATATATAAAATCCAATATCCCCTACAATATTCTGATAGGGAACACGGTAAGCTGCACTTAAAATTTTTGTTACCAATCCTGCAATCGTCAGGATGAATACACCGCGCAAGGCTATATTCATATGATTTTTTTCGGTGTTCATTCTATCTCCTCTCAACCATCCTCTATACACAATTATAGCATATAACAAAAACGCAAGCGCCTTGGTCAGCCCTCACGTATCAAGATTAAACTAGTTAATTTTATTTAAAGCCATAAAAAGAGGTAGCGTAAACCCGCTACCTCTACCTCTTTACCTTATTGCTCCATTTGACGAGCTAAAAATCCTGCAGCTGTTTCCACTGCCTTATGTTCAACCTCTCCAATAGACTGCTCCTTGGAAAGAATGATGACTGCTCCAATTGGGTCCCCATTAGCAACAATTGGCCCAATTGTATATGACTTAATTTCTTCACTTAAGCCTTCAACGATTTGGATGTCTCCTGCATCAGCTTTTAATACTGAACTTCTTTCTTCCATAACCTGCTCGACAACTTCACTAATATTCTTGTTTAAGTATTCCTTTTTAGACCCGCCAGATACTGCAATGAATGAGTCTCTATCACAGATTAAAACAGGATGTCCTAAACTATCGTATAAGGCATCAGCATATTCTTTGGAAAAATCGCTTAGCTCGCTAATCGGTGAGTATTTCTTTAGAATGACTTCACCGTCGCGATCCACAAAAATTTCTAAAGGATCTCCCTCACGAATTCGTAGAGTTCTACGTATTTCCTTCGGGATCACTACGCGACCTAAATCATCAATGCGACGAACAATACCAGTTGCTTTCATCTTATGTTGCCTCACTTTCATCGGATGATAGGATAGTGATGATTGTTGTTTTTATCCTGCTGTAAGTATAAAAATAATGATTATTTATGACAGGAGCTTCTTTCTATGTAACAATCATCGTTTGTTGAAATTAGTATCCTTCACCATTCGTGTAATATACATCCTGAATCGGATTTTTTAGGAGAAAGTGTAGAAAAAAGCAACTACTATTATTAACCTATAAAAACATTTTCTAAACTATTTTGTTGAAATTTCCTCTTTTTTCACCTGTGAAAGCCCATTTAAAAGGTCTGTAATGATCGCCAACCATTTTTCAACTTCCTGACCCTTTGAATTGACTGTTAGCTTCAATCTGCTACCTTCCATTCCTAAACCGACAATACGAGGATACTTATTACTTAATTCAAACAGTTTTTGTCCATCGATTTGATTACTAGCTTCATCTTCTATAAGAATCATAATGGTTTCTTTCTCCTGCTTAATGAGTTCAACCCGTTCTTGTATAGCAAAAACTTTAATTTTGGCAATATGGAAGAGATACTCAACTTCAACAGGATATTCTCCAAACCGATCAATCATTTCTTCTTGTAATTCTTCAAGTTCCAGTAACTCAGTTATTGACCTAAAACGTTTGTACATATCAATTTTTTGACGTCCATCAGTAATGTATGTCTGTGGAAGATAAGCATCAACCTGAAGATCGATCTCGACATCAATCGCCTTTTGTTTCGGCTTATCTACTTGTCTTTCCTCAATAGCTTCTTTTAACATTTGAGAGTATAAATCAAATCCTACAGAATCAATAAACCCGTGCTGTTGAGCACCTAATAGGTTACCGGCCCCTCTAATGGAAAGATCTCTCATCGCAATTTTGAAGCCTGAACCAAGCTCAGTGAATTCCTTAATTGCCTGTAGTCGCTTTTCAGCAACTTCTGTTAAGACTTTATCTTTTCTATACGTAAAATACGCATATGCAACACGGTTAGATCGACCAACCCTTCCACGAAGCTGATAAAGCTGTGATAATCCCATTTTATCAGCATCATTCACAATTAAAGTATTAACATTAGGAATATCAACACCTGTTTCAATAATTGTTGTACTTACTAAAACATCGAACTCTCCCTCAAGGAAGCTAAGCATCACTGATTCAAGTTCATTTTCAGTCATTTTCCCGTGTGCAGAGGTAACCCTTGCATCAGGAACAAGCATTGAAATCTCTTCTGCTTTACGATCTATATCCTCAACACGGTTATACAGGAAGAATACTTGGCCACCACGAGCCATCTCTCTTTCAATCGCTTCTCTTACTAGGGCTCCATTGTACTCAACCACATATGTTTGAACTGGAAAACGATTTTCGGGTGGAGTTTCGATTACTGATAAGTCTCTTACTCCAAGCATTGACATATGCAAGGTTCTCGGGATTGGAGTTGCTGTTAAGGTGAGCACATCTACATTTGCTTTTAATTGCTTTATTTTTTCTTTATGTGTGACACCAAATCGCTGCTCTTCATCAATAATAAGCAGTCCTAAATCCTTGTATTTAATATCTTTAGAAAGCAGACGGTGAGTTCCTATTACCATATCAACAGAACCATTACCTAATCCCTTTGTTGTCTCATTAATTTCTTTTCTCGATCTAAAGCGACTTAAGAGGCCTACATTAATAGGATAATCCTGGAATCTTTCTCGAACGGTTTCATAATGTTGTTGAGCTAATATTGTAGTTGGTACAAGCAAGGCCACTTGCTTTCCATCTGCAATTGCTTTAAACGCAGCTCGAATGGCTACTTCTGTTTTTCCATATCCAACATCTCCACATAGTAAGCGGTCCATAGGACGAAGTCTTTCCATATCCTTCTTAATTTCTATAATAGAGCGAATTTGATCCTCTGTTTCTTGATAAGGAAAAGCCAGCTCGAATTCTTTTTGCATTTCACCATCCGGCGAAAAGGCATAACCTTCACTAGCTTCTCGCTCAGCATACAATTTGATTAAATCATCTGCAATATCTTGTACAGAAGACTCAACCTTTTTCTTTACTCGACGCCAGTCATTTCCGCCTAATTTATATATTTTTGGCTCTTTTCCTTCAGAGCCTACATATTTTTGAACTTGGTCAATTTGATCAACTGGAACATAAAGCTGATCACTACCTTGATAGCGTATATTTAAATAATCTTTATGAATCCCATTAATCTCAAGTGTTTCAATTCCAAGATATTTACCTATCCCATGATTAACATGAACAACATAGTCACCAATTTCCAATTCAGAGTAGCTCTTAATCCGCTCTGCATTTGAAAGTTTTTGTCTTCTGACCTGTTTTTTGGCTCTTTTCTTAAAAAGCTCTTCTTCTGTAATTAGAGCTAATTTTTGCATTGGGAGCTCAAAACCTGTTTGTAAATCTCCTTCAACAATGGAAATTTTTCCATTGTGTAAAAATTCACCTTCACCTAATATCTTAGCTTCAATATCATAGTCTTCTAACACATCCTGAAGCTTCTTCGTTCTTTCCTCATTTACACCAAGAAATGCAACAGCATACTGTGCCTTTTGCCAACGTTCAATTTCATTTTTCAACACATTCATTTGGCCATGAAAGCTTTGCATTTGTTTACATGATAGATTTAATATATTTTGAGGACTGGTGTGTGGCACATGTCTTAAGAATAAGGAAAGATAGATGGACGGATGCTTGCTTTTTGACATAACATCCATATATGAATGAGACATTGTCACATCTTGAAAAATCTTTCCTTCTTCAAGCAAACCTGTGAACCACTCAGCTTCTTCACGTTCTAACTGTTCATAAGTTTCATGAATTCTGCTTATTTCATCTAGGATCACGATGGCATCTTTAGAGAAATAATCTAGTAAACTAGTAGGCTGCTCATAGAAGAGTGATGAAAACTTAAACATATCCTGATTTAGCTGATTGTTGCGCAATCGTTCTATATCGTATTGAACATTCTCAATAAGCAATTCCTTTTGCTGTTCATTCTTCATTTTTTTGAGACTTTTCGCTAAACCTTCTTCTACTTTTTGAATACATCTTTCTCTTGATTCATCAGTAATAATCATTTCGACTGCCGGACCAATCATAACGTGTTTTAACATCTTTATTGATCGTTGGTCCTCTATATTAAACGATCTGATAGAGTCAATCTCAGTATCAAACAACTCAATTCTAATTGCATTGTCTTCAGTAAGAGGATATATATCGACAATTCCTCCACGAACACTAAATTCACCTGGTGAACTGACCATATCAACTCTTTCATAGCCTAGAGAGATAAAATGCTGAATGTATTCATCCAAGTCTATATCTTGTCCTAATGATAATTTATATTGTTTTTGTTTCCAAAGCGATTTTGGTGGCAATAATCTCCTTATCCCTGCAACTGGCGCCACAACTATTGAGTTTTTATCTTCAGATAATTGATTTAATACTTCAATTCTTTGTGCTTTTAACTCAGGACTTGCTACGGCAACCTCAGATGCAATTAAATCATTAACAGGATAAAGATAAACATCTTCTTTAATTAGGTTTAACAAATCCTCATAAATTTTTTGAGCTTGGAAGAGGTTATGTGTCACAATTAATATTGATTTATTCAATTCCTGATAGAGTGAAGCTGTAAAAACTGTTCTAGCTGAACCAGAAAGACCTGAGACAAGTTGTTCTTTTAGACCTTCTTCAATGCCGGAAACAATTGTTTTAAAATCATCATTTTCATAAAAAAACTGCTGTAAACTTTTCAAGCTCAGCCCCCCTCTCAATAATTCCATTTCTTACTTCACCCGGACAAGCAAAGTCTTTATTTTCTTTACTAAAGTATTTTTTAAACCAATTAATTGGAATTTTCCAGACCACTTTCTACAAACAAGCAGAAAGGTAAACAGAAAAACGCTTTGGGGGTCACCCAAAGCTTTTACTGAATGAAGTGTTCCACTTGATGAAAATCAGGGTTTCTATGTAATGCATCCTGACAGTCCTCACAAATCGTTTTGATGTGCATATCACCATTTTGCTCGTATGTAATCATCTCTTGACGTTCATCATGTGTTAAATGCTGAAAACCAAGCTGTTCACTGGAAGCAGTTATATTTTCAAGGCTTCCTACCTTTACACCACAGTGTCTACAATAATAATGCAAAGCCATCATTAGCCTCCCAAAAAAAAGGAATGTTTTACGTCTAGTATGGTCCTTTTTTAGTGAGACTATACATACTGTGAATTACGGCAAAATGTTAACACGCTTGTATTTAGTTATATTCATTCATAACTTGTACGAAACTCTTTTGAATCCAATCTTCACAAGCCTTCGCACTATAATCTATCGCTTGGTTGATACCTTCCATTTCTTCTTGAGTGAATTTTCCTAACACATAGTCTGTAATTTTCATTCCGTTTACTGGACGATCTATCCCCACTCGTAAACGGTTAAACTCCTGTGTACCTAAGTGGAGAATCATTGACTTAATCCCATTGTGTCCACCGGCACTTCCTTTAGATCTTAATCGGATTTTACCAACTGGCAGATCTAAATCATCATAAATGACAACGATTTCTTCTGTGCTTATACCATAGTAATCCATTAAAGGGCGAATGCATTCACCAGATAAATTCATATATGTAAGTGGTTTTAATAATATGACTTTCTCTCCTGAAATATGCCCCATACCATATAACCCGTTAAATTTCTGGCGATCGAGAGGAATTGCTAACTCCTCAGAAAGCTTATCAATTACGTTAAACCCCACATTATGTCTTGTATTTTCATATTGTCTTCCAGGGTTTCCCAGACCAATGATGAGCTTCATAAACCCACCCTCCTCTCTAAACAAAATCATCTATTCGGGAACCTTTAAGATCTTTATCATATTATCTCTATTTTATCCTATTTAGCATATAAATTCCTACCATAAAAGTAAAGTGTCAGCCTTCATTTCCTTAAAATATGGATAAAAACATCCATATGAAGGTTTATGAAGAACTGACACTTTTATTGTTCTAGTTTATTTACTCTTGATTATTCTCTCTACCTTCTTGGTTCTCAGGTTGTCCAGGCTCTTGCTCTTCACCACTATCAATTTCTTCTTCCTGCTGTGGTGGTAGTATAGAAGCTACTACCTGTTCTTCATCTTGAACAAATTGGTAATCTGGACTTGTTGAGAGATCTTTAATATAAATTGTCTCATTTACACCTAAATTTGATATGTCTACATCTATTGATTGAGGGATCTTACCCGGCTTTGCCGTAATCGTTACTTCATGTAATGACTGTTGTAATACACCACCGTCTTTAACACCTTGTGCTTCTCCAGTTAGATGTACCGGCACTTCTACCTGAACATCTGCCTGCATATCCACAATATGAAAATCAGCATGAATGATCTCATTCTTTAGTGGATCTGTCTGCATATCATACAACATAACCGCATGTGATGAACCATCAACATCTAAATGAAGAACGGTATTCTTACCTTCATCTCTTAGAGTCTTAATTAGTTCTATACTATCTAATGCTACTGGTTGGCTTTCTTTAGCTTTACCATAAATAATTGCTGGAATCTTACCCGATTCACGAACTTTTCTTTTTGCCGAATTAGTGAACTCTGTTCTTTTCATTGCTTGTAATGTTGTCATATTTACACCTTCCTAACGAAATTCGTCCATATATATTGTTTGCCCATAACTAGAAAGGTATAAACATTTTTCTTACATTTTAGCTCAGATAGCTCCTATTCGGTGAATGTATCAATCAGCTTCCTTATAACATCAAATAGAAAAAGCCTATTCAACACCTTAAAACTACTGGGTATGAATAGACTTTCTTATCATATTAATTAAAAAGTACACTTACTGATTGTTTTTCATGTACTCTAATAATTGCTTCCCCAATAAGTGGAGCAACTGAAAGTTCTACTAGTTTATCAATTCTTTTTTCTTCAGGAAGTTGAATTGAATTTGTTATAACTAATTCTTTAATCTTTGAATTAGCAATACGTTCAATTGCAGGTCCTGATAGGACAGGGTGTGTACAGCAAGCATAAACTGCTTTCGCCCCATTTTCTTCTAAAGCATTTGCAGCTAATGTAATTGTACCTGCTGTATCAATGATATCATCGATTAAAATCGCTGTTTTACCTTCAATATGACCAACTATATTCATTACCTCAGCCACATTTGGTCTTGGACGTCTTTTGTCAATAATCGCAATAGGAGCTTTTAACTTATCAGCTAGTTTACGAGCTCTTGTTACACCACCATGGTCAGGAGAAACAATGACAATATCCTCTAGATCCTTACCTAAGAAATACTCACCTAAAATCGGTACTCCCATTAAGTGATCTATTGGAATATCAAAGAATCCTTGAATTTGTGGAGCATGAAGGTCTAATGTAATAACCCTTGTTGAACCTGCTGTTTCTAATAAATTTGCAAAAAGCTTCGCTGTTATCGGCTCTCTAGCTCTCGCTTTTCGATCTTGTCTAGCATAGCCGTAATATGGAATAACAATATTGATTGTTTTTGCTGAAGCACGCTTTAGTGCGTCAATCATAATTAAAAGTTCCATGATATGTTCATTCACAGGGTTACTAGTTGATTGAATAATGTAAACATCACAACCGCGAATACTTTCTTCAATGTTAATTTGAATTTCTCCATCACTAAATCGTGTAACAGAACTTTTCCCTAAATCAACGCCAACAATTTCAGCAATTTCTTTTGCCAATGCAGGATTAGAGTTAAGTGTAAATATTTTTAAATTTGAATCTCCATAGCGATTAGACATGTAAAGTGAAAACCTCCATTAGGAATTTTTAAGATTTAAACGGTCGACATAATTCTCTTTATTTACTTGTCGAGCACGTGCAACTGATAATGCTTTATCTGGTACATCATTCGTGACAGTAGAACCGGCCGCAACATATGCACCTTTTCCAACTGTAACTGGTGCAACTAAATTTGAGTTACAGCCTATGAATGCACCATCTTCAATTTTTGTTAAGAATTTATTTTTACCGTCATAATTAACTGTAATGGATCCACATCCAAGGTTTACTTCAGATCC
Organism: Metabacillus schmidteae; assembly: GCF_903166545.1. Lineage (NCBI taxonomy): Bacteria > Bacillati > Bacillota > Bacilli > Caryophanales > Bacillaceae > Metabacillus > Metabacillus schmidteae. The sequence goes on along the minus strand of NZ_CAESCH010000001.1, from coordinate 383,561 downwards.
AACCTCAGCATCTCCGATATAACTTAGGTGAGAGGCCTTACTACCTTTGCCCATTGATGATTTTTTCACTTCAACAAAATTGCCGATCTTTACTTCATCAGAAATGTGTGAAGAAGGACGAATGTGTGCAAATGGACCTACTTGTACTTCACTGCCAATCTCACTATCATGTGCGACAGATTGTCTAACCGTCGTTTTATGATCAATTTTACAGTTCTTAATTTCTGTATTTGGCCCAATAATACATTCTTCGCCAATTACAGTTTCTCCGATAATCATTGTGCCTGGATAAATTGTTGTATCACGACCAATTTTGGCATCAACAGAAATATACGTATTATCAGGATCTATGATTGTCACACCATTTCGCATATGCTCTTTATTAATACGTTGTTTCATAAATTTCTCTGCTTGTGATAAAGCAATTCGATCATTGACTCCTAATGTTTCTTCAAAAGATTCCGTTTGGTAAGCTGAAATGATTTTCCCCTCTTTTTGAAGAATCTCAATAACATCCGGTAAATAATATTCTCCTTGAACATTATCATTAGAAACATTTTTTAATGCCCCAAACAATTCTTGATTGTCAAAGCAATATGTACCTGTATTAATTTCTGTAATCATACGTTCAGCGTCAGTCGCATCTTTATGTTCAACAATTTTTTCTACTGATCCCTCTTGATTACGAACAATACGGCCATAACCAGTTGGGTCTTCTGCATTTGCTGTAAGAATTGTTGCTTTCGCCTTTGTTTCTTGATGGTGTGCTAACAAAGCAGACATTGTTTCTGCAGGAATTAATGGTGTATCACCACAGATGACAATTGTTGTACCTTCTTCATTTTCAAGAAATGATGCAGCTTGCATAACTGCATGGGCAGTTCCTAATTGTTCGCTTTGCAATGCATACTCTGTTCGATCTCCAAGTTCAGACTTAACTTTTTCTGCTCCATGGCCGACAATTGTGACAACTTTCGACAATGTTAATTTTGTTACTTGATCAAGTACATGCTGAACCATTGGTTTCCCACAAACAGGGTGCAATACTTTATATAGTGAGGATTTCATTCTTGTACCTTGTCCAGCAGCCAATATAACTGCATACCGATTATCCATTTCATAAGCCTCCAATTAGCAATAATCATGAAAAAAACTTGGCTTGTCGCCAAGTCCTAATGGCGAAAGCCTTGGTTTATATCGTCGAAAAAAACAGAACCTTTTTATCCATAAAGAAATATATCTTAAAATAACATGTATTTCAAGACAACAAACAAAAGTACATGATATTTCTAATTTTATCATAAGTTTCATTTTCTGATTAAGCTTGCTTGAAAATATTGTCGAATCTCTAGGATAATGACTAATCAATAGAATCTTATTATTCCCTATATCAAAAAAAAAGAACCTTGTACATCTGTACAAAGTTCTTTTTATTATTTTATGAAGCACCTGCTTCTTCAAATTCTACTTCTAATTCACCTAAACGATGATATTCAGCTAGTACAGCATCTTGAATTTTTCCGCGTGTACTAGAATTGATAGGGTGTGCAATATCTCTGAATTCACCATCAGGAGTACGTTTACTTGGCATTGCAACAAAGAGACCATTATTACCATCAATTACGCGAATATCATGAACAACAAACTCATGATCTAACGTAATAGATGCAATTGCTCTCATACGTCCTTCGGTATTTACGCGGCGTAATCTTACGTCTGTAACTTCCATTCTGTTCACCACCTTTTCCCCCATATGAAAAACTTTAGTTACTAAATTCAACGTTATTTCTGTTATTCCTCCCTTAATTTGAAAATTTTTTTAATTTTAGGCAAATTAATTGACAAAAAGTTTAACACCCAGAGAAATTAAAAAAAGTCAACCACATCAGTGATTGACTTTTTTTATTATTTAACTAGAGCGATAACCTCAATTTCAACTAAAGCATCCTTTGGCAGTCTTGCTACTTCCACACATGAACGTGCAGGCTTATGAGTAGAGAAATATTGCCCATACACCCCGTTAAAAGAGGCAAAATCATTCATATCTTGAAGAAATACAGTTGCTTTAACAACGCTTTCTAAAGACGCGCCTGCTTCTTCTAATACAGCTTTTAAATTTTTAAATACTTGATGTGTCTGTACTTCAATATCTCCTGTAATCATATCCCCTTCAGCTGTTAAAGGAATTTGACCAGAGCTATAAAACAAATTATTAACAATAATTCCTTGTGAATATGGTCCAATTGCTGCTGGTGCTTGACTTGTACTAACGATCTTCATAATTTTTCCTCTCCCATCTCTTTGTTATTTACAATGTGAAAATAGGTACCCTCTGTAACTTGGATATTTCGTTCACGTATATCAACATCAGCAAGTTTTACCAGTGATACATATTGATCAACTAATCTCTCTTCTACACCCTCTGTTTCCACTAGAACACCAATTCCTGCAACTGTTGCTTTAAACTCTTCCAAGAGGCTAATCATGCCGTTGATTGTACCTCCAGCCTTCATGAAGTCATCAATAATCAGCACATTCGATCCTTCTTTTAAGCTGCGTTTAGCAAGTAACATTGTTTGTATACGCTTTGATGATCCGGAAACATAGTTTATGCTCACTGTTGAACCTTCTGTTACTTTACTGTCTTTTCTAACAATAACGACAGGTACATCTAACTGTGCCGCGACAGCATATGCCAATGGGATCCCCTTCGTTGCCACCGTCATGACCACATCAATTTTTCGGTTACTAAAAACTGTTGCAAAGAGACGGCCAATTTTATTAACAATAGATGGGGTACCTAGAAGATCTGTTAAATATAAATAACCTCCAGGAAGTAATCTCTCTGGCTTTGCAATAAGCTCACATAGTTCATCAATAAACTGCTTCGCTTCATTTGCTTCTACTTTAGGAATAAATTTCACTCCACCCGCAGCACCTGGTACAGTTAATAAGGTCCCAATTCCTTGTTGTTCAAACGTTTCCTTAATAATCGTTAAGTCTTCACTAATTGATGATTTAGCAGACTGATATTTCTCTGAAAAAAATGTTAATGGTACTAAAGAATGTGGATGATGAAGCAAGTAGTTTGTCATATCAACAAGTCGACCACTACGACGAAATTTCATGAACTGGTAACCCCCAAAATCCGAATATTATTATAGTAAATATAACTTAATATCCGTATTTAATCAAGGATGTTTCGTTCCCCAAGCATCCTAACAGCAAATACCTGATCACAAAAACCTCTCAAACCATTATATACACGTGGCAAACGTGACTCATATTGCACCAATCCAAATACTGTCGGGCCGCTTCCACTCATTAATACAGCATCAGCACCAAACCTTTTCATTTGTTCTTTTATATTTGCTACCTCTGGATGCATACGTAATGTAACATCTTCTAGGACATTTCCCATTAACGAACAAATTTTTTCATAATTATTGCTATGTAAGGCGTTTACCATTCCATCTACATCAGGATGTTGAACAGCTTGCAAATTTAAATTTCGATAAACATCTGCTGTGGAAACCCCTATAGTTGGTTTTGCAAGTACTACCCAGCAATGTGGTGGAGGGGCAATTTGTTGAATGATTTCCCCACGACCAGTTGCTAAGGCCGTTCCTCCATATACACAAAAGGATACATCTGATCCAATCTCTGCTCCAAGCTTAGCTAAATCATCAAGGGTAAGCCCAAGTTTCCATAGCTTATTTAAGCCTCTTAATGTTGCGGCGGCATCACTACTTCCTCCTGCCAGCCCTGCAGCTACCGGAATCGTTTTTGTGATCGATATAGATACACCCTTTTCAATATTAAAATGTTCCTTTAATAGCTTTGCTGCTTGATATGCTAAATTCCTCTGATCATCCGGAACAAAGCGATTATGTGATACTATACGAATTTCATTTGAAGGAATATCTACTAATTCAACGCGATCAGCAAGATCAATAGTCGTCATAATCATCCTTACTTCATGAAAACCGTCTTCCCGCTTTCGAAGGACATCTAACGATAAATTTATTTTGGCTGGTGCCTTTTCTAAAACACGCATCTTTGTCACCTACTTAAACGATCTAAAATTGTATCAACATTGTACCACAAAAGCAGGTATCGTATTTCTTTTTTCGACAATTCCATCGTATTATCAGCAGATTCTCTGAAGGGATGTAAGACGATGAATCAGTATATGATACAAGTTCTTCTTTTCATTTCTTATCATATTGACGTTATTTTATTCTTTAAAAGGATAAATAGTAAATAAAACAAACATGCAAATGTTGCTGAGTATTTATTTAACAATTTATATATAAACTCAATGATTATAAAAAGGGTCGGTATAAATGTTCATTCAAAAATGAACATTTATAACCAACCCTATAACTGTTAATCTATGCTTTACTTTTGCTGTTTCGCCAATTGTGCCTCAGCCAACTCAATTGCCCGTTTAACCATATTTCCTGCATCACGTGAGCGAATTGCTCCCCAGCCTTCTTCTTTTACGATATCGTAAAACCCTAAGTCCTTTGCTAATTCATACTTAAAGCTCTCAGACATTATTCCACGACGTCTCGCCATCTGTAAACCCACTTCCCTTCAAAAGTAAAAGCTAAAGTTCCCAAATAAGAAAAAGTACTGTGGCTACTTTATTATTTGAATAAAGACAAAAAGATATGTATTGTACAAGTTAATTTTTAAAACAAAGAAAAAACAGTAAACATATGATGTCTACTGTCCACTAACTGCAAAAGAACCTGTTGTATCTTCAAAAAATGTGAGTTGTACTGTTTCAGTCAAAACATCGGCATAGCTGTAAGATACACGTTCAAACGAATTTTCATCTTGATCAAGCTCAATAACAAAGACAGATGGATAGGTTTCTGCTAGTACACCACAGCGTTCTATCGTTTTTCTACGACCACCATTAGCTTTAAGAGTTAGTCGTCTGCCAAGATTACCATCCAAGGATTTTTTAATATCCGTTAGAGTTTTTCCCATTGCATCCACCTCACTAAGATTATTATACAACCTTTCGCCTATGTAAGTCAAATAAAATTTAAATTATAACAGTATCTTTTAACTACTGTCAATAAATTATTTTCAACAAAATTCTCATTTGTCCCTTATAGTTTGAACAATCATCTTAACTTTTATGTAAAGAAAATGAATGTTTTTTATTTTTATTGGGTTGAATGTTCATTTTTATCACTCAAAGCATAAGTTTAAAGGGGAAAATTGCAGTTGAATCTTTGAAAACAATGAATATTTTCTTTTTATATACAGATTGAAATTTCACCACATTATTTTAAAATTTCGTCGAAAATAGCGGATAAAACCTTTGTATCTAAACAATGAGTTTGCATTAAAATAGCCACTTACATAATGAAAACGTAAGCGGCCAGAAATCATTGACTTGAGGGTCTTCTATAAGGCATACCTGTTCTAAGTACTCCTCTTGTTTCAACACCACCAAGACCTTTCTCTCTAGTAAGAGTATTTCTTAAAACATCCCATACATTAATTCTCTCTACAAAAGGTGTGAAGCTAATCTTAGCAACGATATAAACAGGATCCAGTGCATGAATATTTACTCTAGATGGAGAACTTGCAAAATTAGCACCTGCACGTATAAGTGATTCAAAATGTGATTGACATGCACCCGCAAAGATGACAAGTTGATCAAGGTGGGGAACTTTGTTACGTGCTTGTCGTACGGTTTGAACAAAGTGCTTAGAATGCCTATAAGCATTAATATCATCAATGCTTCCTTTATGCTTTGAATACGCATCATGTCCTGTAACTACTAATATATCCGGTCGATACTTCGTTAATAGATCTGTAATTTTTTCAGGCATTTCTTTTTCATTTACATGAACACCATTTACAGGTACCCCAATCTTTTCATACAATGTAAGGCATTTTTTTAAGTAAAGAGGATCTCCATCAACATGAAGAACTCTCCCCGGAATATGGAAAAACTCCTCATTATGACTGTAGCTTGACGTTGCATAATATTCTTGCTTTTCTCTAAGTAACTGATAGTCCTGCCGAAATAAAAAATACGACTGATCAATTCGTTCTTTTTCTTTTTGTTTTCTCGTACTTTTTTCAGTCTCATCCACTATGACCAAATCATTGCAATCTGCATCTGCAATCAATCTTACTTCATCACCATATAATACCGCTACCTGCTCTCCAGTAGCCGTTGTTTTTACATCTATAACGCGAAATAATAAATCCAGGTTATATGATTTTCTTGCTACAACATCTCCAATTTTCACATGCATTCTCTATCACTCCAATGAATGATTCACCTGTTGTCTTCACAATTTTACGTACACGTCAGGTCCTTTTGGCTAAGGATCAGTTAAAATAGATCCTTTTCTAGCCTATGTAGGTTTTTAAATTTGGTGATATTCTAAAAAAGAAAAGAACGAAAATACAGATGCCCTGTCAGCCCAGGCAAATAAGCGCATATCTACAGTTTATGAATTTTATTATTTATAAATAAAAAAATCCAGAGGATTAACCCCTGAATTTTATCATTTGTTTACTATTTCGGCTAAGGTATCACTTAGTTTAGCAAACTCTTCAATTGAAAGTGATTCTCCTCTTCTCTTCCCATCAATTCCAATTCCATGAAGTGCTTCTTCAATCTTTATTTTCTGTTCTTTTCCGTTTGGGAGATAATGAACAAGATTGTTTAATAACGTTTTTCTCCTTTGAGCAAAGCTTGCACGGACAATTTGAAAGAAGAAATCTTCGTCCTCTAGTTCAACAATTGGTTCATATCTCACCAATAAGCGGATAATGGCAGAATCTACATTTGGCTGCGGTACAAACACTGTTTTTGGTACAGTCATAACTGTTTTTGCTTCTGTATAATATTGAACGGCAATTGAAAGCGAGCCATACTCCTTCGTGGAAGGGGACGCTGATATTCGATCAGCAACTTCTTTTTGAAGCATAACGACAATACCCTTTAATGGTAGTTTATCTTCTAGAAGCTTCATAATAATTGGTGTGGTCACATAATAAGGTAAATTCGCAACAACCATAATTTCTTCACAATCATGGAATGAGTCTTCAATTGCTTTAGTTAAATTTGCTTCTAAAACATCTTGATGGATAACTTTTACATTCTTATACGGCTCTAACGTTTCATTAAGTATAGGTAGTAAACGTTGATCAATTTCAAATGCAATAACACGTTTTGCTCTTCTTGCCAGCTGTTCAGTAAGTGCACCAATACCAGGTCCAATTTCAATTACACCTGTTTTATCAGTTACCTCAGCATGGTCAACTATTCTAGAAAGAACATTTGGCTCAATCAAGAAATTTTGTCCTAAGCTTTTTTTGAACGAAAATCCATACTTCTCTAAAATAGCTTTCGTTCGAACTGGGGTTGCTATATCCTTCATCATCACTCGTTTTCCTCCTGCAGGATTTTGTTGATAGCTCTTAAATAGTCTTCTCTGGATATTTGAAACATTTGCAACCTTTTATGTAGTTGCTTTCCATTTGTATAACCTATTTTTAAAAGTAATCCTAATTTTTCCCGTCTATCCTTAGCCTTATTTCCACCTATTAAACCGGCGTCAAGTAAATCATCCATAGCAATCTCACTTGTAAATTCCTGCATTTCTTCCTTAACTGCATGTAGAGCATGACGGATAGACTCAATCGACGCATGCTCAACCCCTATTCCTTTGCCTCTTTTAGGCCTTGCTTCATCTTTTGGCAAAAATGCATGCTTACAGCCGGGTACTAGGTCTGCAATGGTCCTTCGAATTTTTTCACCAGGAAAATCCGGATCAGTAAATAAAATGACTCCACGAGTTTGTTGAGCCAATTTAATTTGTTCAATAACACTTTCTCCTATTGAAGATCCGTTTGTTTCAATTGTATCTGCATCAACAGCCCTCTTTATAGCTGTAGTATCGTCTTTTCCTTCTACAACAATAATTTCTTTTATTTTCATATTTCCTCCAAAAAAGTTGAAACTTTTTCCCAAGTAATTACGTCTTATGTATTGAAGAGATATAAATAGTATACATTCCTTTTAAAAGGAACAAAAGTGTGAGCCTGAAAAAGAACCTGAGTACCGAGAGGATTGAATAAAAATAAAAAACAGAGGAATAAAGATCCTCTGTCAATCTATTCTAAAATTTTAATTTTTACTTTTTTCGAACCCCATCGATAGGCAGCTGATTTTGATGATAAAAACACATCAATTTTGTTCCCTTTAATAGCAGAACCAGTATCAGCAGCAACTGCATATCCATAGCCCTCGACATATACTTTTGTTCCCAAAGGAATAACATTAGGATCAACAGCAATAACTTTTGCATTTGGATTCGCTCGTAAATTCATTCCTGTGGCAGTGGTTCCGGAACATCCATTACAATTTGCAGTATAGGCCGTTGAATTCACATAAAACTCTTTTGAAACAGAATCATCTCCGCGGGAGGCTAAAACAGTACTTACTTGGACAGGTTTTGTTCCCAGAGCAACCACACGGTCTTCACTCTTTTGAACTGTTTCAGTTTTTAATAGTTTTCTTTCTTTTTCTTGACCGTTTTCAATTGTTACCTCGTAATGCTTTTCTTGCTTACCTTCTTTTCCTGAGTTGATAACTTTTTGTACACCTTTCTCAATGTTGTCATCCTTCTTTTCTACAACATTAAAGGCGATCGGTTCTTCCACTACATCGGTGACTTTTTCTATCCGGGTTACTATGACATTACTCTTTTCAGTTAATTCATCTGTTAGAGCAGGTTCAACTTTGTCTAATTCATTTAATTGAACATCTTGATTCTTTAAAAAGTCAGCGACAGTAGTCGAAGTAGTCCAAACTTGTTGCTTTTCTTCTTCGCCAACATTTAGTGTAATTTGAAATGCTTTATCAATTGTTAGTGACAAGTCGTTCTTAATTACTGTATCTAAAGCTGGTTCAATTCGATCATGCTCAGTGACGTCAATATTCTCTTGTTGTATCAGTTCTTTAACTGTATCCGCTGTTGTCCAAATTGTCCTTCGTTCATCACCCATTGCAACTTTAATCGGTTTTGCTGCTTTATAGGCAATCTTCATATCATCTTTAATTTCTTGATTAGTAGCTGGTGATATTTCATCTTCTTGTCTTATATCTATTTCATTCTCTTTTAGTAAATCGCTAACTGTGTTTGCATGGGTACGGACTATTTCTTCTTTACCGTTAATCGTTAATGAGACAGAGTCTTTTGTTAACTCATATGTACCGTACGCAGATCCAGATCCTAAAACTATTAAACTAGCAGCAGAAAGGACAAATTTGTTTCTTATTACTTTTTCGGAAAACAGCTTTTTCATATTTCCAGTAAAAATGAAAACCGCCTCCTTCTTCCTCGTGGATTATATAGAGTATCTTTCGTCTTGTCAACCCTTTGGGCGTTGTCTCATTTTTCCAACGTACTCATAATTATGCTTAAAAAGTCAGGAAAAGTGAAGTAAGAGTTATCGACAAAGTTATACTATGAGGAAGTTAAGACATGTAGAACAGAATGATTTTCTTGAAAAAGTGGACAAGCTCCTGCATAACTCGACAACTTTCGTTATCGAGTTATGCCGAATACTTTCATTGCATTGTCGGATGTTTTTTGAGCAATTTCTTCAAAATCCACTTCTCTTAGCTCAGCAATTTGCTCAGCCACATACTTCACATAACTTGGTTCATTTCGTTTCCCTCTAAATGGGTGTGGAGTTAAATAAGGGCAATCGGTTTCAATTAGTAATCGATCCATTGGAATTTCTTTTGCAACTTCCTTCGGTTTCTTTGCATTTTTAAAGGTAACAGGGCCACCAAATGAAATAAAGAAGTTCATATCCATGCATTGCTTCGCAACCTCTAAACTACCTGTAAAGCAATGCATGATTCCTCCTACTTCACTAGCTTTCTCTTCTTGTAGTATTTTCACCACATCTTCTGTTGCATCACGGTTATGAATAATAATTGGCAGTTGTACCTCTTTAGCTAATTGGATTTGTTTCCGGAAAACTTCCTTTTGTATATCCCTTGGTGATTTATCCCAATAATAATCTAGTCCCATCTCACCTATAGCGACTACTTTTGGATGTGAAGCCAACTCTTTAATCCATTGTAAATCCTTATCTGTCATATCTATTGCATCTACAGGATGCCAACCTACAGCAGCATATATCATGTCATATTTGTCTGTAAGCTCCATTGCTTTTGTAATAGTTTCTTTATCAAATCCAACAACAACAATGTGTGTAACTTTTTCCATTTTTGCTCTTTCTATTACTTCCTCTAAATCCTCATCGAATTGAATTGCGTTTAAATGAGCATGTGTATCAAAAAGCATCTTTATTACTCCCTTCTTTTACTTTATTCGACAAATCTAATTTGTGTTTTACAAAATGTTACACGTGAAACATTTTATGTTTCGGCAGTTTTCTCCAAGAATTTCACATTTGAAAGGTTAAAAAAATTGAGCGTCTCATTATAAATAAGACGCTCAGATTAAGATTATTTTACTCTTGAACCATTTGGAAGGTCAGAATCGACCGTTGCAATTGAAAGTAAATCACCTTGTGAACCGGCTAAAATCATCCCTTGAGATAATTCACCGCGTAGCTTTACAGGCTTTAAATTAACAACGCAGATAACTTTTTTACCTACTAGCTCTTCTGGTTTGTAATGTTTTGCTATACCAGAAACAACTTGTCTTTTTTCATAACCTAAATCTAACTGAATTTTCAACAGACGGTCTGCTTTTTTTACAGGTTCGACATGAAGAACCTCTGCCACCCTTAAGTCAACTTTCATAAAGTCATCAATTGTAATCTCTTCTTCTTGAGGAGCAGCAGGTTCCTGTTTCTCTTCAGCTTCCACAACAGGAGTAGAGCCTTTCATTTGTTCTTTAATATAATTTACTTCCTCTTCCACTTCTAATCGAGGGAAGATTGGTGCCTGTTTGTTTACTTTTGTTTGATTAATCTGTCCAAATGTTTGAAGGCTATCCCAATTCAGTAATTCCTCTGTTTGAATACCTAGCTGGCTGAATATTTTATTTGGAGTCTCAGTTAAGAACGGTTTTAATAAAACAGCTGTGATTCGTAAAGACTCAGCTAGATGAACCATAACCGAAGCCAGTTTATCACGATCTTCTTCGTTTTTCGCTAATACCCAAGGTTGTGTTTCATCAATGTACTTATTCGTTCTGCTAATAAATTGCCAGAGAGATGAAAGAGCAATTGAGAATTCCATATTTTCCATAGCATCTTCATATTTCTTTATTGTTTCTTGTGAAGACTTAACAAGTTGATCATCAAATTCTGTCTGACTTCCATTAAATGTAGGAATTTCCCCTTCGAAATATTTATCTATCATAGCTACAGTACGGTTTAACAAATTACCTAAGTCATTTGCTAAGTCATAATTAACACGATCAATAAACCCTTCCGGAGTAAAGACTCCATCAGATCCGAAAGGAACTTCCCTTAATAAATAATATCTAAGAGCATCTAAACCATATTTATCAATTAATGTAACAGGATCTACTACATTTCCTTTAGATTTTGACATCTTACCATCTTTCATCAAAAGCCAGCCATGAGCAAATACTTTCTTTGGAAGTGGTAAATCTAAAGCCATTAACATGATTGGCCAATAGATGGTATGGAAACGCACAATTTCCTTCCCTACAATATGGACATTTGCTGGCCAGTATTTTTTATATTTTTCATCTTGCTCTGTTCCATATCCAAGTGCAGTAATATAGTTCGAAAGAGCATCAATCCAGACATAAATAACATGCTTAGGATCTCCAGGTACTTTTACTCCCCAATCAAAGGTTGTTCTTGATACCGCTAAATCCTCAAGACCAGGTTTAATGAAGTTATTTATCATTTCATTCTTTCTTGATTCGGGTTGAATGAATTCGGGATTTTCTTCATAGAACGCTAACAGTCGATCTGCATATTTACTCATCTTAAAGAAATATGATTCTTCCTTTACTAATTCTACCGGATGACCACTGTCAGGACTTTTTCCTCCAACGATTTTTCCGTTTTCCTTGATTGGGTCGATGAGCTGAAGCTCAGTATAAAATGTTTCATCTGGTACAGAATACCAACCTTCATATTCATCTAAGTAGATATCACCTTGCTCAACAAGCTTGGCAAAGATTTTTTCCACTACTACTTTATGTCGATCTTCAGTAGTTCGAATGAAATCATCATAAGAAATGTCCATTTTCCCCCAAAGCTCTTTTATCCCTGACACAATTCCATCAACATACTGCTGTGGAGTAATATTACTTTCTTCTGCTTTTCTTTGAATCTTTTGACCGTGCTCATCTGTACCTGTTAAATACATTACATCAAAGCCGCGCATACGTTTATAGCGTGCCATTGCATCACCTGCTACGGTCGTATAAGCATGTCCAATATGTAACTTTCCACTCGGATAATAGATCGGAGTTGTAATATAAAATGTGTTTTGATTATTTTCCATTGTATAACCTCCTTATGCTAACTAGTAAATTAAGTACCTTGCAGTCATCAAAAAGGCCCTCGCCCAAAGGACGAGAGCGATAAGAAACCATTTAACCTTAATGCTATTCAAATACCCTAATCCAAAAGGTACTACTGGTACTCTTATATATCTAAAGATTATTGATCAATAAAGTAGCCCTTACTAACCTAACCATCTCAGACTTTTTCATACTCTTTATGATACCATCTTAACCTCTAATATCAAGGATATATACCTAAAGTTTTAACATTTCTCCAATTCGACATTTTGTTTTTGTTTTTGTCGAAATTTTAGTATTAATAATTGGGGAAATAAGGACATATTTCATAAACCCAAACTTCCAAAAATAGGTTTTAAATACATAATTTGTGGGTATATAGTGGATAAAACCCCTCTAGATTAAGGTTATTTAGTATCACCTATTTTTTTACATGGAAATATAATAAAAATGATTGACGTTTATTGGAAACACTGATATGCTTAAAAAGCAAATCAGTTTTTGTCGAATATTGACGAAGTATAGCAAAAAAACATAAATAGATATAAATTGAGAGGAGATTACTAAATTATGAAATCTACTGGAATTGTACGTAAAGTTGATGAGTTAGGTCGCGTAGTTATCCCTATTGAATTACGCCGTACTCTAGGTATTGCTGAAAAGGATGCATTAGAAATTTACGTTGATGATGATAAAATTATTCTTAAAAAATATAAACCAAATATGACTTGTCAAATTACTGGAGAAGTTTCTGACGATAACTTAGCGTTAGCTAATGGCAAGCTAGTTTTAAGCCGTGAGGGCGCAGAGCAAATTTTAACTGAAATTAAAAATCAATTAGTAAATAAATAATGATAAAAAGGGATCAATTCTGATCCCTTTTTTTAAAACTATTCTATATGATATGCCTGATACACATCTCTTTTTTGAACACTTCGGTCAAGTGCTACCTTTTTAATAGCATCCTTTGACGATAATCCTTCTTTTATGTAGTGCTCAACATGTTCTTTTACATTAAGAGAATCCCACCAAATATCTTTGTCATCAATTACTTCTTCATTAGAACCTTCGACAATAATACAAAATTCTCCACGTATTTCATTTTCCTCAGACCAAGCTATAACATCTTTTATATTACCTCTTATGAATTCTTCAAACTTCTTTGTTAATTCTCTTGATAAACAAATAGATCTATTCCCTAAGCATTCAAGCATTAATTGTAGTGTTTCTTTTAGGCGATGAGGTGACTCATATAAAATAAAAGTTTCTTTTCGAGTACTTAATGAAGTTAATTGATTTTTTTTCTCTTTCTTTTGTCGATCTAAAAAGCCAAAAAAGTAAAATGGCTGTGGTGTAATTCCTGAAGCAATAAGTGCTGTTAACGCTGCATTAGCACCTGGTAGTGGAATTACCTTCGCACCTGATTCTAAAACTTGTTGCACCAGTTCACTGCCCGGGTCTGATATTGTCGGCATTCCAGCATCGCTAATTAATGCAACACTCTTATTTTCATGTAAATACTCAATGATCTTTTGTCCACTGCTTCCTTTATTATGTTCATGATAGCTAAAGATTGGCGTATCAATTTCAAAATGGTTACATAATTTTTTTGACTGACGTGTATCTTCTGCTGCGATAAGGTCCACTTCTTTCAAAACCTTTATAGCCCGAAAGGTCATATCTTCCAAGTTACCAATCGGTGTTGGCACTAAAAATAAATCACCTATTTCATTTTCATTATGAATAAAACTTTTTTGGGTATGTAGCATATTCCCTTCACCTGCCTTCTATATATGATTGTTTCTTTTTCTTAGAAAACTTTTTAAATTTGATTTCCATTTTCAATGCTTCACTTTTTGAATCGAACTCTTCTGAGTATAAAAGTTTTACAGGAGTTCTCCCTCTTGTATATTTTGCACCTTTACCGGTGTTATGATTGTGTAAACGCCTTTCAATATCTACTGTATAACCTGCATAATAGCTTCCATCACTACATTCTAACACATAAAAATAGTGAGCTTCCTTTTCCATTTATTCTACTCCTATATATAGTGTTGCCTATTCTTTATCCGCTTCTTTTCCATATAAAATTTCTTTAATAACCGGTGTATACTCATGATGTTCATCATATACAAATATCGGAGGTAGCAACTTTAGATCAGCTTGACCACCCTTAATGCCTTCAATTAAGACAGTGTTTGCTTCTTTCCCTTGCTTAGGATAGACAAATTGTAGCCTTTTTGGCTCAATGCCATATTTCCTCATTGATTCAACAAGGTCCACTAACCTCCCAGGTCTATGCACAATGGCAACCTTACCGCCTTGTTTAACAAGCTGACTGCTCACCTTAATTACATCATCTAATGTACATAAAATTTCATGTCTGGCGATAGCCAAATGTTCATTTAAATTTTGTTTATCCTTCTGTGGCGTTTTAAAATAAGGCGGATTACATGTAACAACATCAAACTTTCCATGTCCAAGTTCCTCTGGCATATTCTTAAGATCTCCATGGATAAGCATAATTTGTTGATCCAGCTTGTTATATTGTACACTTCTTACTGCCATATCATAGAGTCTTTCTTGTATTTCTACCCCAGTAATTTGACCTTTTGTTCTTGTACTAAGAATAAGAGGAACAATACCGTTTCCTGTACAAAGATCAATAATATTCCCTTTTTGTATAGGCATATAAGCGAACCTGGATAATAACACCGCATCCAATGAAAATGAAAAGACGGATGGACTTTGGATGATCCGTAAATTCTCGGCTAATAAATAATCTAACCTCTCATCTCCTATTAACTTAACCATAAATTTATTTCTCCTTTAAATCAAACGAATTAGCTATCTTACCATTTCGAAAAAATGTCATTTAGTGAAAGACTCGTTTCTTTAGCATAAAAAAAGACTGACACATATCAGTGAATTGGTCTTTTGGACACAATCAGTATGAGTCAGTTCTATTATTTCTTATTTAGGAATGATAAGCAAAATAAACAATCTCCATCTTTACGAATACTTCCATAATGTAGGTTGCAAATATGGAAACCTTCTTGATAAAGTCTTGCTAAATTGTCGTAGCCTTCTCCTATATCAACCTGCTGATTTTGTTTCTTTCGCTGATGATCCTTTGCTTTTGTCTTTTTTGTTTTAGTTGAGCTCTTTGTATCAGTCATTGTTGAATCTAATCGTCGGCGTAGGTTCTCATTTTCAATTTGTAAATGATGATTTTCTTCGATAAGTTCTCCTAAATGTTGCTTAAGCTCACCTAATTGAGTATATAAAGACCCTATTTGTTCCTCCATACTACTGACAGATTCAAATATTTCTTTCTTATCCACTTGTTCCACCTCATCAATCTGTGGATTGCATTGGAACTACGCCTTCTTTCTGCAATTCATCCCAAGTGTATTCAACCACGCGTTCTTGTTCCACAAGGTTTACCTGTAGAATCTTCTCTAATATATTTAAACCAACTACTTTCCCTAATCCATTTGGAGTCCCAATCATTTCTCCTAAATCAGGAAGTTGTTCCTTGGCAGATTCATACTCATCATTTTCATATTTAAGACAACACATTAATCTTCCACATAAGCCGGAAATTTTCGTTGGATTCAGTGACAAATTTTGGTCCTTTGCCATCTTAATAGATACAGGCTCAAAATCCCCGAGGAATGTGGAGCAACATAACATCCGACCACAAGGTCCGATTCCACCCAGCATTTTTGCCTCATCACGAACACCAATTTGGCGCAGCTCTATTCTTGTTTTGAAAATAGCAGCCAAATCTTTAACAAGCTCTCTAAAATCAACACGTCCATCTGCTGTAAAATAGAAGATCACTTTATTTCGGTCAAATGTATATTCCACATCAACCAACTTCATGTCTAAACCATGATCTGAAACCTTCTTCTGACAAACATGGTATGCTTCAGATGCAGCCTCCTGATTTTCCTGTACCATTAACCGATCCTTTTCATCAGCAAGGCGAATAACTTTTTTCAAAGGCAAAACAACATCGTTTTCCTCTACTTGTTTATTGTTTAAGACGACTTTGCCATATTCAACCCCTCTTATTGTTTCCACAATGACAAAATCATCATCCTCTATTTGAAGACCATTAGGGTCGAAATAATAAATTTTGCCCGCTTTTTTAAAGCGAACTCCTACAACATTATACAAACTTATCCCTCCTGCAATGTTAAAACCAATTGTTCCAATAATAATTGCGGATTTACATTGGCATGAAGCCGTTTCTTAGCTTCTAATATAGAAGTTACCTTCTCAGTCACACTTCTTTGAGTTATCTGAAGGGCATGCTGTTTAATTTGTTGAATGATGTCCTGGTAGATCACATGTTCATCATTTCCTAATTGAACAGATAAGACATCTTTATATATATATAATAACAAGTCTAACCCTGTTTCCTGCTTTTCCTTTTCATTAAAAAAGTTCATCCACTCTGTGTGTATATACAAAGGTGCCTGTCCTTTTCGAGTGGTGAGGATTTCATATAATTTTATCACTTTCAATCTAGCCTGCGCAAACCAATCATCTTTTGACAGACTAAAAGCTGCGTCTGTATCATTGGTTAACTGAGCAACTAATGAAGCTATATGTGTAGCTATACCTGAATCTTTCAACCTCATTTCAATCGCTTTTGGTTGCAATGGTTGAAAAGGTAACAATTGACACCGTGATAAAATCGTATTCAACATTTTATGATACTGCTCTGTTATGAGAATTGCAATTGTATTAGCATTAGGTTCTTCTAAAAACTTTAGTAAACTGTTTGCTGCATTAACTGTCATCTTATCTGCATGAACAATCATATAAAGTTTTTTATTTGATTCAACTCCTGATTTTGAAAATTCCTCCTGCAGTGCCTGAATTTGTCCTTTTTTAATCGAAAGTCCATCCGGTTCAACAAGATGTACATCAGGATGATTGCCCGATTCTACTCTTTTGCAATTCCTACAAATTTCACATGGTTCATAGTTTTGAAGATTTTCACAGAAAAAGCTTTTTGCTAAAAGAATCCCTACTTCTCTTTTTCCAGTACCTTTTTTTCCTTCAAAAAGATATGCATGTGCCAGCCTGTCTTTCATTATACTATTTGTTAACAGTTTCATAACCCTCGGCTGATATGAACTTAATTCACTCCAATTTTTCGTCATACTCATCACTCTCTACGTATAAAGGTTAATAAGTAATCCCTTAACCTCGCCTATTTTTGCAAGAATATCTATTGTAGAGCCTTCCTTACTTATCATCTCGTCTGCTAATTGAACTAATGATTCATCGACTTGCTCAACTATTTTTAATGCGCGACTATTTCCATTATAATCCCAACTTCTGGATTGCTTCATATTCATGCCGAACTCAACAGCTTCATGAATAAATTTTTTCACTAAAAGTTTATATTTGGAAAGGTCACTAAAGTTGCGGGATTTTGCTAATCTACGTCCGGCACTATCTATATCAACCAATAACTTATTCAGTTGTTCATTTTGAAGCTTACTTCCTTGTTTAACAATTAAATCATGGAATCCCTTGGTGGATGTTTGAGCAACCTTTTGCTCTATCCCCCTCTTGTCCATCGATGACCTAATATCTTGACTAATTTTCATCCTTTACCTCCATGGCATTGTTGCCATTAAGATGATTTTATTAAAATTGATGAAACTGCTCGACAGGAAGAACAAATACAGTTGCACCGCCTACTTCTACTTCAACTGGATATGGAATAAACGAATCCGCATTTCCGCCCATCGGCGATACTGGAGCGACTAGTTGATCTCTTGACTTACAATTATCCTTTATTATTTGCAAAGCCTTATCCACTCGTATATCTTCTGTCCCTATCATAAATGTTGTATTGCCCGATTTTAGAAATCCACCTGAACTAGATAATTTAGTAACTCGGAAATTATAGTCAGTAAGCACATTCAATAACTTGTTACTATCTTGATCCTGTACAACCACAATAATTAACTTCATTTTAGAGAAGCCTCCTTTTATTGTAACATGTTCATTTAAGTGAATCATTGCTCGTTTAATGGTAATTTTATGTTAACTAAGAAAAGCGAGCTAGATACCTACACTAAGTCCCAAATTTAAACCTTTCTTGCCTTATTAAAAAGAAATTACCTTTTTTAATTCTTTCTTCACTTCTTCGACAACTTCTTCAAGTGATTTTTCAGCATCAATAACAACAATTCTTTCTGGAAACATGTTAATGACTTTTTCATATCCTTCTTGGACTTTTTGGTGAAAAGTTAAGTCCTCTAAATCAAGGCGATTTTTCTCTCTTACTGAACTTTTTGATATCCTTTGTAAACCTACCTTTGGGTCTATTTTAAAATAAAATGTAAGATCAGGCATTAATCCATTAATAGCAAATTCATTTATTGATAATACTTCATTTATTCCCAATCCCCTAGCATAGCCTTGATATGCTAGAGAACTATCAATAAAGCGGTCACAGAATACAATTTGTCCAGTTTCTATTGCCGGGATAACTCTTTCCACAAGATGTTGTCTTCTTGCTGCAGCATATAATAAAGCCTCTGTTCGTGAATCCATCTCAGTATGCTCTTTATTCAAAATAACCTCACGTATTTTTTCCGATATACGAATACCACCCGGTTCTCTAGTGAAAACAGCATCCATATTATTATTATTATTTACTTCTTTCATTAATACTTCAAGAACAGAGGTTTTTCCTGCTCCCTCAGGTCCTTCGAATGTAATAAATTTACCCTTCAAACACTTCACCTTCATTTCATATAAATACTTATTTTTCCTTTTTTTATATGATGATCTCCTTGAATGTTTACTCCCAGTTCAAGCAGTTCTTTAATCTTTTCTATTAACTCTGTTGTTATTTTTTCTCCAACAATAATAAGTGGAATACCAGGAGGATAAGGAATAATTGCTTCTGCAGAGTAATATCCAACTGCTTTTTCCATCTCTACTATCCTTTTTTTATATTTTTTTAGATGTGAGTAAGGAATATCTAAAGATTGTATCCTTTTTCCTTTTTGTTCTTGTGACTTTGCTTTTATTTTATATGGTCGTTCTGTTTTCTTTAAACTTAAGTTCAGATGTTTTAATTTATTGATAATAAAGGAACTATCGGCAAGTGGTAAGATACATAAACAATGATAATAATTAGCTAATTCCACATTGATATTATTTGCCTCAAAGAGTTCCTGCAATTGATAGCCAGATAGTTTGTTTGTCGATCTTATTGTTACTTTTAATGGATCATTATGTACAACTGGATCAATTGATTCGACTACTTCTATTCCGCTAATTGAGTTAATGTATGTTTTGACATCCTTGACTGATTTGATAATATCCCCCTGCTTTTTATCGTCTATTATTCCTTTTAAGTACGCACGAGCTATATCAAGAGATGCCATAATTGGATAAGAAGGACTGCTACTTTGAAGCATAGATAGATAGGTCTCTATTGTTTCTTGATTAATATAGTTACTATTAAAATGGAGGTATGAACCCATTGTCATGGCTGGTAAAGTTTTATGTGCTGAATGAATGACAATGTCAGCTCCAGCCTCTATAGCAGATGGAGGAAATCCATTTCCTATTATAAAGTGGGCACCATGTGCTTCATCAACAAGTACTGGTATTCCATGTCCATGTGCTAATGTAACGATCTCTTTAAGGTCAATAGATAGACCATAATAGTTTGGACTTGTTAAGATTAGTGCTTTGGCATTTGGAAAGAGATCTAGTGCTTCTCTTACCGTTTCGATCTCAATATAACTAGGAACATGGTACTCTTCATCCATTTTTGGTGATAAAAAGATTGGTTTTACTCCAGCAAGCTGTAATCCATACATAATTGATTTATGGGAGTTTCTCTGTACAAGGACCTCATCACCCTCCTCGCATGTTGACAAAATCATTGCTAAATTTCCCACCGTTGAACCATTTACTAAAAAATAGGAGTTTTTCACCCCATATACATTTGCTGTAAGCTGCTGTGCTGCTAGAATAACATCCTGTGGATCATGTAAGTCATCCAGTCCTGTTAATTCAGTTACATCTATATGTAAGATATCTCTATAGAGATGGTTTGCTTCTTTTAAAAAAACTGCTCCGTTTTTATGGCCGGGGACATGCAAAGACAAAGGTTTAGCATTAGCATGGTTTAATAGAGCAGAATAAAGAGGCGTTTCCATTATTAATCAACGTCCTTTTTTATAGATAAAATCATTATAACAATACTAACTTACCTGAGTATATACAGATTCATCATATAGCACAAACAAATACGAAAAGTGCAAGGCGCCCGCTTATCGGCGACAAGCATAAGTCAAATAGGAATTGAAGGCGTTCTTTGCATTCAATTCCTATTTGACTTATGACCTCGAGCCGATGGCACCTGGAGCTAGACACCTACACTAAGTTCGAAATTTTCAACTTTCTTACCTATAAAAAAAGACTGATTTCAATCAGCCTTAGGATTCTATGAATATAGTGGTGAGTTTTTTACTCTTCTTAACTTTTCTAAATAATATTTATACTTAGGGTCAGATGTTTGAGTGCTTGTCATTTCTTTTTCACATTCTACACATATAAAACTTGTATAAAGGTAAATTCCTAACTCCTTTTTCTCATCACATATAATACATGTTTCCCCAAGAGACTTTTGTAAACTATTTGAATTCAAAATCTCCACCTCCATACTTTTATTTTTACCAAAAAGTATCATTGTATACACAATTTTGAATTTAAATATTGATGTTAATCATAGTATGATTTTGGGCTTAATACGTGACTGTTTTATCCAGCGCAAGTTATGGCCCTTCATCTTTTTTTTACCTATATCATACTTAGTACTTTGTCTCTGCTTCTTTACAGACTAGACCTGGTTTTCACTTTAATTATTTAATTCATACAAAAAAAGACCAGTATCTGTACTGATCTTTTTAATTAACTATGGGCTTTAGTTTCGGATTTCAGCTTGCGATAAGCGGAATCTCCGTGTCAGCTTGTTCGTTCAGATCCTCATGTGCCATCTGCGCACACATTAGTAGGGTGTTAAGTTAATTTATCTTCGATTATGAAGATTTATCAACGATTATTTCATTTTATCTTCGATTTTCAGCAACTTATCTTCGATTATTTTAATTTATCTACTATTCTACAAAATTCACAAAAAATCTACATACACGTAAACTCCATATCAAACAAAAAAAGACCAGTATCTCTACTGATCTTTTCCCTCTTCTTACTTGGCGACGTCCTACTCTCACAGGGGGAAACCCCCAACTACCATCGGCGCTGGAGCTTAACTTCCGTGTTCGGATTTCGGCTTGCGATAAGCGGCGAATCTCCGCGTCAGCTTGTTCGTTCAGATCCTTATGTGCCAACTGCGCACATTCCGGTCTTCTCTCTCGGCGCTTCCTTACTTGCACAGGAAGTGCTGACTTCTACGTTGCCACAGGACGTGGCGCTCTTAGTAGAAGTTCCTTAATATGCTTCTCCCAAGCCTCAGGCTAGTAAGGTTACTTTGTCTCTACCTCTTTACAGACTAAACCTTCGGTTTATTTTATTTTTTAAATCCATACAAAAAAAGACCAGTATCTCTACTGATCTTTTTTCCTCTTCTTACTTGGCAACGTCCTACTCTCACAGGGGGAAACCCCCAACTACCATCGGCGCTGGAGCTTAACTTCCGTGTTCGGATTTCGGCTTGCGATAAGCGGCGAATCTCCGCGTCAGCTTGTTCGTTCAGATCCTCATGTGCCAACTGCGCACATTCCGGTCTTCTCTCTCGGCGCTTCCTTACTTGCACAGGATGTGCTGACTTCTACGTTGCCACAGGACGTGGCGCTCTTAGTAGAAGTTCCTTAATATGCTTCTCCCAAGCCTCAGGCTAGTAAGGTTACTTTGTCTCTACCTCTTTACAGACTAAACCTTCGGTTTATTTTATTTTTTAAATCCATACAAAAAAAGACCAGTATCTCTACTGATCTTTTTCCTCTTCTTACTTGGCGACGTCCTACTCTCACAGGGGGAAACCCCCAACTACCATCGGCGCTGAAGAGCTTAACTTCCGTGTTCGGCATGGGAACGGGTGTGACCTCTTCGCCATCATCACCAAATAATATAAAGTTTGAAGGCATGTTCCTTCAAAACTAGATAACGATTCACAATTCAATTCACTAAGCTTACGCTTTTATTAGGTTAAGTCCTCGATCGATTAGTATCAGTCAGCTCCACACGTCACCGCGCTTCCACCTCTGACCTATCAACCTGATCATCTTTCAGGGATCTTACTCACTAATGTGATGGGAAATCTCATCTTGAGGGGGGCTTCATGCTTAGATGCTTTCAGCACTTATCCCTTCCGCACATAGCTACCCAGCTATGCCTTTGGCAAGACAACTGGTACACCAGCGGTGCGTCCATCCCGGTCCTCTCGTACTAAGGACAGCTCCTCTCAAATTTCCTACGCCCACGACGGATAGGGACCGAACTGTCTCACGACGTTCTGAACCCAGCTCGCGTACCGCTTTAATGGGCGAACAGCCCAACCCTTGGGACCGACTACAGCCCCAGGATGCGATGAGCCGACATCGAGGTGCCAAACCTCCCCGTCGATGTGGACTCTTGGGGGAGATAAGCCTGTTATCCCCGGGGTAGCTTTTATCCGTTGAGCGATGGCCCTTCCATGCGGAACCACCGGATCACTAAGCCCGACTTTCGTCCCTGCTCGACTTGTAGGTCTCGCAGTCAAGCTCCCTTGTGCCTTTACACTCTACGAATGATTTCCAACCATTCTGAGGGAACCTTTGGGCGCCTCCGTTACATTTTAGGAGGCGACCGCCCCAGTCAAACTGCCCACCTGACACTGTCTCCCAGCCCGATCAGGGCTGTGGGTTAGAATTTCAATACAGCCAGGGTAGTATCCCACCGACGCCTCCACCGAAGCTAGCGCTCCGGCTTCTCAGGCTCCTACCTATCCTGTACAAGCTGTACCAAAATTCAATATCAGGCTACAGTAAAGCTCCACGGGGTCTTTCCGTCCTGTCGCGGGTAACCTGCATCTTCACAGGTACTATAATTTCACCGAGTCTCTCGTTGAGACAGTGCCCAGATCGTTACGCCTTTCGTGCGGGTCGGAACTTACCCGACAAGGAATTTCGCTACCTTAGGACCGTTATAGTTACGGCCGCCGTTTACTGGGGCTTCGGTTCAAAGCTTCGCTTGCGCTAACCTCTCCCCTTAACCTTCCAGCACCGGGCAGGCGTCAGCCCCTATACTTCGCCTTGCGGCTTCGCAGAGACCTGTGTTTTTGCTAAACAGTCGCCTGGGCCTATTCACTGCGGCTTTTCCGGGCTATTCACCCTAAAAAGCACCCCTTCTCCCGAAGTTACGGGGTCATTTTGCCGAGTTCCTTAACGAGAGTTCTCTCGCTCACCTTAGGATTCTCTCCTCGCCTACCTGTGTCGGTTTGCGGTACGGGCACCTCTCACCTCGCTAGAGGCTTTTCTTGGCAGTGTGGAATCAGGAACTTCGGTACTATAGTTCCCTCGCCATCACAGCTCAGCTTATGTGACAACGGGATTTGCCTCGTTGTCAGCCTAACTGCTTGGACGCGCTAATCCAACAGCGCGCTTACCCTATCCTTCTGCGTCCCCCCATTGCTCAAACGGTGAGGAGGTGGTACAGGAATTTCAACCTGTTGGCCATCGCCTACGCCTTTCGGCCTCGGCTTAGGTCCCGACTAACCCTGAGCGGACGAGCCTTCCTCAGGAAACCTTAGGCATTCGGTGGAGGGGATTCTCACCCCTCTTTCGCTACTCATACCGGCATTCTCACTTCTAAGCGCTCCACGAGTCCTTCCGGTCTCGCTTCACAGCCCTTAGAACGCTCTCCTACCATTGTTCGTAAGAACAATCCACAGCTTCGGTGATACGTTTAGCCCCGGTACATTTTCGGCGCAGAGTCACTCGACCAGTGAGCTATTACGCACTCTTTAAATGGTGGCTGCTTCTAAGCCAACATCCTGGTTGTCTAAGCAACTCCACATCCTTTTCCACTTAACGTATACTTTGGGACCTTAGCTGGTGGTCTGGGCTGTTTCCCTCTTGACTACGGATCTTATCACTCGCAGTCTGACTCCTGAACATAAGTCTTTGGCATTCGGAGTTTGACTGAATTCGGTAACCCGATGGGGGCCCCTAGTCCAATCAGTGCTCTACCTCCAAGACTCTCATTTCAAGGCTAGCCCTAAAGCTATTTCGGAGAGAACCAGCTATCTCCAAGTTCGATTGGAATTTCTCCGCTACCCACACCTCATCCCCGCACTTTTCAACGTGCGTGGGTTCGGGCCTCCATTCAGTGTTACCTGAACTTCACCCTGGACATGGGTAGATCACCTGGTTTCGGGTCTACGACCACGTACTCTTTCGCCCTATTCAGACTCGCTTTCGCTGCGGCTCCGTCTTATCAACTTAACCTTGCACGGGATCGTAACTCGCCGGTTCATTCTACAAAAGGCACGCCATTACCCATTAACGGGCTTTGACTACTTGTAGGCACACGGTTTCAGGATCTCTTTCACTCCCCTTCCGGGGTGCTTTTCACCTTTCCCTCACGGTACTGGTTCACTATCGGTCACTAGGGAGTATTTAGCCTTGGGAGATGGTCCTCCCTGCTTCCGACGGGATTTCACGTGTCCCGCCGTACTCAGGATCCACTCTGGAGGGAACGAAGTTTCAACTACAGGGTTGTTACCTTCTTTGACGGGCCTTTCCAGACCTCTTCATTTACTCCGTTCCTTTGTAACTCCGTATAGAGTGTCCTACAACCCCAAGAGGCAAGCCTCTTGGTTTGGGCTAATTCCGTTTCGCTCGCCGCTACTCAGGAAATCGCGTTTGCTTTCTCTTCCTCCGGGTACTTAGATGTTTCAGTTCCCCGGGTCTGCCTTTATTACCCTATGTATTCAGGTAAAAATACTACTCCATTACGAGCAGTGGGTTCCCCCATTCGGAAATCTCCGGATCAAAGCTTACTTACAGCTCCCCGAAGCATATCGGTGTTAGTACCGTCCTTCATCGGCTCCTAGTGCCAAGGCATCCACCGTGCGCCCTTAACAACTTAACCTTCGACAAATGATAAGCTTCAGATTACTTCGTTGGCTTCATGTTCTGCGGTGCTCATGGACAAATTACGTCCATTCCGCTCCTCAACCATTTCGCCGCCTCGTACTCTTCGCTTCTCCTTTGTCTCAAGACATAAGTACTTACTTAATGTCCTGATTCAAATATTATTAAGAGAATCACTAAACTAAGCGTTTAAACTCAGTGAATTACTTGAATTGTTTTCGTTATCTAGTTTTCAAAGAACATTGGTGGAGCCTAGCGGGATCGAACCGCTGACCTCCTGCGTGCAAAGCAGGCGCTCTCCCAGCTGAGCTAAGGCCCCATATTTTTATTTGAGATGGTGGGCCTAAATGGACTCGAACCATCGACCTCAC